>NZ_JADEXU010000086.1 GCF_015206895.1 Nostoc sp. LEGE 12450 | reverse complement strand
ATGAATTGCAATTTTCTGATAATATAGCGTTGATTTCAAGTAAAATTGCTCACTCAGATAATGCGGATAAATTAAGAGAGAATGGCATATTGTAGTCAAAAAGCAAGAGGTAAAAGTACTGTATTTTTCAATACTTTTGTCTGTGGAAACAATTTTTTATAACTTTTATTATCAGGATGACCAACAAATAAAAAAAACCGATGAATACTGCGCTGATAGAGCAAGTATTTGACCTGATAAAACTAAACAATCCTTTGATTGCGATAGAATCTCCACTGCAAGAAAGGGCAAGACTACTGAAAAGCATTGCTAGGAAATGTCAACAAAAGCACGTTTTATGCTATCTGTGGACACTATCAGACGATCAATTACATCAGTTAGAGGTTAATGGGCAGGACTTGATTTTACAACAAGTACTAGAGTATCAGCCGATAACTAAAAATAAACGCGAAGATTACTTTGAGATCCTGCGATTTTGGAAAGCTACTGAAAAAGAAGGCATTTTAATATTAGAGGGGATATTTCCTTGGTTGGGAAACTCAACTACTGACCCGGATTTTTTCTTAACCGCCGAATGGATTAAGTCTGCCCTTGTAAATCTGAAACTTGACAACCGGAACTCAAATAGAACAGCTATCCTGTTGGGGCCAAACGCCAGTCTTTCATCTGAAATTACCGCATTTGTGCCGACGATTACACAAGAACTGCCAACAGTTGAAGAAATCAGCAATTATCTACAAGGGGTATTGCCAAAAAACTATAGTGAAAAGGAAATCCATGAGATCGCCCTTGCTGCTGTGGGGATGTATTTAGCAGATATTGAGTATGGGATTAGTTGGGCTACAGCTTCTTGTACCAAAGCCCAAGAACTGACAAAAAAACTTTCTCTTTACAAAACTGACCTGCTCAGGCGAGTTTACAATATTGAGTTTCTCCAGCCCCCAGCAATTGAAGTTGGCGGACTGGACTTGATGCAGGAATCTTTTAAGACATATAAGCGCTTATTAACGCCGTTAGCTAAAGCATATAATCTTCGGCTACCCAAAGGTATTTTATTGATTGGGCCCCCAGGCACAGGTAAATCTCATTCAGCGAAAGCTTGCTCTCAGCGATTGGGGATTCCGATGATCGTTTTAGAGTGGGGCAGTTTTCGTAGTTACGGCAACATGGCGGAGTACAAGCTAAAAAACTTGCTGGCACTAGTAGACAGGATTAACCGTGTAATTCTATACCTAGACGACTTTGACAAGGGATTTACTCTCAATGATGATTTGTCCCGAAGACTAGCAGGGATGTTGTTAACCTGGATGCAGGAAAGAAAGAGTGATGTATTAATTATTGCTTCTGCCAACAACATTGAATGGCTACCACCAGAACTGACTAGAAGCGGGAGATTTGACGACATTTTTAAGGTGGATTTACCCAATAATGGGGAAAGACACTCGATTTTTAAAATTCATCTCGCTAGATTTGATTATCGGTTCCGTGATAGAGATGGGTTCAGCGATGAAGAATGGCGCAGACTGCTCAAAGCGACCCATCGCTGTGTGGGTGCGGAAATCCAAGCAATTGTGGAAAGGGCGGCTATCTCTACTTTTTGCCTGATGTTCACAGACGATATTCCACCTATTGGTGAACTGCCGCCGCTAGAAATTAGACTTGAAGCATTATTGTCAGCGAGAAATAATATGAATCCTCTGGCAATCCGGGAAGCTGAACGGATTGAGGGTATGCGAAACAAAGCTGATTTACAAGGTTTACCGTCCAGTCCCCTTGACTCAAGTATATATAGTGCCGGCAATGTCAATATTTTTGGATAAGGAATTTTATTGAAACAGAATACATGCGTCAGTCGCCAGAATACAGGAAAGGTATTTTCTGCGACTGGTGGATGAATCCAGAGCGTTTTTGCACCCCCACTAAATCTGCATATTTAGTGGTCAATAAGACAGTGGCGGGTCTAAATCCCCCACTGATAGCGAAGCGTTAGCGAGTATCGAGCGTCTTCATTCTGACTTCTGAATTCTTCTTCAATTCTTAGATGTTCTTAATTATGCAGTTAATAAAAATTCCTAACCAAAATGACTTATTTATTGCGGGTTTGAAAGTCTTAAACATCCTTGGGCCAATTGCGGGAATATCAATTATTGCCGCTTCAACAACTATCGCCTACTTGCAAACTCGTCCCCAGCATTTACCTATAATCCAGACCCTTACTTACAACAATCGCACATTCAAGTTGGAAGTAGCTACTACACCTGATGAATTAAAGAAGGGGTTGAAGTTTCGCAATCATTTGCCCGGCGATCGCGGGATGTTGTTTAATTTGGGCAAGGAATACAAAAATGTCCCCTTTTGGATGGAGCAAGTAAAAATCCCCCTAGACATCATTTTCATCAAGGATAGTATGGTGACGACGGTAATTTACAACGCTCCACCTTGTGCAAAAAATCCTTGTCCAATTTACAGGGGTAGTGTTGCTACTCAGGTTTTAGAACTGCCCTCTGGTGCTGTTAAAATTCAAGTCGGCGACAAGCTCAACATCCAGCCATTATCGGTTCCATACTGATGAGAAAACCAACAAAGGGAAAAAAGTCAATAGGCAATCTGGCGCTTATTTCTCTAAATTTCATCAATGAATATAAAATTGTATACCTATATAATTTTAAATACTGATAATAAACAGCTATAACATCTATATAAGCAGTCTACTTGCTAGATTTGCTGTGAAATAGATTGTATTAAATATTCTATGTAGGCAAAGGTACGGTTTTTTTTAGTACTTTGGTTTGTAGGTTTTGTGGGTGAAAACCCGAATAATATGCGTATCGTTTCAGGAGAACGAAATGCATACTTACCACGACGAGACTGAAAGCTTTGTCAATAATGCTGCTGTACTGACTTCAGGAAAAAAGAACAGCAAGATAACAAATAGCACACTAGCGCTAATGGGAGCGACGGGTACGGCAATGATCGTGTCGATGTCAGTCCACAACATCCTCTTAGGTGGATTGATGATTGCTACGGCGATCGCTATAGCACTACCAAAGCAATCTCAAGCTCTGTTGACTAATTTTGAGCAGATACAACGCAAGTATGGAGTCAATCTTTATGCGGTGTTGTTTACGATTTTGACGGTTGTTTGTCTACTTGACTTTGCTTCCTCGCCAGCCGATGCACAGTTTTTTAACACTGCTCAAACCTGGATGACTAATACCTTTGGTAATGCTGGGAACGGACAAACACAAGCAGTTGTAGCATTGTTCTTCAACGTATTAAGGGGTCTGTTCTTACTCTACGTAGGCATCAGCCTAGTCCGGGTTGTTCAAGCGGCCCGCAACGATGAAGATTGGCAAACATTAGCCAGAACTCCATTAATTATTGTCCTTTCAGTTTTTGTAGGAGATTTAGTTACTGGCTTGATTGTTGGTGGAGGTGCGGCATAACCAACAGTAAACAGTTATCAGTAGAGAGTGATGTATTTATCTGCATCGTCAGAGTCCCCCATTTCTCACTCATTAGTAGGTAACAGTTAGGGTCAAACTATTTGACTGAAACTGTGATAACTGATAACTGATTTAATACAGTCTTTTCATGCTGAAATAGTTTGAGATCATGAAAAATGAAAATAAATTTCGGACTGTAAATAGAATTTTGGGAGACAGACCCAGATTAGGCCCATTTCCCGCCGACCAAATTTTTCCTTGGTCAGTAATAGGAGTAGTGAATGTATTTGTTGTTTCTTATACATTTCAAGCTGGATGGTTAGCAACTGGATTAAGTATTGCTTGGGGATGGGCAACATGGTGGGTAGTTTCTACGAATAAAGATTTTTTGGGAAAATTTATCGGCGTACCACGAATTAGTAGAGGTTATATGCCTTTTAAAACATTGAAAAAGAATACAAAAATCAGAATTAAAAGGGAATAGGGAACAGGCAACAGAGGAATTCCCAGAATTAAAGAAGTAGGTTGAGAGTCAAAATTCACTCCGTCAGGGGCGATGCCCTGAGCTTGTCGTAAAGCCTGCGGCATAGCTACGCTTAGGGCGTAGCTTCTCCAAGAGTTGGGTCATAATTCAGGAATGTAATAGACCGAAAAAGCGGTGCTTCGTAGCATCTCCGGCTCTGCTCCTGAATTCTTCTTGAATCTCTCATTTTCTACCATTTCCACTTAAGAGTTAATAGTTCCCTATTTTGTAACAGTAAATAATTTGAATCATCCACCAATCGTAGATAATTTTTGGCTTCATAATGAAAACTCCGAAACAATCTAAATATCCAGATAAATTAGGTAAAAAAACATTAGAAAAAGAGCAAATTGAGTTTGCTAAAGTCTTGACTCCCTTTGAGGACATTATTCATTTAGCAGGGATTTGCAACTTGAATTTAGGCGGGAGAAAAGGCATAGGTGCATTGATTCTCAAAAAAGGTGAATCTATTCAGATTAAATTTTGTTTTGATTGTTTAGGGATTCATCCGAATTTAGCCAATGAACAAATATTACCGATATTCGAGGGTATAGAAGCCGGACTTAAGGAAATCCCAGAGCAAGAATCAATGACCATACATTTTGGTTCATTTACTTCGGATTATGAACGGCAACAAGAACTTAAGCAAATTGAGAATACTTGTTCAGTCGAACAACTTAAACTCTTGATTCGTAGTGAAAGATTACGAATAAAAGGATTAACCAAAAGTGGAATACGAAAAAACAAATTCTTGAGGTTATGGTGTACTTATACTGTTGCTTCTGATGAGGAACGGAATCAAGATTTTATTGAGTCTATTATTAAACAATTGGAGAAATTATGGTACAAATTCACTGGAGAAATTCACTACATTAATAATACCAAGATTGAAAATATTCTGCAAAATTCATTTAATGATGGTTTTCAATCATGGGAAAATTTGCTTAGTAATAAGATGAAATTAGGGATTAAAGCTTTGAGTCCTGAAGAACTCTGGACGGTAATCTGGCAGCAATTTAACCATTCTCCACCAACAGCAATCCCAAATCCCTTAAAAATAGATGAAATAAATGGACTAATTGAAACCCAAACAAGCGATTTTCACATCCGGCATCATTTACTAGAAGATGAGCAGTCTTTACCATTTTTGGATCGTCAATGGGTAAAAATCCAAGATAAATATATTGGAGCGCTGAATTTTAGTCAAAAACCAGGGGGCTGGATAGACGAACAGGGACAACTAAGATATCTCTGGTCACTGATATCTAGAGATAGTATTTTCGATACTGAAATCATCTGTCAAGTTACGAAAGCTAACCAAGGAATCACAAAAACTAATCTGCAAAGACTAACTAAACAATCGATTACTTCTACGACATTATCCAGTGATAAAGGTAATATTGATGTCAAGTCGGGACTGAATATTGAGTCAGCAGTAGAAGCCCAAAAGACGATTTACAAAGGAAATGTTGTCGTACACACGGCTGTAGTTTTTCTGGTACACCGTCAATCAACACGCTCTTTAGATGAAGCTTGCCGTTACCTTGCGAGTTACTTCTTGCGTCCGGCGGCAGTTGACCGGGAGATAGAATACGCCTGGAAGACATGGTTGCAGTGTTGTCCATTTGTTTGGGAACCACTGTTAACCAAGCCTTTTAACCGCAGACTGCCATATTTTAGTTCCGAAGCACCAGGGCTGATGCCTTTAATTCGCACAGCCACAGGAGATCGGACTGGGTTTGAGTTAATTGCAGAAGAGGGCGGGACACCTGTATATCTAGACTTGTACCAAAATCACAAGAATCTAGCTGTTTTCGGTGCAACTCGTTCGGGGAAATCAGTTCTGGTGGCTGGAATTCTCACACCAGCACTTGCCCAAGATATCCCAGTTGTCGCTTTAGATTACCCCAAACCAGATGGTACATCTACCTTCACTGACTACACTAATTTGTTGGGGAAAGACGGGGCTTACTTTGATATTTCTAAAGAATACAACAATCTTTTTGAGTTACCGAATTTGCAAGGGCTAGAACCAGAAATTATCAATGAAAGATTGAATGATTTCAAGGAGTTTTTGAAATCGGTGTTGATGACAATGGTGATTGGAACTAGCATGATTGGGGTTAGTCCTGGGATGATTACCAATATTGAATCAATCATTGCTTTAACATTAA
Source organism: Nostoc sp. LEGE 12450 (assembly GCF_015206895.1). Lineage (GTDB taxonomy): Bacteria > Cyanobacteriota > Cyanobacteriia > Cyanobacteriales > Nostocaceae > Nostoc. Next base: position 26,985 of record NZ_JADEXU010000086.1, on the reverse strand, counting down.
AAATATTTTTCAACGATGATGAAATCAAAATGCGCTATAAGTTAGCGCTCTTATCAGGAGTGGGAACTAAGGCATGGACAGAAACTCCAACACTGCAAGACTTTTACAAATACTGTTCCCCAGCCTTTATTAAATTAGATTCTATTGCCAGTAACAGTCGAGACATTATGGAAGCTTTAGAACAAATTCGACTGAGACTTAATTACTGGTTAACCACAAGAGTTGGACAGTCAATTTCTCGCCCTTCTAGTTTTAGAACTGATGCAAAATTACTTGTTTTTGCATTAAGAAATTTATCAAGTGAAGCGGATGCAGCCATCTTAGCTCTGAGCGCTTATGCTGCTGCACTCAGACGAGCGTTAGCATCGAAAGTCAGTATCTTCTTCCTCGATGAAGCACCAATCTTATTTCAATTTGAATCAATTGCAGATTTGATTGGTAGATTGTGTGCAAATGGTGCAAAAGCGGGAATTCGCGTAATCCTATCTGCCCAAGAGCCAGAGAGTATTTATCAAAGCAAGGCAGCATCTAAGATTTTTGCAAATATTGGGACTAGATTAGTCGGGAGGATACAAACCTCAGCAGTAGACCCCTTCATAGAGAGATTTAAATATCCTGCCGAAATCATTCGGGTTAACAGTACAGAAGCTTTCTATCCTCAAAAATCGGGGATTTACTCTCAATGGTTGCTTGATGATAACGGTAAGCTCACTTTCTGCCGTTATTATCCTGCACACTGTTTACTGGCATCTGTTGCCAACAATCCCCATGAGCAAGAATTGCGGACTCTTTTTCTGAAAAATTATCAAGATAATCCTTTGTTAGGAATGGTCAGGTTTACTGAGGATTATATCAAAATGATTCGGTCAGAAGAATTATCTGAGGAAGCTAAAAAACTGATGTTTCAATTACAAAAAACAAAGGTAGCTTAACCATGAAGAATCGTCAAAAAGTTGCTGTACTACTTTCTGCTACTGTAGTAAGTTTATTACTAGCTACACCCAGTTATGGATTAGTCATTAGTGATTTTTTTAGCTCTATAATTGATGATATTAAAGGTGAAGTAAGTCAGATCCAAACTTGGACAAAATCGCAAATAGATCAGAGTTGGGCTGGCATTAAGGAAGATGCTCAAGCTGCAATTGATAATACTGTCGGAGAGATGGGAGCGCCAGATCCGATTGCTAGTAGCGATGAACTAAAAAATCGGATTGCTGATACTTACTCTTTACCAGTCGCTAAGGAAAAGGGGCAAGATTTAGAGCGAGAACTCACAAGAGCTTCAATCATCAGTGTTGTAGGTAAAACTGGGCAAGCAGATACGTCTCAAAAAATAGAGAAAACAACACAAATAGCTCAAGACGCAAAAACCATTGCTGACCAAGCTCAAGACATGGATGCTTCTCAAAATGTCCTGAAAGCGATCGCCGCTCAAAATGGTCTGGTGGTTTCCATGTTGGCACAACAGCGCACTGATTCATTGCAATCAAGGCAGGATAATTCATACTCCAATCTCATGCTGACTCAAGTGGCAGAAAACACAGCAAATGCACGCAAAAAACAAGATTTGAATGAATTAGGTACTCTTTCTTTGACCCATGAACTTATCGGTATATCTCGTTTAGATCCAACGCAAGAAAATTAACCAGGAGAGGAAACTCTTAACATCTTCCTGATTCCTTATCATCAATTCACCCTTATGCTTTCAAAAAATTACTTATTCGCTCAATCTCAGTTTGCTGGTGCAGATTTATTAGAACAAGCAAGTAAGACAGCAGATTTTATTGCTCAAGGTTTTAATCAGACTTGGGAAGAAACTATCACAGGTGATTTATATGCTGCTATGTGCAAAGTCGGTGTATTATTCGCCGTTGCAACATTTGTTTTTTTCATGGTTGAGTGGACAAAGAAAATGCTCTTAGGTGATGAACAACGTGCATACACAGATTTTATTTGGGTGTTGATAGTTATAGTACTCCTAGCAAATAATGGCAAAGCTTTAGGAGCAGGTACTCTCGGAATCAGAAATTACATTAACAATACAAACCAATACATGCTAACACGTACAGCAAAAGGTATTGATTTAAGAGCTGCATATCAAAAAGCTTTGGGTGTAGAAGCGGTGCGTGGAGCTATTGCGAAAGAAATAGAAAATTGCAAAACCTCGTCTTTGAGTCCAGAAGAATCTGTTAAATGTTTATCGGACGCTAAGAATAGACTTCAACAAGACTATCCGAGTTATTTTACTGGTGAAGGCGGCCCGTTTTCGTGGGTCATTCAAAAAATAGACAGAATTATTCAAGCTCCAATAGAGGCAATTAAAGGTGGGGCTAATCCTATACAAGTAATACTTTCCCCTTTCAGTGCTTATATTGGTTCTTCGGTCATCGAAATTGTTTCCATTGTACTGATTGGGTTGAACGGAGCTTACCAATGGGCGATTGAACTAACGATGTTGTTAACAGCACTTCTCGGCCCTTTAGCTGTAGGTGGTTCTTTGTTACCTTATGGTGGAAAAGCAATTTTTACTTGGCTTACGGGTTATTTCGCTGTAGGAATGGCAAAACTTTGTTTCAACGTAATTGCCGGATTAGCCGGACAATTGATTGCTACCTCTAGAGCAGATCAACCTCTATTCTTTCTTTTTACAATTGGGATTTTTGCTCCTTTCTTAGCAACTGGATTAGCTGCTGGTGGTGGTTTAGCTGTACTTCAACAAATCAACAAAGCGGCTGAAACCTATAGCACAATCGCTATCGATGCTACTAAAGCTATAACAACATCTGGTGGCAGTTTAGTATCAAAATTCAGTAAATAGAGGTGATAGCTATATTAAGAGTTCTCTATTAAGAGTTAAGAGTTCCCTCTTCACCAATAATCTAACAATGTTTAATACAAAGAATGGTACAAAGGCAAAACCAGAGCCGTTACAGCTTCTGCAATATAACAAATCTGTCCCAACTAGAATCGGAATAATTTCACTGGCTGGGTTTTCGATGGCTTTGTTCTCTTTATTACTACAAATCCTTAATTATGGGGCAGTCAGTAGTTTAGGTAAAAAGCAGTTAGCCCTAGTACAATTGTCATCAGGAGAATCAGTCGTTGCCCAAGCAGTAGAGCCGAATGAACGCTCAGATGAAGTTATTAAAAAGTTTATTTCTAACACATTTATCAAGATGTTTAACTGGGATGGACTTGTTCAAACTTTTAATGAAAAAGGAGAACCCATTACTAAACAAGATGCTGGTATAGATGTAGGTAGAATTGAACGTTCTAATGGCAGAGTAACTACTTCTTCTTATGAAGCTGCTTATGCAATCAGTGAAAAGCATGATTTTCGGACAGCATTTTTGCGTAAGCTAGCTCAAATGACCCCAGCAGGGGTATTTAATGGTGATACACAAGTATCTTTGATTCCCCGCTTCATTTCATCACCTCGCAAAATTAAAGATGGTCAATGGTCAGTAGATTTAGTAGCTACTCTCGTTACTTTTACAAGAGTTGATAATGCAGGCAAAGGTATACCCTTTAACAAAACTATTACTGTAGAAGCCATTAGTACACCGCAAAATATCCCTAATGATACTACTGCTCTGGCAAAGAAAATATATCAAGTCAGGCAAGCTGGATTAGAAATTACGCAAATCGTCGATTTAAATTTGGCTAACAGACAATGACAAATACTCATATTAATAGCTCATCAACTGTAGATGATTTTCTCCAAATAGATGATGACTTAAAATCTTCAGCAATGAGTTCAGATTCCAGCCCAAGGGAAATTACGTCAGAGCAAGAATTAGATAATCCATCAGTCACAACTAAACATACAGTAATTACTTCTCCCTGGTCAAGATTGTTGGTCATAGCACTCCCTTTTGGATTGACCTTCCTAGCTATATTTTGGCTGTTGAATGGGATTTTTAATCCTGATAGCCGCGATACTACTAAAACTATTGAAGAACCAAAGTCTTCAGAAACTAAAGAACAAGTTGAGCAAACAGATGGGGATGTTTACGCTAAGTTAGCGCTGAATCAGCAAGAAGATGAATTAAATAAGATTAATCAGAGTAAGCAGGAAGTTAAAGTTAATAATAAACCGGTGAGTGTTGCAGCTTCACCAGCAACACCAACAGCTACACCTGTTGCACAAACACAAAGTTATAGCCCTAGACGATATTACGTTCCGAGTAGAACTAACCCGACTATTTCATCACCACCTCGTAATCAAACATTGCCAAGAATTAGTAATCCTTTTAGGGCTTTTACGCCGAAAACAGAAACGCCAACAGACGTGATAGCTGAATTTAATCGACTTCGCAGCTTAGGATCTTACGGAAAAATCGCTTATACACCTACTTCAAATAACCAGCAGATATCAACAGAGGCGACATCCTTTCAAACACCGAATACAACACAAATTAAAGTACAGCCACTCAATAGTGCTTATACAACACAGCAAACACGCCCTAACTTCTCTAACAGTACATCCACAGAAATTGAGAAAATTCGCCCTCGTTGGTTAGCCAATTCTAAATCTGATAAACAAATAGCAGATGGTAATTACTTGCCTCAAGAAAACCAAATTCTGCAACAGCGTAAAACTCGCTATTTAGTCGTTGGGGAATTCGCAAATGGTGTTTTAGTGACTCCAGTGGTCAAGCAGCAAAGCGAAAATACTCGCTTCCAACAACAGCAGGCTCCAGATGATAGTAAACGCTATGTTGCTAGATTAACGGCTGATTTGCATGACAACTATGGAAATGTGGCAATTCATAAAGGCACTTTATTGGCCGTTGAACCCCTACAGGTTAATGGTGGCTCTTATGTAAGTGTGCAAGTCACGAGCATTATCAAAGATAACACTGAGTACCCAATTAGTAGCGGTGCAATTTCTGTATTAGGAGAAGGCGGCAAACCCTTGTTAGCTAAACAGTTCCAAGATAAGAAAGGGGGAGGTTCTGACTTGACTGTGGGATTAGTCAGTGGTTTGGGCCAAGTAGGAACAATCCTGAATCAATCTGATTCCAGTAGCAGTGTAATTAATTCTGCTACAGGGACATTTAGCTCTAGCACGACTTCAAACAGCCAGCGCAATATTGGCGGGGCATTCTTACAAGGTGCTTTTGGCAAGCTTAGTGACATCATTGCTCGTCGTGCAGAAACTTCTAACCAAGAAATCACCGCTCGTCCCAATGTTTGGTATATCCCACAGGGGACGAAGATTACGTTTTTGGTGAATCGTTCTCTGGAGTTGCCATGAAGAAGTTAAAACTCATGACAGCGCTCCAGCTTGGGGTTGCTGCTTTTTTGGCAGTGTGTCTAGTTCCAGTCAAAACCTATGCTCAAAGTACAGTCCGCACTATAAAGCAATCTCAGGTTAGTGGCAGCACTGCCAAGCTGCAAAAAATTAAGGTCTGGAATGGCTCAGGCGTATCAATTTCATTTTATGAAGTCAATGAGATGGTGAAGCGGGTGTGGATTGACGATCCCTCGCAAGTTCTGATTGACACTGATGGTTGTTTAGAGGGAATCGACCAGAACTGTCAAAACAGTAGTGCTGGACTACTTCACTTACGCCGGATCAAAAAGGTTCCGGTTCCAGGACTGCCGCAAACAAGTGCAACTTTGCTTACAGTGATTACTCAAACTGCTTCTGGCTCGCGCAAAGTTTACCACTTTCAAGTTACCCCATCTAATTCCCGTCCTGAATATAGTCAAGTGTCAATTATTAACGACAAGCCATTTTCTCTAGTAGCTCGACCGAGATTATCGCCCTTAGTACAAACTATCAACACCATAAAACAAATCAGATCGGGGATGAGAGTAGCGATTAGTAATGGTTTGCTCTCTTCATCTGATGAACTTCACAATCGGATTGAGCAATTCTTGACTCATTTTCAAGCTGGAGAGCAAATGCCTATTGCTGCTGATCAGGCTGGTGTCTCACTGAAATTAGTTAACAAATTAGTCGAGCTTGGACAAAAAAACGGGACAGAGGGACAAATATGAAATTATCAAATCGTTCGCCCAAAATTAGTTTTGACATGATTCGCTATTTAATACTGTTTGGATTGCTAGGAGGATTGTTTATTCACAGTTTTTGTAAGTATGGAATTATGAATCAGGTAATTGGATTTATACTGCCCAAAGCATCAGCACAAGTCCCATTTGTTAGTAGCAAGAATGGCTTGATTCCAGACTGGTCAAAAATGAAGTTTCAAGACATGATTGTATCTGAATCTGGTAATGTGACTTACCCAACTGACCGAGGGAATCAGACTAGAACTTGGCAAGCTGGACAAAGTATTGGCGATTTTATGGAGCTTGGAGATTTTGAAGATGCTAATCTGAATATTGAAAAGCTTAACCTCAAGGCGATATCTCAGGCATTAGCTATTGATTTAGATGGTTTAAAACTTGACGATTTTGGAATCATCAAAACTCAAACCCTTAGCGATTTAGTCAAGGCTATACCTGATTTAGCTAATCAATCAGCCAGTAGTGTAGCACCAATAGCTGACTTTTTTCGCCAAATGGGTATCAGCACTAATCAAAGAATTGGTAACGTTGCTAATTATTACAATTTAGATAATATCACTCTCGGCAATGAAATTGATTTGTCTAAATACAAGCTGACATCGATTCCGGGGATTGAAAACTCATCATTTGATGAATTTGCTAATTGGCAAGATACTCTAATTTCAGACATCCCCGGATTGAAGGATTTATCTTGGAATAATTTTCCTAATGTGCCAGAGCCGGATCTTTCTTTCGTTGGTCAAGTAGATTTGCCATTGGGAGATATAGAAGCTAACCGGATTCGCAGCATTTCTGGCAGTTATCAAGAGGGTTTTAATGTCCCTTGCAATCAAAATAATTGCGTCCACTTTGAAGCTTCAGGTCTTGGTCAGACCACTGGAGCGCAATGGATTTCGGGTAAAGTCCAAAAAGTAAAAGGTGGCTATGGAATTTTAGCTGTAGCTAATGGTGGTCTTGAGCCAACAGGTCGTCATCCCTTTGGTAAATCATTTAAACAAGTTGTTTGGGATATAGATGAATCAAGCGGTTCCGTTAACACTGCTATGTTTTTCCGTTTCTGCAAGACTATTCCTTTTGTTGGTCGGACTTGTACTCCCTACTTTATTGGGCCAGTTCCGTTTATCAATTATCACGAAAAAGACCCAATTATTTTTGGTAGTCCCTCTACTGTTCCTAATTAACTATTCTTAATTCCTGAATTTTTGCGTGATGAGCAATAATTTGACTACTTCTACAAACAAACAACCATTTCATTTTGAACAGTTACAAAATCCACATAGTGACATTGGTAAGTACACTCATCATTTATTTAAACCAAGTGGATTAGCAATTATAAGTATGTTAGCTGCTTACATTTTAATGAGAGTATTTTTTGGCGATGGCAGTAATAAAAAGAAGATTGCTACTAGTTACTGGGGAGGTACTAAAGAAACTGCTGCTGCCAAGAAAAAGGCGCTACAACAAATAAATTCACCCAAATGTGATAGTGCTGCACTTTACATAGGTAAGCATAAATGCAAGGGTGCTAAACAAGAAAGTGGCGCTGGCACTACTTTTTATATTCCTGATGTTCAACGAGGAACGGCGGCAATTGGCGCTCCCGGTAGTGGTAAAACTTTCAGTGCTATTAACCCCGCAATTTACTCTGCCATTGACCAAGGATTTCCGATAATTGCTTATGATTTTAAGTATCCCTCTCAAGCCCAAATAGCTGCTTACGCTAAGGGTCAGGGCTATGATGTTCACATTTTCGCCCCAGGATTTCCAGAATCGGAAGTTTGTAATCCATTGGACTTTTTACGAGACAGTAGTGATGCTGAAACAGCTAGGCAAATCGCTACTGTAATTAATAAAAACTTCCGCATTCTTAGTAATAGTAATGAAGATGGTTTCTTTGCTCCAGCAGGGGATCAGTTGACACAAGCTATCTTGATGCTGACTAAAGAGTTTGGCGAATGCGCTGATGTTATGACTAGTGCCGCCATCCTTTCTTCTGAACAAATGGTGCAAAGATTGATGGCAGCTAATCTCAATCCTTGGATTAAAATTGCCTTTGGTCAGTTGTTCAGTTCCGCCGCAAGTGAAAAAACTGTTGCTGGCATTGTATCTACCGCTAGCATCATGTTCACTCGCTTCATGGCCAAAAATACTATTGGTTGTTTCATTGGTAAGACTACTCTTCCCTTATCAATCAAGGGTAAACAGATGATTATCTTCGGGCTAGACAGAGAACGTCGGGACGCAGTTAGCCCTTTGCTCACCAGCATTTTACACATGACAATTGCTCGGAACATTGCTAAAAAGCGTCTTGATCCTCTTATAGTTGCACTCGATGAACTGCCTTCTCTGTACTTACCAGACTTATTCAAATGGCTGAACGAATCACGCTCTGAGGGGTTCTGCGGTATCCTGGGCTGGCAGAATATGGGGCAGCTTGAGAAAAACTATGGAAAGGAAGTTGCTAAGACTATTCTTGGGGCTTGCGGGACTAAGTTTGTTTTCAATCCTGGTGAAAATGAGTCTGCACAATTATTCTCCAGTTTCTTGGGCGATGAGGAAATCAAGTACAAGCATAAAAGCCGTTCTACAGGCGGGGGAAAAGCAAACACTACTACTAGTGAGCAGGAAAAAACTAAAAAACTCTTTGAGTCAGCCCAGTTTTTGAAGTTGCCTCCAGGTAAATGTGTCTTCATTAATCCTGCTTATTCTAATAAAAATGAGGGGTCGGTTCCTTTGCTAAAATCTCTCAAAATCCCTCAAGCTATTCGAGATATTGAAGAATATAACCAGCAGCGATGGGCTAACGTTGTCAGTCTTTTAGCTCGAAAAAGTACTCAAAAATTTCCAACTCAGCAAGACTTAGATATCCGAATTGCTAATATTAACAATCGTTTCCCTTTATCTCAAAATACTCCAGAAGTTTCTAATAACTCTTTGCCTTTGGATATGTCTGAGGTTAGTTCATTGATAGATGTTGAATCAAATGTTTTTATTTAAAAGAGCCAGTAGTGAATTGTAGATGGGTATAAATCCTCGTCTCCATTACCCCAGTTAAAAGTTCCTTATTCCCTATTTCCCTTTCATTGAGAACTTTTCCTTATGCGAATGATTATTGAAGAATCTGCTATTGAGAGTTTTAGTATCCTTGAAAAAATAGCATGGAATCGAAAGACTTGCTCAGTCAGCTTTTTAGATATTCATGCTGAGACTTCCGAAATCATTGCCAGTTTTCAAGCTCTCTCTTATCGAAGGCCAAAACTTAAAAAAGTTGGCATTTATACCATAATTACTTTAAAAAATCTTCATCAGCCTCTGACAGAAGAATCTTGCCAACAAATTTTAAATCAATATGTTCATGGTATTGGTTGGAATGATTTACAGTTTATTAGCTATTTGGAAATTACACCTGATTGTCTTCATTTACATATTATCTTTAATCGCGTTACTCCGTCAGGTAAACTTATTGATTTAGCCTGCTTGGGAGCTGATTGGAAACAATATGAAATCCTCCAAAGATGCTGTTCTCAGGCTGTGCAAAAATCTTTATCTCAATGGTATCAAGAAAAACTGAACTCATCGCCAAGAGGTGGCATGAAAATATCGGTATAAAGATTAAAAATTCTCAACTAATAGTCTTATGTTTGATGAACGACATTTACAATTGAGTTCTGCTTATGCCAAAAGCAGTGAATACTTTGCCAGAGCAGTGATAGCTCCTTATCTAAAATTTGTATTGGACTCGATAGGGTTAGCAATTGATGATGAAATAAATAAGAGATTAAAATTGTCAATTGGTCAAGAAGCTTATGTGATGACTCCTGATGAGAATGGTGGTTGGAAATGGCAGAAAATTGACCCGCAAACTGAGGAATTTAATCAAGCAGAGTTTGAAGAATTTGAGGAATTATTAACAGAACTATTAACTCCGCTTTTACCATCTTCTGGTGAAATTCCACTTTTACCACCAGAGAATACAGATCCGCTTTTACCTGGCTCTAGCACACCTCCTAAATTATCTCCGAGTGATTCACCTCCGCTTTTGCCACCCTCTGATAGACCTCCATTTTTGCCCAATTCTACTACACCTGTTGAATTGGTGGCTATACCAATCGCTCAAGAGGCTGACTCAATAATTTGGCAGGAGGCAGAGAGCAGAGGGGCACAGAAGCAGAGGAGTAGAGAAGAGGAGGAGCAAACAAGTGAAGAAGAAATTTGTACAAGTTTTTTCCCTCCGGGCCAAAAGCCTCCTTCTCCCGTGCCCCTGCCTCTTCTGACATCACGCATAGATATAGATCCAAATCACTGGCAAGAATTAGTCGAGGGGAGTGGGATCGCTCCAGAAATTGTCGAGCTTAATTTTAAGAGTTTACATTTAGACCCAATAGAATTTGAGCATGAAGCATGGGAATATCTCATGTACAGCCCAGAACTAAAACGTATTAATACTGGACGACTATCTACTGGGATACTCAACCAATATTCTCACCTTGAGGATGGCGGCTGGTGGTGTAATGCTGGTGTAGATCCTCGCTCATTTGCTTCACTCCAACCATCACAAAAGCCAACCCAGAAACTTTGGGGATGCTACAAACCTAATAACAAGAGAGAAAAACTCGATAATCCAGGTAAGTTTATCAAATATGAGCATCCCCCAAAGACTGGCTTGAGCATCTTCTTACTGGATGTGCCGATGAATATCGCTCGACAAATTTATGAATCGGCTGGAGTTGAGCCAAGCATTAGCGATCGCACCTGTGGGTTTTGGTACTGTGTGTGGAAGCACAATGTTCCAGTCACACTTACTGAAGGAGCCAAGAAGGCCGCTAGCCTATTGAGCCAAGGTGAAGCAGCAATTGGATTACCAGGGATTTATGCTGGCTATCGTAGTAAGGATGGGCTGGGGAATCAAATTGTGCCCATATTACATGATGAATTGGCAGTTTTTGCTACCCCAAACAGGGACATTAAAATTTGCTTTGACTATGAAACTCGGTATAAAACTAAGCGCAATATTGATATCGCTACATCCCGGACTGGTCAACTTTTATCTGATGCTGGCGCTCAGGTCAGTGTCGTTGAATTACCAGGGCCAGAAAAAGGTGTAGATGATTTGATTGTTGTACAAGGGGTAGAAGCCTGTAAGCAAGTACTTATGGCATCTGTCCCCTTGGATGATTGGATTAACAAAAATCAGCCACCCGATTTACGCTTGACAGTCTTTCTGAAAAATGGTGAACAGATCCATCTTTATGAACAACTTGGTGATGGCACTGTTAATCTAAGTCCGTCAAGAGAAAGTGTGGAAGAAGAACAGACAATTGCTCTTTTTGGAAAAACTCGTTCCAAGTTGTCAATCATACAACCAACAGACCTAATTACAACTCTAGAAAGTTCATCCCAAAATATAGGAGGGCAAGTAATAGATGCTGAAGCACTTGCCGATGAAAGTAAAGAAGAAGTTGCTCCTGCTCAAAACGCTTCTCTACCTTTAAAGGAGGTATCGGTTGACTCCTTTGATTCTTGGGCAAGAAGAGAACAGGTTAAACAATACCAGCAGAATTTTTTCAGAAAGCGTTTAGAAGCTAGAGAAAATAAGGAAATTGCTTCTGTAGCTTATGCCCTTGTGAAGAATTATGGTGTTGAAAAAGATGGTAATTTAGTTTATCAGGCTGATGCTTTTACTATCATAAAATCCGGCAATAATTACAGTATTCATCGCCGCGCTGACGAAACCTTGGCACTAATGCAATTTTCCGCCGATAAATGGGGAGCTATCACTCTGTCTGAGCAATCCAAAGATATGTTTCCAATCGAAAGGCAGGAGTTTTTGTTAGTTGCTGATTATCTCAAAAGTGGCAAACAACTACCTTCAGTCGATGAAGACCCCAGGAAGATTGCTAATACCCTTGGTTCACTCTCCCTTAATGGTACGCACACAATTTTAGAGAGCTTTAAAACTTCTGAAATCTTGCAAATCCTCACTCAAACTCTAAAAAGGACTGGTTGTGATGATTTGGAGTTGGGCAATTACCGTATTCTTTACCAGAAAAGTCAACGTGATACTACATCTACTCTGCAACTTCTGAAAACTGAACATACTGGTGTTACAAGAGTTGCTGCCAGCTTTGAATTCAGCAGAACAGATTCAGGTATGACACATCAACTTAAGACTCTTGCTGTTACTGAACAAGACATAGCTAAACTCAGATTACTTGCTCAAAAGTTGGATATTCAACAACCTGCCAAGGAAGCAACTGCCAATCCTCATGCTACCCGTGATATCGAAGTGCCTATTCACCCGAAAATTGCTAAACTTTGGCAAGACTTAGAAAATAGGCAACAAAAAAGTAATTCTGTTCCTTACGCAGCAGCACAGGTTGAGCAAAATTTTCTTTCCCCGGACTCTATGTTTGACCTAGCAAGCAACTCTCAAGATATCAATTTGCAGCCAGCCAATACAGTAGTAGCTAAACCAATCAAAAAAACATCTACTTCTCAACATCAATTAAGCAAATCTGACATCGAGAGCATTCTTCTACCCCTTCATCCTTTGCTTGGTCAATACTGGCAAGAGCTAGAAGATAATCATCGATGGGCTGATATCGCAAAACAGGAAAATGCCGAATTTCGTTTAAAGATTCAATCCAATGGCAAACTCTCCATTGGCGAACAACGCGAACTTTATCATAAAATTCAGGTTCAAGCTCAGACTGAAATTCGCCAACAACAAAGAACCAATCTCGTACTTCCACCTTTAAGCGAAATTACTCATGATTTGCGACAACAAATAAATCAACAACCTGATTCACAACATCTTACTGATTCTTCTAACTCTATTCGTAATACTCTCTTGCCCGTTCACCCGTTAATTGCTAAACCTTGGCAAGATTTAGAAACTACTGGCTTATGGGCGGGAGTCGCAGCGCAAGGTAATTATCCATTACAAGAGAAACTTAAACATACTGGCAAACTTACCCTTGGTGAGCAACGTGAACTTTACCATAAACTTTTAATTCATAGTGTTGTTGAGCAATGCCGCAAAGGATTAACTGATATTTCCCTTCCCCCACTAAACGAAATTATCCAAGATTTGATGTCTGCTCGTAGTGAAGTCATTCATAACACCTACACCCCAAAAGTTGAAGTACATTCTCAAAAACCTCAACAACCACATCATAAGGCTCAATCTAATTCTGCTGAAAATGAACTGTAAACTACATTAGCCATGTATTCTAACCAATCATCTAATTCACTTCAAGAAACAGTCAGCAATATCAATCGTGACAGTGGCATTTCTAACAACATGATGGCTTACAGACTAGCACTCTTTCTGGAGAAACATCCACCGTCATTACAATCAACCACCACATTGGATGCATCTGAGCGAGAAAATCTCCAGTCAGAACTGAGAACAACCTTATCTCAAAATCTTCAAAATATTGAAAACTACAGACAAAATCTCAAACAGAAATATTACACAGAGTATTTAGAGAAATTTGCTGTAATCCAACAGTCATCTGTTATATCTCAACCAGATAACTCAGCAAGAGTTGAAAACTTAATTGCCCAGAAGAAGAATACATTCCTCCAACAGATATTTGAATCGGGAGTGCAAAAACTACCTTTAGGTCAAAGGGTCAGCAAAGAGGAAAAGGAGCAGCGAACAGGGAGTCAGGCACAAAAAAATATAAATAAATTTAGAGAAAACAATGTCTCACCAGCTATTAATATTGCTGAAAAATCTCTTATTAAAGCAGTCATGAGAACTGTTATGACAATGGGCAAGGATACTGAACAAGGACGCATTTATGAAGGCATAGCCTACAGATTGCAACTGTTTATTAAAGAAGGAATGCAACTTCTCAGTGTTCACAGAAAAACTGGCAATCCCGAAACAGCTTTTACAGCCTATAAAGATGACTCTAATGAGTTTCAAATTACACAAAATAACCTTTCATACTCAGAGACTAATCGACTCATTGCCTTTGATAAACAGCAAACAAGACAACAGCTTACATCTCAGTTTAATCATATTGATAAAGATAACAGCACTGAGCTTGGTGACTAAGCCTCTTTGGGGAGTGTGGGATGATGGGTAATCATTTTGACTAATCCACTAAGGACTTGATTATAACGAGCGCAGAGTTCTCTTGCTTGTTTAGAGGTGAGGTACTGTCATTTCACCACAAACTTTAACCAAACTTCACCCCCCCCCACCCATTTTTGACTAGCTAAAATAACCAGCCAATCTACCCAAGAAAAAACCACCAATCAATAAATAACGTTTTGTCCGCCTCTCTATTCTTGAGAATGGGGCAATTATTGTTCCCAACATTATGTAAAAGCTCGCCTCCATTATATTGCTACTAAATTTGAGCGTTGCCGCAATCATCAAACCTAAAAATATCAGCCATTCCACTATCAGTTCAATTTTATCCCAGAGTTTTTGGTCGTATAAATAGCGCATCTGGTATTTCTCTAGTTTTATAGAATCTACTTAATCTGATTTCATCATCTCCGAAAACTTTTTAGCTTTTACTTTGATTTTACCTAAATTCTAAACTTTTTTTAATATCGTACCACCATCAAGATTTACTTAAGTAAATATGCTATAAATGTTTTATGTTCCTGTAATCGAAGTAATCAAGATGATTCGATTAGTAATTATTGAAAATGAAGCTCTAAGTCGGCTCGGAATTAAATCAGTTGTTAATCAAGAGCAAGACTTTGAAATGTGTGGGGAAGCTGATAACGGAACTGAAGGGATGAGGCTTGTTGAAGAACTTAAGCCTGATATTGTTTTGCTCGATATTGCTTTGCCAGATATTAGTGGTTTGGATCTCATCTATAACATTAAGACGAGGACGGATAGTAAAGTCATTGTTCTCACTTATCACTCTAGTCAAGATGTGGTTAATTGTGCCTTTCAAAATGGCGCTGATTCCTACATTCTTAAGAAGATGGATCTGCAATTAATTAAACACGCTATCAATACTACTTATCAAAATAGTTCTTTCATTGACCCAGAGATTGCTAAAAGATTTTTTAGAAACTTCGCTTCTGGCAACACAAAAATTAAGGGTAAAAGATACAGAGAAACCCTTACTGCTACAGAAGCCCAAATTCTCAACTTAATTGCCCGTGGTTTTTCTAATAAAGAGATCGCCGAAAAACTCTTTATTACAGTCAGTACAGTTAAGGGACACACCAGCCATCTTTTTTCCAAGTTAGGAGTTAGGGGTCGTGTTAACGCGATCATTATGGCCAGAGAACTTGGCTATTTAGAAACAGAAGCCTCTAGAGTTAGTTGAGCTACTTTTTGGGTTTGGTTTTCTTAAGCTGAATCAAGCAATATCCTTGTAATCGGTTTTCTTGTTGACAGGCTGCTACGGCTGATTGGTTGGACAACAATAACTGGTACATTTGTTTTCCTTCGCTTGATTTTGCCCACTGCAAAATCTTCATCTCATTGGCTGACACTACAACTGACTGAGTTCCACCCAAATTTGAGACAACATTCCAAGTTGTCAGCGAACCTAAAAGCGCTCCTACCGCCATTACTCCTGTGCATATCCCTGATATAGACCAAAGTTTCCACCAACCCCAACCTTTGAATGAGCTATTTAAGGTTGATGGTGTTACATGCTTCATTTCATCACGCACAGCTTTCGATACTACTGTATAGTGCATCGACTGAGCGACTTTGCTAGTCGATTCTAATTTCTGGTCAATCATTACTGCCCAAGCTTCTACCATTGCCTCCATTCGTGCTTGCAGGTCAATCATTGTTTCTTCGTTTCTGCCTAATGTTGCCATCAACTTAAACATCGGGTCATCTTCGGCTATTCCTAATTCATGGGATATTTGAGCTATGCGTTGTTGTTCTGCTTCCGAATATCCTTGTAAAATTTGTTCTGTTCTCATTTTTTACCCCTAAATATTCAATTGCTTTATCATTATTTAAAATCGAATCGTAAAAGTTTTTAATCCAGTGGTAAATGTAAGTCCGGTAAACCACATAAATTGACTTATCTCTACAAGCTAGTGAGTAAGGTTTTCCCGTTCTCTCCAATGTTTCGTAATGGTCACGATGTAACGCTGGCAAGAATATCTCAGTCCCACCCATTCTTTGTAACTTATCCTGCATTGATTGCTGATACTCTCCAAATCTCGTATCAAAATGCTGATTTTTTACTACTACATAGTTAGCATTATCAGTAGCAAACTCTCCCAAAGTTTTCAGGTAAGCTACACAATCTCTTCTGTGCGAAATTGGTTGTAAAAAAGTTAGTTTCCATTGATATGTAATTAAGAGATCGAACAGATCCGAACCCACAATATACTGACAGAGCTTATCTACATATTGCCCTGGCATATCAACAATAATTATATCTAATTCATTTTTGATAAAATCATCTAAAATTTTATCCGTACCTCCATTAAAAAAGTTTAAGCTTTCAATTGCCACTAAATTTTCATAAGCTTTTAATCTCTCACGATTGTCATGATCGTAGACCTGAATTTTTCTTCCTTGAACTTGAAACCAATCAATTAATAGTTTCGTAACTGTAGACTTCCCTACACGAGAGTCTCCTACAGTCATAATCATTCGCTTAGGAGAGTTCAACATTATTTAGACCTAACGACTCTTTTACTTGTTCAATCTCTTCTTTGAAAGTTCTTAACCAACTTGTGACTCTACCTTTAACCGAAGGTAAATCTGTTTGCTCCATCCCTTGCCTAAAAGTCATGCTATTTTCATCCAGGTAATCATAACTGCGTTCTATTAGTTCTGGCATTTTAATGTCAGAAAATGGGCTTTTTTGCGACTTTAGTTGTTGCTTAATTTTCTCAACTTCGGGAGAGTTTTTGTATCTCGTAAATTCATCAGGCTCCCCAAAAAATAAGTTCTTTACTACTATGTAATCTACTTGATTCCCACAAAAGCTATGCAAATCTATTAGTTGATTTATAGAATCGATAACGCGGCTAATAACTACTACCATAGTCACGCGGATATTGTAATGTTTTTCGGCTGTTTCCAGGAAAGTCATTTCTTCTACAAATTTCCGCAATATTCTTCTGGACTGTGGTGGTAATTCTAGTAAAAATAAAGATTCTGGCTGGATTATTTCACCATCTCCTCCTGGCTTGGGATTTGCTTTTGTTTTCATTTCATCAAAGAACTGATCTATATTGCCTGTTTTAAAAATATCAAGTGGTTCTATATGGCAATGCTGACCATAAAATCTTAATAATTGAGAATTGGAGCTATCAGCATCAAAGCCGATAAATCTTTGTCCTTTATCCAAATATGTTTGCACTAGTCCCCTTGCAAAAGTAGACTTACCTACACCACCCTTATCTCCAGTTACTATCACTAATCTCTTTTTGGTTATTTGCTCAATTGATTCTTCATTCGCCTTGTCTTCTGAACCATTATTCATAAGTTCGATACTATCTGTCACTTTCTTTCTCCTCATAATTATTAGTGGTCAAAAACTATAGGTTTAGGGGGTAGATAAATGGCACGCTTGATAACATGAAACCTTGCCGTTAGAAGGCGTGGGAGGAAAATAATTTATATTTTCCATACTCCCCTTAGTCCCCTGAGAAACATTCCAGTATTTGAAAGTAAAATATTTCTAAATATCTTTGTTTGCTAAAATCTGCTAAATTATCCGTAATTGGCTTGAAGGTTTGAAGAATTAAACCCTGCTCTATAATCTTCATCAAATCATAATTACTATTTAACTTTAAAAATTTATATATAGAGAAATCTAATTCTTGAGCTATTAATAAATTTGGAGCTAATGCTACTAATCTAGTATACAGTTCTTCGTAATTTGTAACTTCCGATAAGACTAGTTTTACCAATTCTAAATACTGCTGCCTGAAGGATAATTCTTGATAGTTACTAGTTCCCGGACAATTAGCAGCTAGGGGAACTTTCTTATAAATCAATTTTAAATATAATTCAATAATTTCTATTTCTACTTCCCATATCTTCTGCCCCTTTGAATACAGGTAGTTTATTAAAGAATCTCTCTTTGGAAAAATAATTCCTGAAGTTATATGCTTAATGTTAGTTTCTATATCCAAATTTGTCTGTTTTCTAAAAATTGGTACTATTTGGCTCCTTACCCATTGCATAAATTGCCTGACCACATCAGCTTTTACTATACCTGTCAATGAATGAATCCCCAAGGCATTCAAAGTATTAACGACGACTATTTTTTGATTAATCATCACTTGTCGCTGATTTGTCTTCGCATCTATTAATATTACCTTTCCATCGTTCAGGGCTGGAGCAATTATTTGGAATACATCAACCGCAAACAACTCTAATCCGCTTGGAGCATCTATCACTCGTACTATATTGTTCGAGAAATGCTCAAATTCCCAAAACTGCCAAACTTCTACCATCGTTTTCTGGCTCAGAACGATATCACTATCCCATATCTGCCAATCACAAAGGAATCGATAAAGGTACGGAAATAATCAGTACTTTCGTATCTTGATTTTTTACTTCTCTTTGTTATATATTTCCAGGTTTACTTTTTTTAATTTAAAGGGTAGGGTGAATGGCACTGCGCTATCACTACCGCAACGCTTATGCTGACACTTTACAATCACAAAATATAATTACGAATTACGAATTATTTAAAGCTCCATTTCATGATTTTGATGCCGTTGTTGTGAATTATGTTGTTGTAATTTCTGCGAGAGATTGACCAGTTCTTGGTTCCAATCTCTCGCAAAACATTTATTTTTTTTAGCCTGTGGCAGCAATTGTTTAATAGCCCGTGCATCTGCATTTCCAAGTTCGGAAGAGTCAAATGCTACCTGTACATTAAAAATATGCTGCAATTGCTCAACAGGCAAAGTATTAGGGCGATCTATTGCCAGGAAGAGCGTTCTTTTGAGCGGTACGTCGCCCTTGGCTTGATATTCCAGCATGGCAAAAGAGATGGTATCAATGGGGGATTTACACAGCACTAACCTTTCTGCTGGATCTGTTGGCTGTCCGCCTAAGTGAAAGTGAAACCAGCCCTCACGCCGCTTAGTCCCAAACTCGTAGCCCTTAAACGTGTTGTTTTCTCCCCGTGTCCCCCGCAGGAACGCACCTTGAGCCTGGGGGAGATCGCCAAGATTCCGCATGACGAACACAGCGTTTTGCTGATCATCAGCGTAAACTAACCCCCGCTTATGCAGAACTTCCACAAAGTTTTCAGGTATCCCCCGTTTCTGGGTCAGGTAGTTGGAGACTCCCTGCCACTTGCTTTTATCCTCAACTGGTAGCGTGAATTTGTCGCGTGGTTCTAACTGTATAATCTCAGCAGCCACTTGATAACTAAATGCTATCGCTGCTCCAATAGCCCCTGCTTCACCAAATCGCTCATGCAACCAGACGACCGCCTGCCGTAGATTGCAATTGTTAACGTGTATCACCAAGTCAATCGCCCCACAGCCGCCTTTCTGCTGTTCGGGTTCAAAGTCGTAGAATTTGGGCCCATCTATATTAATGATGTGTCCGTGACCCTTCCATTTTCCTTGGCTATTGTGTAGCCCCAACTCCCAAGCCACATCTTCCAAGGGCAAGTCGCGCAGTTGTTGAGTCTGAGCCTCTAACGATCGCACCCGTTTTTCTAATTGCTGTCGCTCCCTCTCGCTATCCCTGGCTCGTTGCTCTGCCCGTTCTAATCGTTCTATCAGGAACTTTCGGTCAGCGAGTTGGTGGTTAATCGCTTGGAACTGTTCATCAGACTGAATCCTGTCTACATAACTCCTAGCTGATTCAAACGGTGTTGGCGCTAATTGGTTATTTGTAATGACTGCGGTGAGTGGTTCACTGTTAACGGCTTGGTAATACTCCTTTACTTTGGTGTGGGTTGCCTTACTGCCCTTGACCCCGCGTTCAATGCCCAAAGGAGCAAGTGCAGCAGCATAACTATCTTGGAGTTTGGATAACTTAATTCTTCCCTGTCCACCTCTGCCGCCGAACATCTCGTCATGACTGACTCTCCCGGTTTTTTCATTCAGTGGCACGATGTAGGCGTGGATGTGTGGGGTACTTTCATCTAGGTGAAGTTCTGCCCTGACGCACTTCGACCCATAGTTTTGAGCTAGCCAGTCACGAGATGCGATCGCCCATTGCTGCATTAGTGAATCAGACCACTGCCCAGAAAGAGATGGATCAACGGGACGGAAATATTCAGGTGATGCCGAGAGAAACATCTCCGTGCATAACACCGCATCATGCCGAGGGCGATGCTTGAGCGTAGAGATTTTTTCTTTAACTATCTCCTCTAATGCGCGATCGTCTTCTCCCCCAATCAAGGGGACATTCTCTTTGGTTGGATCTGCGTTGGGTGTTTCTCTGTTTCTGGTAACATGGTCATCACTTCCCGCAACGTTGCCGAATGTTTTTAGTTTTTCAATTCTGAGAATTGTTAGTGGCGACATAAAAGATTTATGCTACAAATGTAGTGTGAGTGTAGTACTCAAAAACCTTCCAAGCGAACGGCGGTTTCATGTCATGAGCGCAGCGAAAGATGGTGCAGCCAGCCGCAGGGCATGAAACCATAGTGAGTATGGTTATGTTATTCTCTAAGCGAAGAATTGTTGAGGGCAAAAAATAGCAATTAAGAGCGCTAAGTTTTGGCATAGTCTAGGAATAGTCCAGGCATAGTCTAAGGAACTTACTTTCTTGAAAAAACTGATTAAGATTGCTTAGTCTAGGCATAGTCTAGGAATAGTTCAAACTTAGTCTAGGCATAGTCTGGAGAAAATGTAGTTTGGTATACAATTTTGTCATTTAAAACCCACTAATTGCATAGATTTAGGGGAGATTGTAACTCAGTTTTTAAAACAGAAAAAATCGATTAGACTTTAATAAGTGATTCTGCATTTTGATTTTCTGCAAGTAAAAAACCGAAGCAACGCGGCTGTAAATGTACAGAAACTTTTGCATGAAAAAAAATGGAACAGAACCAACAAGTCTTTTTTTCAATTAGGCGAAGGTTAGGCACTATTGATGGACAGATAATTAATTATCTCCACTCTAGACCCTTCGATTTAGGGAACCTACCTGAAATAGTAATGTTGACCCTGCTTGAATATTGGTCGCCCTTTGCCATATCTGCTGATGGAGTGGATGGTGAAGAACTCAGGCAGAGGGCAATTTGGTCAATTAAAAAATTAGAAGCACAAGCGGCTTTGATTCGTGAAATTTTTCTGTCATCTCATGTCCAAACTGCTGTGACTGCGAACAACGCTGAAGTTGGCGATAGTGCAGATGGTCAAAGGCTAGTGTCCACCATTAATGATGAGAATGACCAAACCTTGGATGAGGACATTGATGATTTGGCAGAACTAGTTCTGCCAGAAGAAATAAAGCAGATTAACAGCTTGTTTAATGTCGAGTAATAGTTGAGAAAAATTCATGAATACGTCGAAAAGAGAGATTGCACCCGTTTACACAAGGGTAGCTGTGTCCATTGATTTAGGTGGGAGTCAGAGCAAGGTAATTGTTCAGATATATCCTTCGGGTGTGCCGATAGTAATAGCAATGGAGCCAGAAATTGCAGATGTGGGAAAAAACTCAATTACTCAGTTGTCAGGAGACTGTACTTGGGTAGGAATAGATGATGAGTATTATGTCTTGGGCGCTCTAGCTAAAAATACTTTTGCTGGCACACCAGCGCTCAGGGATCTGAAATATCACTATGCTTTACCAAAAATAGCGGGATTATTATGGAAAATTTGTCTTCAATTGGGCTTGAGTAATGGTGTTGATGCTTCCGTGCAATTATTGCTACCACCAGGAGAAATGTCGGACGGCAAGGATTTGGGCAAGAAGCTGTCGGCAGCGCTAAGAAAAGGAATTGCCACACCTACAGGCAAGTTAAAACTTAAGCTACATAATTTTTACGTGGCTCCAGAGGGGAGTGGGATTATGGCTTACCGTATTCGGGCTTTGGGGGCATTATTTGGGCAAAAAAGTATTGGTTTGTTGATGTTGGGCTACCGGAATGCTAGTTTTTTTGTTTCGGCTAAAGGTAATCAAGCAAAAGCTGAATCTACAGAGTTGGGGATGAATTGGTTAGTGCAGCAATTTGTGGAGCGTACTGCTGTTGGGCTAGCAAAAGATGATTTACGTATACCAAAAGCTTTAGTGTCAGCAAGCTTGGGCAACGTGAATGCATTACATTCGTTATCACGCAAAGCCACATCTGCTGGAGTTGAATCTGATTTAAAGTTGTTTAACTCAGTTTTACTAGATGTCCGTGGTGATTACTGTCGAGCTTTAATTCGCTGGATTAGAAATATTGCCGTATTGGATGAAGTTATCATTTGCGGCGGGACTGCTGAGTTTGTGCATAAGGAATTAACTCAACATTTTGAAAAAGAGGGCATACCTATTGTTTGGAATGGCAACGTCGAGATGCCTAAGTATCTCGATACCCTCTCTCTAGGTAGCCGAGTTACTGATGTCTGGACTGCACACATTACCTATATCAAGATGTTAGACTACAATTTTGGCTACCAACGTAAAACTGATTTGGTTCCAGACTATCATCAATCCCCAACTGTAAAAAATTCCACCCCACCTAAAGAAGTTTGGGAGAAAAACGGGTTTTTGACCATGCACCCTGGTGTTTAAAGCCCTAATTTGAAAGTGATTGCCTATACGTAGATTCTTTGCGGCTTGCTCCCAGGCGATCGCTTTCAAATTTGCACACTATACAAATGCTGGTGCGCGGTTATTAGCTATATTGTTATACATTCTAGTAAGTTCCTGTAGACGCTCAACTTGATATGATTCAAGTGAGTAAAAAGAAGCTGATTTGATTATTTGTTTGAGTTCTTGTGCCCACTGGCTATAAGTTGAAGTACCAATAGTCCCTTCAGACGACTGAATATAATTAACTAAAACTTGAGGATTGACTTTAAATGTACTAATTACATATTTTTTAGCACATTGGAGTAATAATTCATAGTCAGCAAATATTTGGTGGCAAGGATTCCATTTTAAAGCATGATTACGGTAATGAATGAATCCATTGCTATCAAAAATTTCTTGTTGACTTTAAAAAAAACTTTTGTATTTTTAGCCAGTTGCTTTTATCTTCTTGCTAACTGTTGTATTATCTGCTGGAGTGCGACAAAAATAGAAACTATTTTCTTGACAATGCACAAATGCAGACTCTACATCTGACTATTCACACGATTCCGATTCAGCAATGCACTGTTGAAAAAACTCCTTTCAGTATTGGTAGCGATAAATACAATGACTTGGTAATTCCTGATAAGAGCGTAGATAAAGGACACGCTAAGATTGCGTTTAAAGAAGGTCAGTATTATTTGCTAGATGAAGGTAGTACCAATGGCACACGGGTGGCAGGGATTCGGCTAGAAGCATATCGATTCCGAGCTTTAACAGACGGGAATCTTATAGAGCTTGGTTCGGTGATCGTAGAAATCAAAATTAGCTCCCCTGCACCAGCCAAAATTCCAATATTTCAGGCAAGGCAACGTCAAACTCTCTCAATTGAACGCATGAGATTAGATGCAATCAATTTAAAAAAATCTAGCAGCCCAATATTAGGTACAACTCTGCTCAACGATATTTCTGTATCTTTCTTTCCGCAAGAGTTTGTCGTTATTGCTGGGGTTAGTGGTGGCGGGAAGTCAACTCTCATGGACGCACTCAACGGACAACGCCGCGCTAGAGGTAAAGTATTTGTTAACGGCTGCGACCTCTACAAGAATTTCAACGCTTTCAAAAATAAAATTGGCTATGTGCCGCAGGACGATATCGTTCATTCAGAACTGACTGTGGGGGAAGCACTTAACTATGCTGCTCATCTCCGTCTGCCTTCAGCATCGCCATCAAAAAGGCAGCAACGCATACAAGAAGTACTTGAACAACTGCAACTTACTGGGCGCAAGAATGTCTCAATTGGGCGACTTAGTGGTGGGCAGCGCAAACGTGTAAGTATTGGGGTAGAACTAATCAGCAATCCCAGCATATTTTTTCTGGATGAGGCAACTTCAGGACTTGACCCTGGCACAGAATTACAAATCATGCACCTTCTGCGGAGTTTAGCAGATGCTGGAAGTTTAGTAATATTGATTACTCATGCTACCAAAAATGTGGCGATCGCTGACATGGTAGTTTTCCTGGCTAAGGGGGGCAGACTTGCTTATGTTGGCCCTCCGAAGTTAGCCTTTAGCTATTTCAAAGTCAAAGATTTTGATTCAATTTATGCCAGAGTTGAACACCAGTTGTCACCATCAGAATGGGAGCAGGGATTTAAGTCTTACGCTTTCTACAAAAAGTTTGTCAGTGAACGCCAAAAGACCATTCCCCAAAACTCAATTAAGCCCGTACTAGTTAAGCCGGATTTTCTCCAACAATGGGGGGTGCTATGCCGCCGTAACTTGGCTATTCTGCTCAAGAACAAAATCAGTTTAGCGTTAATGCTTCTAGGAGCGCCGATTTTAGGTTCATTGAATTTTGCACTGTGGAAGCCTGACTTATTTAACACTAAGATTGGCAATGCAGGACAGGCAATTACAATGCTGTTTGTCACAGTCATCATGGCTGTAATGTCTGGAGCGCTAGCTACGATGTCGGAGATTGCTAAGGAAACTGCTATTTATCGCCGTGAGCGCAGTGCCGGACTAGGGATAGTTCCTTATGTAGCATCCAAGTTTCAATTAGCATTTTTGCTAGCGCTTTATCAATCAGCAATACTTTTAGTTTGCATGACCACGGCGGTGAAATTAAATGTTGATAACAGTACTTTTACTCTCATGTACCTCAGCCTCTTCCTCGCTTCTTTTGGGAGCATGATTTTAGGGCTGTTAGTTTCTGCGATTGCACCAAGTCAAAGTGTTGCACCTCTGCTAACAATTCTTGTGTTGGTTCCTCAAGTCGTGTTTGGAGGTGGCATTCTCCCAGCGAACGAATTCAACTCTGTGGGCAAAACATTTAACCAGATGATGTTGACTAAATATCCCTTTGAATCTCTAGTATCCCTGAGTGGACTTGGCGCAGATGTGGCCAAAGACTTGTGCTGGCATAAAACTGAGCAGCAACGGAAAGCGTTATCAGAAAAACAATCCCTCGGCTGTAGATGTTATGGGGCAAGTGTGTTTAACAAGTGCAAATTTCCAGGGATTGGTAAAGTAAAAAAGTCATCGTTTTTAAATGCTGATTTATTAAAGGTACGTTTGCTGATTCAGGGCATTTTCGATAGCTATGGAAAAACTTTTAAAATTGATTTGACAGAAAATCTATTTTCTATGTCGAGATTAATTGTTTTATTAATGATGTTAATTCTACTAGCCCAATTTCTCAAAGGTTAGCAAGTAAAAATACTTATAGCTGAAAGTTCGCTGACTCCAAGTAGGCTGTGCGCCATCTCTAACACCCAGAAGAAAGTATTTGATTAATTCTCAAATTCAGGAGGCAGGAGATAGGAGGCAGGAGGCAGGAGGAACCCACATTTAAAAACGTGGAATTGATCTTGGACGCAATGCAAGTCGCGCTACGCGTCGACGCTCGATGACTCGCTTGCCGCCGGCGCTATCAATACAATTTTTCTTTTAAACTGGGCTTTATAGCCAGAACTAAAGTTTTTATTCATACTTCTTTCCTCCTGCCTTCTTTGTAAAATACTGAATTAGAGCTTTAGCATAAATAGACTTATTTTTCTACAGACAAGAGTACGGTTTTTTTCCGTACTCTTGTCGATTGATTTTTTGAGGGTAGAAAATATAAACTCTGCGGTGGGAGTAATTATAATTTCCATTTTTACTTGCAGAATCTGGTGCGGAGGAATATTCTTCTGCACCTTTCCCTACTTACTTTCATCTCAAATATCTCTTAAAGAAATCATGCAACAACTAAAATTACCAAGTCACAACAACGGTACATACCCTCAAAAGTCAACAGACTCATTCACTATCCCTCAACAGAAAGAGCGACTAGAAAATCTGTTGTATCAGAAAGTTCAACAAGGGGAAGACATATCCCCTTGTATTGAAGCTCTCTATTATTTAGCTTCAAAGCAAACAACAGAAGACCAACTGCAAGTAATGTGGGCTGAAGTAGTCAGAGAACGCTCGGCATTCAATTCACTGCAAAGAGTAATCATTACAGCCTTCGCCATCTTAGGAATGATTGCCTTTCTCAATGGGGCATTTCGCTCTGTTAAACCATCTGCGGCTGTTGTCAACCCACCTGCTGTTCAACCTCATTAAAAGGATTTTACCAAAAAGCTGAGAGCTTTGTTTGATAATGCTTTCAGCTTATATTATCACTCACTTGCCATCGCTCCCGCCTAATATGCTGTGTCCTTGTCGAAAGGCAAACTGTCTTCCGGCTCAAAGTTACGCAAGTCTTGCTCCATCTGCTGCCGACGTTGGACGTATGTTCTGCTAGCGCCAATCCGAGCATTCATTTTCTGCTCACCAAAGTTAATACCTTGTTCTGCGTAATCAGCAGACACAGCATCATAATTCTCGACTTCTATTTTCTTACGCCACTCAAGCTGCTCTAGCGCACTTTCACTGATGCCAATTTTCTGAGCATATTCTACATATTCAGGTCTGAGAGAACCATCTGGGTTAAACTCCTTTTTCTCTTGTTCAGTGAAGAAATCGTAGGCTGTGTAGATTGGCCACGGCTCTGGATCAGTCTCGTCCAGGTGCTTCCACTCGTCGTATCTTGCTTTTACTCTACGAGCGTAGTCATCGACTGCTTCTGGATGTGCGCCAAGAGATAACTTCTGTTGTCTTACTTCATTTTTTAAAGTTCCATCTGCATTGAATTCTTTCTTATGCATATTTATCCAACGCTTAATTCTCGACATACAAACCTCTCAAGATATTAACCAAGTTTCATGAAATTCTTAAAACCATGACTCTGGAAAT
>NZ_JADEXU010000085.1 GCF_015206895.1 Nostoc sp. LEGE 12450 | reverse complement strand
ACCTCTTCGATCACAAGAATCAAAAGCAATGCTTAAACCTTAGGCTAGGGTTAGGTTTGTGGCTTTATTTTCTAGTATGATAAATATTATGATCGCTTTATCATGAACCTCTTATATAGAAAGAATCTCATCCTTTTATCTGAGGAAAGTGACACAAGCTGTTTACGGACGCGCTCGCTTCCGTTATGGATGGGAGAAACAAGCCAAATCCTCTTTCCTTCTGCCTCCTGCCTCCTGCCTCCTGCCTTGTTTCTTCAGAGAGGGATATCTAGAGAGGCAGTCCAGTAGAAGTAGTGGATACTAACTTTGGATACTTTTAGTATTTTTTCAATTGTTCTAAATAAACAGCAACCACTATCATAAAGCTGTTACATCTTTGTTAAGAATAGTTACAAGTTCTTAACACAAGGAAATATCTCGTATGGAAGTCTCACTTGAAAAGAATGCACCACATCGGGTTGTCATTGTTGGTGGTGGCTTTGGTGGACTGTATGCAGCAAAGGGTCTGAATGCAGCGAATGTAAATGTTACTCTCATTGATAAACGAAACTTTCACCTATTTCAGCCGCTTTTATATCAAGTTGCCACAGGTACGCTATCACCTTCTGATATTTCTGCACCATTGCGATCTGTATTTAAGAAAAGCAAGAATACAAAGGTGTTGTTGGGAGAAGTAAATGAAATTGATCCAAAAGCGCAACAAGTTATTTTGGGTGATGAAGTAGTACCTTATGACACATTAATTGTTGCCACAGGTGCGAACCATTCCTACTTCGGTAAAGATCACTGGGAAGAAGTTGCTCCTGGTTTAAAGACTGTGGAAGATGCGATAGAAATGCGTCGCCGGATATTTGGCGCATTTGAAGCAGCAGAAAAAGAAACTGATCCAGAAAAACGCCGTGCTTGGTTGAGTTTTGTGATTGTCGGGGGTGGCCCGACTGGTGTAGAATTAGCAGGTGCGATCGCAGAATTGGCATACAAAACTCTCAAAGAAGATTTCCGCAGCATCGACACCTCAGAAACGAAAATTTTCCTATTACAAGGGGGCCCTCGCATCCTCCCACACATGGTGCCAGAGTTATCGGCATCAGCAGCAGTATCTTTGCAAACGTTGGGTGTAGAACTCCACACTCACACCAGGGTGACAAATATTGAAGGTGATATCGTTACTTTCAAGCAAGACAATGAATTTACAGAAATTGCCTCAAAAACTATCTTGTGGGCAGCAGGTGTTCAAGGTTCCCCAATGGGGAAAGTCTTAGCAGAAACTACAGGTGTAGAGCGCGATTACTCTGGGCGTGTAATTGTAGAACCTGACTTGTCTATCGAGGGTTATGACAACATTTTCGTAATTGGAGATTTAGCCAACTTCTCCCATCAAGATGCTAAACCTTTACCTGGTGTCGCACCTGTAGCTAAACAACAAGGAGAGTATGTAGGTAAACTAATTCGACGACGGCTTCAAGGTAAGACTTTGCCACAATTTCATTACAACGATGTGGGTAGTTTGGCGATGATTGGGCAAAATTTAGCTGTTGTAGATTTAAGCTTAGTCAAACTCACAGGTTTCATTGCTTGGGCATTTTGGTTATTAGTTCACATCTACTTCTTAATCGAGTTTGACACTAAATTACTAGTAGTATTTCAGTGGGCATGGAATTATATCACTCGTAATCGTCGCTCTAGATTGATTACAGGTAGAGAAGCTTTTGTAGAACCAAAAACTGTTAACAATATAGTGCAACAGCCTTCTGGGACACCTCTGTAACTTGATCACAGCATTTGTCGACTGGTAGAATCGTCAAAGATGTAGTGCAGTGAATAATGGAGCGAACCAAAGTATCAAATATCTTTACCAAACTGGTGAAGTATGCCAAATTATAGCTAAGGAAAACCCCCAATTTAGGGGCAAGCGTAGGTGCTGGCATAGCCTCTTCAAAAACTATGCGTTTTGTCAACTACTTCTACTTGACTAGCACCCTAGCAGAGGTTCTGAGGTAGAAATATTTATCAACCAAATCAATGTTGTCGTTGATAGCCTCATATAGCGTTTCCCACATAAGGTAGATCATAGCCCCCTCATCGCGTAAGCGGTAAGGGGGTTGGTCATAAGGTCTGAAAACTGCTATAAGCCTTGCGAGGGGATAAGCTAATCGTCATTCATTTTTCCAGAATGATTCGCTTGTAGTAAGGGCTTCAGCCCTGCTTTTATGCAAGTTAAATGCTGATTAGCTTATCAGGAGTCAAGATGTAGACTTTGGCAGCCTCAAAGTTCTCTCTGTTTTGAGCAACAGTCTTGAGTTGGACGAGCGCTAGCGTCTTCAAAGAAGAAGGCGATGTCTGCGACAAGCTGCTAAAAGCGTCTACGCAATCAACAGCAGATCAATATCTTAATTTGTTGCTTCCTCAGCAACTAAAAGCAGACTATTAATAAATAATTGTACAAAATTATAGTAGTTTTAATTCTTGTGATGTGCATAACAAATATATTTTATAAACACTCATCACTAAAGATAGAGTTAACTATAAATCATAAAATATATATTATAAAAATCACCAACTAACAGTTTTAATAAATCACTACATATAGTTAATACATAATTATGAATTCTAATGATATCCATATTAGAAACCCATCCCAGCATAAAGTGGGCTATAGCCTTCAGCTTGGGAGTACCAGTACTAGCTAGCTATGCCATAAACACCTACTACTCGACGTGAAGGCAGACAGTTCTTGAGCAGAGGAAGAAAAGAACTTGATTTTTTTAGCATAAACCCAGCAAAGTTTTAGAATCTTTCTCTCTGTGTTCTCTGTGCCTCTGCGGTTCGTTTTAAATCCCCCATTGTAGTGTCAGCTAATTGCTAATTGAGGCGATCGCAGTGACACAAAATAACAATCCTCCTGACTGGACACGACGACAACTACTCCAGTTCGGTCTAGCAGGGATGATTTTACCACTCGCTGCCTCTCAACTATCCAATTGCCAAAAGCGTAACTTATTAGTCATGGAAACCTCAAAGCAGGTTGATTCTAGAGCCACTGAAGGACGATTGTTGTCCCGTCCAACTCACCCCACAACAACCGCTTTGACCGGCTTACACCCACTAGGGTTGGATGGGCAGCGAGATGGTTTTGTCTATGTACCTGAAAGCTATCGAGCAGATCAGCCCGCTCCACTCGTGTTGATATTTCATGGAGCCGGAGGCGATGCGGAGGGTGCGCTAAAAATCCTCCGTCATCTAGCAATTCGCTTTGGGACAATTCTGTTGGCAGTAGACTCACGCCAACAAACTTGGGACATTATTCGGGGTGGCTATGGCCCTGATATTGCCTTTATCGATCGCGCACTAGCACAAACTTTCAGTCATTATACGATCGCTCCGAACCAAGTAGCGATCGCTGGTTTCTCTGATGGTGCTTCCTACGCCCTTTCGGTTGGCATTACCAATGGCGACCTGTTTAACCACATTATTGCTTTTTCACCCGGATTCATGGCTCCTGCTAGCCAATCCGGGAAACCGCGTCTGTTCATTTCTCATGGAAAGTCGGATACGGTGTTGCCGATTGAACGGTGTAGTCGCCGGATTGTACAACGGTTAAAACAAGCAGGCTATGACCTAGAATACCGTGAGTTCAACGGGTTACATACAGTTCCTACTGCGATCGCCGAAAGAGCTATGGAGTGGTTTACTCAATCAGCACCGGATAAAGTGTTCCATTCGTGACATCAAATTTACTATGAAAACTGACCCAGCGATCGCTATAGATTCCAATCCTCCGAAAGTGGAGCCTCAAAAAAAAAGATGGGGAACTATTGGGATACTGTTATTTTTAGTGATTTTTGTTAGCTTCTTCGCCTCCAGACTAGAATTTGTTTTAGGTAAAACTCCTAGCTTAGATAAGACTTTTACACCTGTCACCCAGGCTGCACCTCAAGAAGTTGGTTCTTATGATGTTTTGGGATACGCGATTAATAAAGAAGAGGCAACACGTTTACTAAATACAGAAAAGGGACGCAAACAACTATCCCCTGAAAATGGGGCGTTTGCTGTTACCGAGGAAACTTTAAAGCTGGGACGGGATGCTTTTTACTCGGAAACCTTTGGTAATGAAATTTTCCAAACTGATGTGGTTGGGGCGTTGAATGGCCCGATTAATATGATAACCGTGGGTCAGGCGATCGCTAAACTTGGCGGTAAGCATACAACCAATCTCCGAATTCCTGTAAATGAAGATGTAACAATAGGTGGACGCACTTTTAAAGCTGGCACACTTTTAAATACAGGATTAGACGTACCTGCGAATTCTCTTGTACCACTGGGTATGCGTGCTAGTTTCACTAAAGGTAAGCTGAGATTTGGTATTACCTGTGCTTTATGTCACGCCACACTTGACAATAAAACTGGACGGATTTTAGAAGGCGCACCAAACAATGACGTGAATACGGGTTTGGTTTTGGCATTTGCCACTAATTCCACAGCCATGTTTCGCCAAACAGATGTTAATCCTACTGAAATTCCGGCGGGAGAGCATACTTACATTAAGGCTGAGGGTGAAGAGTCCCGCTTACCAGATGCCAAAACTTTAGAAGATGCAGTCGATGCAAAACTATTAACTTGGCCACCTGGAAGCTTTGATTCCACCGGCACTCTAGTAAACAATCCCTCACAAATCCCATCATCTTATACTTTTGATGCCTGGCCTTATGGTTGGAGTGGCCATTCGGCAATTGGTTGGTTTCATGGTTTGACTACCTTAAATAGCAACGTCCACGCCACAAATTCCGATGGGACAAATGGCGCTGATGCCAGTCAATCCACATTAGGAATTGATAAGGAAACCTATTTAGGCGTGATTCTGCAAAATGCCGCAAATCCAGCTTTTAGATTACCCCAAGATGCAAAACCATCAGAATTTTTCGACAAAATCGATCCTACTCCTGGGGAACCTGCAATTAATGAAGTAATTCGGATGCCTGGATATCCGAAAGGTTCACCGTTTATGTTAGATGGTTTAATGGCATCTTCCCCCGGCTTCCCCGTTGGCGAACAGCTGAATGCGATGTCTGCTTGGCAAAACACTCTGGCACCACCACCGATTCAAGTTAGTGATGTTGCATCTCTAGAAAAAGGGGCGGCTGTATTTAATCGTGCTGGCTGCATAGACTGTCATAGTGGACGCTACTTTACTAATCATGATGTCATTGCTCAAAACGAGATTGGAACTCAACCATCACGCGCCCCGACATTAGCAGCATTCGCAAAGAACTTCACTACACCCCAAACTTACCCTAACAGTGTCTCTGTTCCCTTGCCATCTAATCCTCCAGTGTTAGAAGTTCCTACAGATATTACGCCACAAAAAGCACAACAGTTAGCTTTTGGAATGAACAATCCAGCCGGTGGTTATAAAGTACCAAGCTTGATTGGGTTGTATCTAACTGCGCCTTATTTACATGATGGTGGCGTGGCTGCTAGTGCTTCAGCATTAAAGCAAGCTGAACAAAACGGAAAATTTGTGGTGGCAAATCCTGAGCAACTTGGTATGGCTGGTACATTAATGCAAAATATTTTACCCGATGCACAAGCAAGCTTACGGGTGCTAGTTGACCGCAATCTTCGTGAGGCAATGGTTGCAGTTAACCAAGCTAATCCAGATTTGCAAAAGTCGAATGTAGACGGCAGAGGACATGCGTATTGGGTAGATGCAGAAGCTGGCTTTACCACTCAAGAACAGACAGATTTAATTCAATTCCTGCTAAGTTTGGACGATCAACCAGAAATTCTGCCTAGTTCACATTAACTAAGTACAGTTTCTACAGTTTTGCGTAAAAGCATAGCATTAAGGGACTTGCGTGAAAATAAAGTACCAGTAAACCGAGTTTCGACTTACCTCGGCTCCGCTCGGCACGAGTCGCTCAACTCTCGATGACTGAGGGTTGAGCGCAGTCGAAACCCGTCTGGTTGGGATACTATTAACCCGCAGATCCCTAACAATGCAAGCTGATGCATTAACAAGGCCGCCGACGCATTAACAATGCAAGCCAACGCATTAACAATGCAAGCCGATACATTAATAATGCAGGCTATTACCAAATTGAATTTACTGCGAACTAATGAAATATTGTACTAAAAACAAACATGACAAGAGAAATTAAAGATTCAGATGGAATTACATGGACTTGTATTCAAGCATTTTCAGGTCTTTCTGATACTTCAAAAGCTGAAGATGCAGCCGAGGTCGAAGGAGAACCAGATACTTACTGGGTTGTCTGTACTCCTAGTGGCGGCGCACAGTCTGTACGGCTGAAGCTACAGGGTAAATGGGAAGAAGAATACTCTGATGAGGCGTTACTCAAGGAAATTAGAACGTTTTTAACTCGGAATTTGGTTTGGGGAAAAGGTTTTTTATTTTCCCTTTCTCCTTACCCTTTTCCCTAAAACCCGATAAGTATGGGGATGGACTGAACGAACAGTCTGCAATATTAGTAGAAGTCATTGAATCTGAGCCGGATTGCATTTAATCCACAAGAGTTTTTTTTTATTAGTAAGTACACCTATTGATGGCTAGATTATCTTCCTGATGAAAGAGAATCTAGCCATCAACGTTTTCTAAAGTGGGTTTAAAGAATTAATCAGGGTGCGATCGCTCGATTGCATCCTATTTGAAGTACAAATTTTAGCATTGGTTTTGACAATGAAGGTTTCGCAAAAAGGAGATGACTTATGGAATATCGGCAGTTAGGTAAACACGGCATTCGTGTCTCAGAAATTTGTTTAGGATCATGGCTTACCTATGGTGGCGCAACGGCAGAAAACACCGCCCGTCAATGTATCAAGCAAGCTTATGATTTGGGAATTAATTTCTTTGACACGGCAAATGTCTATGCCGGGGGAGAAGCTGAAAAAATTGTAGGTAACGTGCTGCGGCAGTACCCGCGTGAATCTTATGTTTTAGCAACCAAAGTTTATTTCCCAATAGGCAATGGACCCAACGATCGCGGATTATCACGCAAACATATTCTGGAACAATGTGATGCCAGTCTGAAACGATTGAAGCTGGACTACATCGACCTCTACCAGGCACACCGTTATGACCCAACCGTACCCCTGGCTGAAACTTTGATGGCATTCGATCATCTGGTGAAACAAGGAAAAATCCTTTATTACGGGGTTTCAGAATGGAGTGCCGGACAACTCGCCCATGCGACCGACCTGACCCGGTTGGCAAATCTCGCACCGATCGCATCCGATCAGCCTCGTTACAATATGCTTGATCGTACAATCGAAAAAGAAGTGTTACCCCTGTGCCGTCGAGAAGGGATTGGCATAATCAATTACTCGCCCTTAGCGCAAGGGCTGCTGACTGGTAAATATAAACCAGGTCAATCCTTACCCCAAGGTTCACGGGCAAGCGACCCGAAACAAAATATGTTTTTAAACAATGGGGATCTGGATCAGCAGCAGTTGCTCAAGGTGCAGCGACTGTTGCCCATCGCTGAGGAAGAAGGTTTGAGCCTGAGCCAATTGGCGCTTACCTGGTGCTTACGCAATCCCGAAATTAGTAGCGTGATCATTGGCGCAAGCAAACCAGCACAGGTACAAGAAAACGTTAGTGCATCGGGTAAGCAACTGTCTCCGGCAACAATTCAACGCATTGAAGAAGTTCTGGAAATGGAAATTAGCGATCGCGTGACTGTTGGTGTTTGAGTTGTTTTCAATTCACGGAATAACGAACTTCCGGTAGCTGAACCAAAAGATACGACCGAGGTTAAACAGGTGGGAACCGATGGGAAACTATATACCAATGAAGGTTAGGGAAAGGGAAAACCGCAATGCGATCGCTAAAACAGGATTATCCAAACGCTCTAGCAGCAGTAAAATTACTGTAACTAAAGTTGCTGCCCAAAGGAAAACCAGGGCAATTTCCATAAATTTCCAGAGGGCTTCATCTTCAGGAGTACTAAAGTTGAAGTGGCTAGTTGTACCTCGTACTACCTGAACTATGATGACTATTATTTGCACAACCAATGCAAAAGCCGTAGCATTTGCAGCCAAACTAGCGAGTCGCCGATGTTGTTTGAGCAAGCCCAATAGCCATACAAAAGTGAACGAATAGACTGAAGTTGAAAACGCAAACTTGCAGGGCTTGAGCCAAGCGGGTGCGCCAGTAATAATACGCTCATCAATTAGCAGTCCTGGCAGCATCAACAGCAATAACCCAAAAGTTAAAAAACAATAGTCAAAACCCTGATTCTTATGTAGGGGCAATTCATGAATTGCCCCTACCGTGTGTAGTTTTGCATAAGTCCTATTAAAGTAACCTGTAAACAAAATCGAATTGAACATTGCCAAAAATTGTCTGCAATGCTACGCTGTGACTGAAATTGTACATACCGTAAGTATGTATAAATTTCAGAGTTAATTTAATCATTAACTTGGTTAATTTAAGTAAAAGAATGTTAACTTTTTTGTTAACCTGCATATAATACCGAGTTAGCTCCGATAACTGAATCGTATAACTAAATTGGTTGTCTAATCCAAATTAATCAGGCTTTAGTTTTGATTAAAGCCACACATAACTTATTCATATAATCCCTCCCTAAACCTCTCCTCCACAGAGATAGAGGGGTTAATTCTTACTACCCTTACCTCTTAGTGAAGGGTTTAGGGATTAGGTTTGAGTGCAATTTGTACACGGCAACAAATTATTATCGACACCATTTTTATTGAATTTTCTGGAAAAGCTTTGATTGCTTTTGAATTGCAATACTAGTAGTTAAAAATCCTACTGCATTATCAAAAATTCTCATTAGATTAACTTTTGCCTCTATTTGTAATCTAAATGAGTGTATATTTTTATGTCCATAATTTTTAAGGATGAATATAATGACTCGTTTATCCAGCCCGATTGAAAACTTAAAAAATTACTATACAGTTGTAGTTATTGGTTCTGGTTATGGTGGTAGTATTGCCGCATCGCGTTTAGCACGAGCCGGACAGCAAGTGTGTATTTTAGAGCGAGGGAAAGAATTCCAGCCTGGTGAATATCCCAAAACTCAAAGTAAAGCATTGGCACAAATGCAGATAGATTTGCCACAACATCATCTAGGTTCGCACACAGCTTTGTATGACTTTCATGTGAATAAAGACATTAATGTATTTATTGGTTGTGGACTAGGTGGAACATCTTTAGTTAATGCCAATGTGTCATTACAAGCTGAACCGCGTGTATTTGCAGATTCACGCTGGCCAAAGGAATTGCGTGATGATGTTGAAACTTTATTAGCCGCAGGTTATCGTCGTGCAGAGGAAATGCTCAAACCTACTCCCTATCCCGAAAATTTTCCTCCTCTGCCAAAATTACAAGCTTTAGAAAAATCGTCTAAATATTTGAATGAAAAGTTCTATCGTCCCCCCATCAACGTGACATTTAAAGATGGGGTGAATCATGTCGGTGTAGAACAAAACAAATGTAATCTCTGCGGTGATTGTGTTTCTGGCTGTAATAATAAAGCCAAAAACACCGTGTTGATGAATTACCTCCCAGATGCAAAAAACCACGGTGCAGAAATCTATACACAAGTTTCCGTGCGACGAGTTGAACGTCAGGGGAATAGCTGGCTAGTCCATTACCAATTATTAAACACGGGACAAGAAAACTTTAACGCTCCCACAATGTTCGTCAGTGCTGATATTGTGATTCTGGCGGCTGGGACATTGGGATCTACAGAAATTTTGCTGCGTTCTCAAGCTGCTGGTTTAGCTGTATCTGAGAAATTGGGACATAATTTTACAGGCAATGGAGATGTCCTAGCTTTTGGCTATAACACCGAGCAAGTAATTAACGGTATTGGTTTTGGCGATCGCCCGGAGAATACCCAAGAACCAGTAGGGCCATGCATCACCGGTATCATAGATATGCGAGAACAGCCCCAATTAGATAACGGACTAGTTATTGAAGAAGGCTCAATTCCTGGAGGTCTAGCTGCTATATTACCCCAAACCCTTGCGGCGGCTGCCAAAATTTTAGGTAAAGACACCGACTCTGGTTTCGGCGATCGCATCGAAGAAAAAATCCGCGAAGTTGAGAGTTTGACTCATGGTGCTTACACTGGTGCAGTCCGCAACACCCAAACCTACTTAGTCATGACCCATGATGATGCAGCCGGACAGATGTACTTAGAAAATGACCGTCTCCGCATTAAATGGCAAGATGTAGGAAGCCAACCCATTTTTCAACGAGTCAATAATCGTCTCACAGAAGCCACCGAACCTTTAGGCGGTACACAAATTCCTAACCCTATTTGGTCTGATGCCTTTGGTCATGACTTAGTTACAGTCCATCCACTAGGAGGCTGTATCTTAGCGGAAGATGCTGAACATGGTGTTGTCAACCATAAGGGACAAGTATTTGCTAGCAACCAAGGAACAAACGTCTACGAAAACTTATATGTCGCTGATGGTTCGATAGTTCCTCGGACATTAGGTGTAAATCCACTACTGACAATCTCTGCTCTAGCAGAACGCTGCTGTACCCTCATTGCTAAAGACCGGGGTTGGACGATTAATTATGATTTGACTACCCCGTCCATAGTCAACGGTGACACTACCCGTTCTACCACAGTCGGCATTCAATTCACCGAGACCATGCGCGGCTACTTTTCTACCGCAGTCAAAGACGACAACTATCAGCCTGCATTCTGGCAAGGCAAACAAGACAACTCGCCTCTAGAGTTCACCGTTACAGTAATTGCCGATGACTTAGACAAACTACTCAACGACCCCGAACACCTAGGGAAAATAGTTGGTGTAGTTAAAGCCCCCGTTCTATCACCAGAAGCCCTAACCGTCACTAATAGCGATTTTAATTTGTTTGTTGTCCAACAAGGCCAACAAAACACCAGACAAATGCGTTATCGCTTACACATGATGACGCAATCAGGACAACGTTATTACTTGAAAGGCTTCAAGCAAATTCATGATGACCCAGGATTCGATGTTTGGTCTGACACCACCACACTATTCATCACCGTTTATGAGGGCGACAGTGAAAATGATCCCATCGTTGGTCAAGGCATTCTCAAAATTCAGCCGATGGACTTCATCAAACAAATGACCACTATGAAAGTTACCAACGCAGATACTATTGGGGAACGCCTACAAGCAATAGATAGATTCAGTCGTTTCTTTGCCGGCACTTTAGCGGAAGTCTACATTTAACTTTAGGAGGCGGGAGCTATGACAATACGGTTCGGTTAAAGGGGAAAGGGGAAAGGGAAAAGGTTTTGAATACATCCTTTCCCCTTTAACCAGACCACAAGGAAAGTGAAAAATGCTTATCCGAACCGTATTGAGAGGTATGAGGCAGAGGGAAGGAGGTAATTCCCAATGCTCTAATCTATTAACAAATCTATCAAAATGAACACCACAGCATATACTCAATCTTTACAAGAAAGAATAGTACCTTTTACTAGCAAAGATGGCTTTGAATGCAACTTAATTAACGTTAGAGGTGAAAAGCCTCCTTCTAAATCGCCTGTATTACTAGCGCATGGTGCAGGAGTCAGAGCCAATATCTTTCGCGCTCCTGTGGATACTAATATAGTTGATTACTTAGTTGCTCATGGTTATGACGTATGGTTAGAAAACTGGCGTGCCAGTATTGACCTGAATCATAATCATTGGACACTTGACCGAGCCGCAGTGAATGACCATCCAGAAGCGGTGAAAACAATTGTCGAAGAGACGGGTTATGAAGAAATCAAAGCTATCATCCATTGTCAGGGATCTACTAGTTTCATGATGTCTGTGGTGGCTGGCTTAGTCCCACAAGTCAAAACTATTATCAGCAATGCGGTTTCACTGCATCCAATTGTACCCTCATGGTCATCTTTCAAAATTAATTTTGCAGTACCAGCCGTCAATTTCCTCACCGATCATTTAAACCCACAATGGCAAATAGATTCACCAAGTTTAGCTGCAAAACTCATCTCTCTGTTTGTGGGTCTTACGCATCACGAATGTAATAATTCAGTCTGCAAACAAGTTAGCTTTACTTATGGGACTGGCTTCCCGGCATTGTGGGAACACGCCAACCTCAACGAAGCCACCCACGAATGGCTAAAGCAGGAATTCGCCTATGTGCCGCTTAGTTTTTTCGCACAAATGTCTCAGTGCATCAATCGTGGACATCTAATTTCTGTTGATAACTTCCCCAACTTACCAAAAGATTTTATTGCCCAACCACCAAAAACCGATGCCCGGATTGCATTTTTTGCTGGGCAACTTAACCGTTGCTTTCTCCCACAAAGTCAGATAGAAACTTTTAAATATTTTGACTCTCTGCGTCCTAATTACCATACTTTACACGTTCTGGATAACTACAGTCATTTAGACATATTTATGGGTAAGAATGCAGCCCAAGATGTCTTCCCGTTAATGCTTGCAGAGTTAGAAAAGACTCTGTGAAAAGTGCAGATTTCATTCTCTATACCTGTGTTACCTCTCTCTACTAATAAATTTAATTATGTGTGAAAAAATATGATACCTCAACGTTTAAAACAACAAACAGGACTTTATGCCTTAGTTGATGGCATACCCTTTCAATTACCCGTTAATTCTGAACATACACCAGCATTGATGGCGGTATTTACGATTAACGCCGATCGCGCTAAAGAATTGATCCTAGCCAAAGAAGTACATCCTTTACGACTATGGAATAATCAGGGGTTGTTAGTGATCACGGTGATTAATTATCAGATTACTGACATTGGTAAATACATCGAATTTAGTATTGCGATCGCCTGCACTCATGGCGCAAAACCAGCCCCGCCATTATTACCTGGTTTATTGATGCAACAGTACGGCACTGGGCAGTATGTACTTGATTTACCTGTCAGTACTGAAATTTCTGTCAAAGGGGGTAAAGGAATTTGGGGAATGCCCAAACATCAAGCTAACTTGGACTTTGTGATTGGCGATCGCACCGTCAGCAGTCAATATGATTTAGATGGGCAACTAGTGATGAAAATTGAGGTTGCCAAACCAGCCAAAGCTTGGTTTCCCCTGAAAATGGGTGCAGCAAACTACTGTGCATTTCGCGGAATGTTGATGAAATCCGTGATTTACTTTCAAGGGAAATTGGGATTTTCGCTGTTCAAACCGGGTTCAGCCAAACTTACCATAGGCGATCATCCGCGTATCCAATCACTAAAACACCTAGAGATTAGCCCTGAACCTATATTTACAGGCTTTTTCCCGGAAATCACAGGGATGCTAGATGACCATTTGGAGAGTTGGTTTCTTGGCTACGATACCCCCCCCACACAACAACCAGAAGGTTTAGAAAGTGTAGTTAATTTAGGTTTGGGTCAAGAATGGCTACCAGCGCCAAAGGCTTTGCCCAAGGATGATCGAGCCGAGATGTATGTAATACCAATTAAAAATTAATCAAAAATATGATGAATAACGGTAAAATACTCCACTTATCATTAATTGGCATTGCCATTTTCACTATTGTGAGTGGATTGTTGCAAATGGTTTTGCCTAGTTTAGTACTCTACATTGTCTCAGCAGAAGTAACGCCGACTAGCCAGCATTTTTTTGCCATCATCGGTATGTTTATGCTGCTGTTTAACGGCGCACTGTTACAAGCATTAATCAGCCCACAACCCCAACCTATTGTCTTAATTTGGGCAGGATTACAAAAATTTGGTGCTTCAATAACCGTTTGTTTGGCTGTTATCAAGCTAATTTTTTCCCCATTCGCGCTGCTAATTGCTGGTTTTGACCTGTTATCAGGAGTATTGATTTTCTGGTACTTGTTTCGTTTGCGTACTTTTACACCAGGCTACACTTATGAGCAACCAACCGCATAAACCTTACGGCACTCCTGAACCAACATACTCAGGGAATAAACGTTCCTTGATTTTAGCTGGTGGTGGAATGCGTGTAGCTTACCAAGCTGGAGCTATCCGCGCCTTACTCGAATCAGGACTGTGTTTTAATCATGCGGATGGTACTTCCGGCGGTACGATGAATTTAGCAATGCTGCTATCTGGACTATCGCCGATTGAGATGTGCGATCGCTGGCGGACTTTGAATGTTAAAGATTTTGTCTCCTTTATCCCTCTAGAAAAATACCTCAAAGCCTGGGATTTGTTGTCTATGGGAGATGCAGACGGCATTATCGATCGCGTTTTCCCCCACTTGGGAATTGATATCAGCAAAATCAATGCCTCGGAGGGAATGCAAGGTACATTTAATGTTTGCAATTTTACACACAAAACGAATGAAGTCATTCCCCACGATCGCCTAGATTTAGATTTATTGGTTGCAGGGATTTCTCTCCCCATCTTTATGCCACCTGTACAGAAAGGTGATTATCTCTACATGGATTCCGTGTGGATTAAAGATGTTAATCTCATGGAAGCGGTGCGCCGGGGTGCAGATGAACTTTGGGTATTGTGGTGCATTGGCAATAGTAGCGAATATCAAACGGGAATTTTTAATCAATATGTCCACATGATGGAACTGAGTGCGAACGGGGCATTTTTTGAAGAGTGCGATCGCATCAATGAAATCAACCAGAGAATTTTGCAAGGGGAGACAGTCTACGGACATACCCAACCGATCAAACTCCACCTCATCAAACCCGCTTATCCTTTACCTCTCGATCCTGATTACTACTTGGGAAACATTGATGGTGCAACTTTGGTTGATATGGGTTACGCCGATGCTAAACAATATTTGCAAACCATGTCACCAGCAGGATTGCCCTTCCAGCCAGACGTGACCCGAATGCACAACAATTTGCCAGGAATAACTTTCCGCGAAAGGATGGCGGGTGGATTTGTTTTAAATGAGACTGACCCGATCCAGGGTGCAGCAAAAGGCAAAGCGCATAATTCCTCACTCTCCTTGCAACTGACAATTAACATTTGTGACTTAAAACGTTTTTTGGGTGATACCACTTACACTGCTAGTATTGCTGGTAATATTAGTTTTGCAAATTTTGGCGAACACATTCCCCTCAAAAGTGGCGTGTTTAACCTGTTTGCTCATGACCATAATCCCGGATATAAATACATTACTTATGAACTTGCTTTTGAACATGGTAATCAAGATTACTACTTAGTAGGCAAGAAAGAACTGCATAACGATCCGGGATTTGATTTGTGGCAAGATATGAGAACTATCTATACTTATTTACATCAAGGTACAGATAACAACAGTCCCATTATCGGTGCAGGAATTTTAACCCTAGATGTGGGTGACGTAGCCAAGTGCGTTTCCGGGTGGCGAATCACTAACGCCAAGTCACTGACAGAGAAAGCTACATTATTGGCAGAGTTTGGTAGTTTTTTCTGGGGCAATATTTGGGAAACTTACCAACCGTAAATTCCAAATTTAACCTCTGCTGAGTGGAGTATAAAGGTTTAAGGGTGTAGGGAAAATACATTTTCATGTTTAGTTGTGCAATTTTCTCTTGAATCCTTCTTGCCTTCTCCCAAAGGGAGACGCTAAAAGCGATCTGCCTCCCGCCTTCCAATACTTTTCGATTAAACCCAATAATCTCTCTTTTGGTCTGGGGAAAGGTTAAAGGGTAATGGGTAAAGGGAAATTCAAACCTTTTCCCTTTACCCCAAAAACCGAAAAGTATTGTCTTGCCTTCTGCCTTCTTTCACAACTTTTCAGGAGAAATTAACATGAGCGATCGCCTTACGCCTTTACCCTCATCATTCTTATTCGGTGTTGCAACTGCTGACCATCAGTGTGAAGCTTACGATTCCCAGTTTGAAGATATTCGGGATGTATGGGAACGTCGTCGCGGGATTACGGTCAGGGGTCGAGCCACTGACTTTTGGCATCGCTACGCTGAAGATATCGCCTTAGCTCAGTCCCTTGGTTGCAAGTCTTTCCGGTTTTCGATCGCTTGGTCACGGGTAGAACCTGAACCCGGTAAGTTCAGTGAAGAAGCTTTTGAACATTATCGCCAAGTAATTGAAACTATCAGATCGCATGGTTTAGAACCAATTGTAACTCTGCATCACTTCACCCATCCCATCCATGTAGAAGCACGGGGGGGTTTAACTGCGCCAGAATTTCCAGCTATTTTTGCTAACTACGCCACAGAAGTCGCCAAGCGTTTGGGTCATTTGGCACGTTATTGGATTAGCTTTAACGAACCTAGTCAATTAATTTACGGTTACATCAAACCTTGGTGGGAAAGAGCCTATTTTATGCCCCCAGGTTTAGAGCGCGGTGCAACTATTGCCGATCAAATGACCGCCGTACAGAAACTCATGCGGAATTTGTTTGTCTCGCATACACGCGCCAGAAATATCCTCAAAGAGTACAACCCAGATGCTCAAGTGGGAGCAAACCCCATGTTATTGGGTCTGCCTCTATGGTTGCAGAAATTGGTGGATCGCAATGTCACTAATCTGCGTCGTCCCGAAGATATGATTTCTCAGGGTAAACGTTTTACTGAGCGCAGTTTGTTGGAAAAAGGAAAAGTTGATGTTGTCATTGCTAATTTGACTATTACCGCCGAGCGACAACAGCAAGTAGCGTTTTCGGAAACTTATTATCAGGCGGGGCAATTTCTCTTAGTCAAAGCCAGCAGTCCCATTCAGCAACCAGAAAATCTGGCTCAGAAAACAGTAGCAGTTGTCAAAAGTGCGACGGCAGAATCTACCATAGAATACCTGTTACCCAGAGTTGAAGTCAAAGTAGTAGAAGATTACGCTGATGCCTTGCAAGCCTTGGATTATGAGCAAGTGAGTGCCATTCTTGCAGATGACACAATTCTCTTGGGTCTGATGAGACAACAACCAGGGCAATATCGACTGGTGGGTAAAAATGGTGAAGGGCTGACAGCAGAGAACTATGGCGCAGCTGTAGTTAAAGGCGATCGCGCCCTCTTGAATATTGTAGATACAGTAGTGCGACAGTTTAAAGAATCTGGTGCTTGGCAAGCTAGCTATAGTCATTACTTCCCCAATCAACCCGTCCCACCTGTACCGAAAATCGGTAGACGTTCAACCCTAGCTGACATCACCACAGGCGGATCTTCTAGTCCAACTATCGGACAGCCTCAACCCGGTACACCACTGCGACGCATTCAAGACCGTGGTTATTTAGTTGTCGCAGTCAAAGAAAACGTACCTGGGTTTGGCTACCGCGACCCCAAAACCGGAGAATTTAGCGGCTTAGAGATTGATTTAGCGCGTTTAATCGCCAAGCAAATCTTTGGCGATCCCAGCAAAGTGAAATTTGTCGCCGTTTCCACCCAAGAACGCTTACCCATACTGCGATCGCTCACCCGCATCTTTGACCCAATTTTCAAGATTTTCAGCGTACTTTCCACATCACTGACAAGTAACTGGTGGCACTTAGGTATGGCTGGGAAATTACCCACATTCCTCTGTCCTCAAGAATGTGTAGGTCAACAAGATTTTGTTGGTTTTGACTATTACTGGGGGATTAGCAATCTCCGACTCAACCGCATTCAACAATTAATGGATGCTGCTTTTGGACGTTTTAGTAATGCGCCAGTTTGGTCTGG
The DNA here is from genome assembly GCF_015206895.1 of Nostoc sp. LEGE 12450. GTDB lineage: Bacteria > Cyanobacteriota > Cyanobacteriia > Cyanobacteriales > Nostocaceae > Nostoc. The sequence goes on along the minus strand of NZ_JADEXU010000085.1, from coordinate 15,585 downwards.
TGTTCTCTACGATATGCTCAAATTCCACGCCCAGTTATTCCCCGATAAAGAGATTATGATTATTGAGAATGGCTGTGTAGAAGTAGCCGATAAAGTCGTCAAGCGTGAAGACTACATTCGCCAGCATCTCGAACAAGTGCAACGCGCTCGTCAAGACGGGATAAACGTCATCGGTTACGTCTCCTGGTGCATCACCTCCAACCGTGAGTGGGGTCTGAAATTTGGCCCAGATAGCGATTTTGGGCTATATCACATTGACCTGGATACAGATCCAGAACTCAAACGCCAACCAACCCCAGCCGCTAACTTATACCGCGATATCATCAAACAAAACAGCGTCTAATACCAATCCAAAATTCAAAAATCCATATTTTACAAGGGTTTCTGAGAAATATGTATTGGTGAATTTTGGAGGATTGCTACAAACCACAAACTCTCCGCGCACCTACCCTGCGGATTCTACTTGCAGTATGCGTAAACCCTCCGAGTTTAAAAACAATACAGTTCAGTTAAGCATCTCCTTCTTCTCTCTGCGTTCTCTGCGCCTTGGCGGTTCGTTAAAAAAATGACTTTAGTAACAGAGCTTTTAGCTTTAACTGAACCGTATTGAGTTTAAAAAATCATGTATGTAGAGACGCACAACTTCGCCTCTCTACATTCCACTCAACCCCTTAATACCCATGCCCAAAACAGTTTTCATCACCGGAACATCCAGTGGAATTGGGAAATTCACCGCCATATACTTCGCGCAACAAGGCTGGAACGTTGCAGCCACGATGCGAAACCCCAGCCAAGATCAGAATTTCCGTGAATTTCCTAACATCAAAGTATATTTTTTAGATGTTACAGATAATAACAGTATTCAAACTGCGATCGCTTCTGCCATCCAAGATTTTGGTCAAATTGATGTTTTAGTAAATAACGCTGGTTATGGTGTAGATGGTGTATTTGAAGCCATGACTGATGAAATAATCGCCAAACAATTCAATACCAACGTCTTTGGCTTAATGCGAATCACCCAAGCGATCATTCCCCATCTACGTCAACAAGGCGGTGGCACTATTATTCAAATTGCCAGTATGGGAGGACGAATTACTTTCCCCTTGTATAGCATTTATCATAGTTCAAAATGGGCGGTAGAAGGGTTTAGTGAAGCTTTGCAATATGAATTAGAACCGTTCAATATCAAAATTAAAATTGTTGAACCAGGTGTGATTAAAACTGAATTTTACGAAAATAATCGAGCGATCGTGCGTGATGATTTGCCCATGTATCAACCATTAGTAGATACTGCACAAAGGGTATCCCAAGAAGCGGGAAGAAAAGGAGAGCCGCCAGAATTAGTTGCTCAGGCAATATTTAAAGCAGCCATTGATCGTAGTTATAAAATGCGCTATCCCGTTGGTCAACCTGCGCCCATTTTGCTCATGCTACGTAAATTATTGCCAGATTCTTGGTTTTTCTCCATCATCAAACGTATTTATAAAGTATAAATATGCCTAGAAAAAATTATCTGCTTACCTGAGATTCACCACAATATAGTTGGTAAACCTGCAATAATAGAGGCAATACCTGTCCAAAGAGTAAACTGCTCAAGATTTCCTTCATCCAAAGCAAGACTCATTTGCTTAATTGCTGATAATAGTCCGGCTAATAGTAGTACAAAGAATGCAAAATATCTTAAAGCAATCATACTTTGCCCTACTTGAATGTAAAAGTAAACATAATAGGTTTCTAACAGGATCTACCATGTTTTTCTGTTTCAGATTTAGCACTTTAGAGGCTAAATTATTAAACCAATTCCCAATTTTTAACGCCGCCTTATAATAAATTTTATACTCTCCAAAGATGCTGCCTATGTACCTATTGATTGATTTTGAACCTTGGGATAGGCTATTGCGTCAGTATGTTGATCAACAGGGTCGTGTAGACTATATTACTTGGAAAACAGAGCAACCTCAAGCGCTAGGAGATTGGTTGTCAAGTCAAACAAATCTGGATTTTACATCTAATTACAGCACTTCTGAGCAATTGGCATTGTGGATCAACCTTTACAATGCGTTCACTATTTCGGCAATTTTGGAGATGTACCCACTTGAGTCAATTCGCCCGCGAATCTTAGGCATTCCCAACTGGCTGGCTTTTTTGTGGTTCTTTCAACGTCGTAGTTATTATATATTTGGCGAACGTTACAGTCTAGCCCAAATAGAGAACTCTATTCTGCGGGAGAAATTACAGGAGCCGCGAATTCATTTTGCAATTGTTTGCGCTTCGGTTGGTTGCCCATTACTGCGTGCTGGAGCTTATTTTCCTGAACAAGTTACTCAGCAGTTAGATGAAGACACCCGTCGCTTTATTAATAATCCTGAAAAAGTCCGTTATGACTCAGATAGTAAAACGCTCTACTGTAGCAAAATCTTTAAATGGTATCGTCAAGACTTTCTCAAAGTTACATCTTCCATTCCAGAATATATCCGCTCTTACCTAGAAACAGATTTGCCTTTGCAAGCCTCAACGCCGATTTCCTACCTCTACTATGACTGGAGCCTGAATCAGCGAATATCTTGATAAAATTGTTTGAGATAATTTGCATCAACGCCAATCCCCCACAAAAAACCGATATAAAGGTAAATTGCAGTTGCTTTGAAGCTCCCCCATTTTGCGACACGTCGATCTGAAGATTGCACAATCCGGTTTACCTGATAAATACGCCCTTTTTTAACCAATTTCAGGCATAAATCTCCATCCTCCATAATCGGCAATGCCTGATCAAATCCATCGCAATCCCAAAAGTCAGTACTACGACAAAACATCACCTGATCTCCAAACAAAAGACGTAATCCTCGAAAAAACAGGTACGGTTTAAATAACAGTGGTGCGTAATAGGTTTTTAGATAATTATGTAGAGAGACACCCCAGCGAGTCGTTTGAGATCCACTCATCAGAGAAATAAACCCCCCACAGGCAATGGTTGGCTCTGCTAAGGTTTGCTCTATTACAGTGATTAGGTCATCCGGCACCCAAGTGTCTGCATGAAGAAAGCAAAGAATATCTCCAGTTGCAGCCGATGCACCGTAATTCATCTGAATAGAACGCCCACGCTGCTCAGATGAGATAACTTTTAGACATAGCGACTGATCGAATAATCCAAAGCATTTTTTTGCAACTGCTACTGTCTCATCTTCGCTGCCACCATCTACCACTATCACTTCCTTTGCAGGGGGATAAAGTAAAGTCAGTTGGCGTAGTGTACGCCCTAAGCTAACTGCTTCGTTTAAAGTCGGAATGACAATCGAAACTTGAGACATGCAGCAAGAGTAGTTTTATTAGGAATTTGATGCTAGGACAAACAAATGTATTTACTTAAAATTTACCACTCCTGAGCATGTTTTGTAGCTTTTAGCAGCTTTCCCCATATTGCATTATAAGGATGTACAAGTTGTGTCTGATGCCCGTCTTTAAAAATAAGCCTCCCTTCATTTGCCCACTGAAAAATCCCACCGCTTAAGTTATAAATGCACTTCATCCCGGCTTGATCAAGCTGTTGGGCTAATTTGGCGCTCCGGTAGCCAACAGCACAGTAGATAACAATTAGTCTATCTTTTGAAACTGTTGAAAGTTCTGCTAAGTCAGGTGTTAGATGATCTATACACACTGCTGTTTCGATATGGCTTACCCCATATTCTGTTTGACTTCGTGCATCTAGCAGTAATAGCCGTGGCTTTGCAGAATCCAACAGTAATTGAGCTAATTGGTTGCAATTAATTTCCTTAACAGTAGGAAACTGAAATCTGATCAGAAGTTTAAGAAAGTTAAACATGAGCGATCGCACTTGTAAAAATACCCTCCGGTAATGACTGCTCATTCTTCCTCATGGCAATTCTGTATGAAGATGCGCTAAATCATATTAGAGTGAAGTATAAGAAAAAAAGTAACCGCAAAGTACACAAAGAAAGAAAATTTGGCGCAGCCTCACAAAGAAATGGTATCATTACTTGTCTTCATCTATGAGGACTATGGCTTAGATTTTCTGTCGCGTTTGCTAAACGGATATCATAGACAAGAGCTAATTTCGTTATTACACCGCGTCTATCAACACTACCTAATTGCAACGATTGATTGGGCAGTCGGTTCACTCTTACGTAGTGATGACGAATTTGCGGAGGCGATCGCCCAATTACACCTGATCGAGGTTCAAGAGGAACAGCAACGTCAAGTGTTGTTTTCTGCCTGTGGGATTGCCTAACAAGCACCAAAAAATCGCCCCTCGGTTTGCTGCAAAATACTCCCCAGTTTTGGGTACAATTTGCGATAAAAGTATTCGATTCCATGTTGCTTTCTCTTCCCTTTTCTGTATTTGCAGATAATTCATAAAATATTATTCTTAGTTATGAATGAAGATGGATAGAGAACGGAGGTGGCAGATCATGAACGACTGGAATTTGCCCTGGGAAGGCGGATGCCGTTGCGGACAGATACGGCTTCAGGTGAGTGCCCCACCTCTGCTGACGATGGCTTGCCACTGCACAGGTTGCCAACGAATGACCGCCAGCGCTTTTTCTTTAAGCGTCGCCATTCCAAGCGTTGGGTTCTCAATACTGAAAGGTCAGCCGACCATCGGCGGTTTGCATGGCTCGACCCGCCATTACTTCTGCCCGCACTGCATGAGTTGGATGTTTACTCGCCCAGAAGGAATGGACGAGTTCGTCAACCTTCGTGCGACGATGTTGGACGATGCGTCATGGTTCACACCTTTCATCGAAACTTGGACGAGAGAAAAGCTACTATGGGCGATGACCTCTGCGGTTCATAGCTTCGAGACCCTGCCCAATTACGAAGACTATGCTCTCCTGATAGAAGAATACGCCAAGCAAGCCTCGAAACCTGCACTATGAAATCAAACTATGTAAAGAAAAATGGACTAGCCTCAAACCCTTCTACCTATTGCCTTATCCCAACGACTGTCAAAGTTCATACTATACCAAATTAGATGAGCTTACCCTGCACCTGGTAGCAACGAATGGAATTTTGAAATTCTCCCTCCGTTTGCCCTTACAACTGTAATTGGATCATCCATCAAGTGAAATGGTATTAGCCTAGGGCTTGATAATCCAATAAGATAAAAAGTTGAACAATTAAACCGAGAGGATTCAGAATATTCTTACAGGCTTTAGCATCATCCCACCAGGGGGTGGTCAGTCAATTTTGATGGAGATTTTAGTAAAAATTAATCAGAAAAGTCAGATTTAACAAGAGTTATCGAGGATGTGAGATTTTCAATCTCATGCGGGAATTTCAATAATAAATTCTGTACCTTTACCCAAAAAAGAATTACAAGTTAGCTTGCCACCATGAGTTTCTTCCACTATTTGCCGGGCGATCGCTAATCCTAATCCTGTTCCTTTACCAACACCTTTTGTAGTAAACAAGTGGTCAAATACTTTTTGTTTGACTGATTCACTCATGCCTTGACCATTATCAGCAATCTTCACCTCAACCTGTTTGTCTTTCAATGAGGTGGTAATCATAATCCGATTTGGATTGGCTTTAATCTCCCTAAAGCTTCGGCCTATATTTGATTCATCCAAGGCATCAATAGCATTCGCTAGAATGTTCATAAATACCTGATTCAATTGGCCAGGGAAACATTCTACTTCAGGTAAATTATCAAAGTTTGTGATAACTTCAATGGTGGGACGTTGTTCATTTGCCTTCAAACGATGTTTGAGAATGAGAATGGTACTATCAATACCTTGGTGGATATTGAAAGGTACTTTGTAGTCTTGATCTGCACGAGAGAAAGTGCGGAGACTCGTACTGATATTTTTGAGCCTGTCACAGGCTATCATCATCGAATCAAGCATCTTGGGCAAATCTTCTAAGCTATATTCCAAGTCGATTTCTTCGGCATGTTCAATAATTTTCTCTTTTGGATTTGGCAAACTTTCTTGATATAATTTCAGATGTTTAAAAATATCTGCAAATACAGGTTTACTTTGTTCAAGGCTAGCAGAAATAAAACCAAGAGGATTATTCATTTCATGAGCTACTCCCGCTACAAGATTTCCCAACGCAGACATTTTTTCATTTTGTACTAATTGAATTTGAGTTTCCTTAAGATATTGGAGTGTTTCTTCTAATTGGGTTGCTTGTTGGCGAGTTTCCAGCAGGAGATCGGTTTGTTGGAGTGCAACTCCCATTTGTGCAGCAATTTGTTGGGCAAATTCAATCTCAGAAGGTTGCCAATGATGTGAGTGTTCGCATTGGTGAATGCAGAGTAAGCCCCAAAGTTCGTCATCTTGCATAATTGGAATAACCAATGATGCCCTAACATTAAACTGTTGCAAAATTGCCCGATGACAATCTAAAACTTCTGCGGTTTCAATATCTGATATTGCACAAAAGCGTTCATGTTTGTACAGAGTTGCATAGTTCTGTCCAAAACAATGGTCTTGAATTTTTATAGCTAAACCAGAAGAAAATTGTGGTAGGACATCTTCGGCAATAAATTCACCATATTCGTAGTTTAACCCAAGATGAAATTGATAAATTCCGACGCGCGAGACATTAAGGATTGAGCGAAGATTTTGAGTTACTGCACGGAAAATTGCATCTAAATCTAAAGACTCTCGGATCTGATTCACAACATTAAATAATGTTTTTTGCTGCTGGAGGGATTGTTGAATCTGTTGAGCTTTTTCTTGAGATTCTTGATAAAGACGAGCATTTTCTAGAGAGATGGCAGCTTGCACAGATAACATTTGGATAACTTTAATGCGATCGCTAGTAAATACCCCTGCTACTAGTTTATTTTCTAAGTAGAGAATACCCACTAAATGTCCTTGATTAATAATCGGCGTACAAAATACACTCTGGGGTTGAAATTCGAGCAAATATTCACTAAGTAACCCAGGTATCTCTGTTTGGCAGTTATCTATAACAATTGTTTTTTGAGTATTTTTGACATAATTGATAATCTTTCTAGGGATATCTTCACAAGTATCTAGCACTTGTGACTTGAGAATAGTTTGTGTTGGAGCTAAACAACTGTCTTGTTGATTAATAAAAGTAATTGCCTTTACTTTTAAATTTCCATTTTCAGAAAGAATTAAGGCAAATTTATGGGCACCAGAGTTTTCGAGAATAATTTGCGTCAGGCTAGCAATAATTTCATCCAATTCAATACTACTAGAAATAGCTTGGGCTGCTTTCAGAATAGACATAAAGTCTAAGGTATTGGAAATGTTTGTGCTACTAATAATGGAAGTTTGACCGGATAAAGATATCGAACCGGGGGCAATACTAGCAATTGTTTCTAGGGAATTAAAGTTAAGTTGGTGTTGATGTAAGATGGGTTGAAGTAATTTAGGATAGCGTTTTTCTAAGTCATCGATTTTAGCTTTTGCTCCCCATCGGGCATAGCAGTAGTAAGCTTCTTGCATATATGCTTGAGCCACTTTTTCTTTACCCCAATCAAGGTAAAATTTAGCTGCTAGTTCGTTAGCCAGAGCTTCTTGCTGAATGTACTCATTTTTTTTGGCTCCAGCGATCGCGCGATCGTATAAGTCAATTGCCTCAAATCGCTGACCTAAGACCCAATGACGCTCTGCCTCTACTAAATCAAATTTATGCTGAAAATTCATCGGTGCAATTATTGCTCGAACTTTTAGGTGTTTTTGATTTTCGTCAACCTTCAAGAGCAATTTTGCTTGTTCAGAAGATTTAGCTTTAGAATAGACAGATAGACGAGCCAATGAATCGTAGTAATGGAAAACAGACACAGATAGCATTCCTGCACCACCTTTAAGGTAGCGCTCTCCTTTGTCTCCATTGCTAACTGCCGCTAGAGGATCATCAAAGAAGTAGCTAATAATTAACTTAATTAGATAAAATTCATGGAGTGTAAACTCATCATTTTCTTTGAGTAGAGCAGGTAAAATTTTTTCTTCATTCCAGTATTCATCAATTAATAAATCTGAATAATGACTATATTCACTTATGAATTCAATTGTCCTTTTAAGAATACTAAATCGCATCAAAAAAGATTCACCAGTTGCAAAGCCAGACTCGAAAATTTTGATTTGTTCTAGTAAAGTTTTTAAATTTTCTACACTCATTAAATAGGTATAAAAAAGTCGGAAAAAAGTTGAGACGATCATGTGTACAGAATCTCCAACTTCTAATCCTAAAGTATAAGATTCTTTTAATAAATTGATGGTATCTCGGACAGGTAGCTTGTTGAATTGATTAAATGCAGCTACTTTGAAACTAGTCATACTTTTCAGAGATTTTGCATCAAACTTCTCTACAATTTTTAAAGCTAACTGCCCAAACTTATAGCCTTTTTCTAGTTGATTTAATACCGCATTTAAAACAATGCCAAAATCAGCATATCCTGGTGCTGAAAGTGCTGTATTGCCGTATTTAAGCGATAAGTTAACTTGTTCACAGGCAATAATTGGAAATAGGTGGGGAGCAGCCTGATGGACAGAGGGAGTGAGGCTGATCATAATTTTCAGGGCAACTAAAGCTTGAGGATCAGTCATCAAAGGTAGATCAATTAAGCTTTCAATTTGGCGCTTTCCCACTGTTGATAAAGTTTTTTCTATAGCTTGATGAATATCTGAAGTAGTAACAGATTCAAATAAGGGTATTCCAAGCTGTCGGAGAGTTTGACACCCAATATCAATCGCTTTAATCATCTGCCCTTGTACTTGATAATACTGGAGCTTAATTTCATAAACTTTTACTTTATCTAAAAAATTTGTCGCTCGTTGTATCACTACTTCAATTAGCGATTCCATCTGCTCAAATTCATTACTGATAAACGCAACTTCGGCAGCAGCGTGATATAAATCTCGCGTTAAATCATTAGCATTTTCCCAGCCATCACTAATTAACAACTGAATGCCCTGATTGAAATATTGTAGAGCTGCACCATAAGCAATCGCTTCTTTGGCTTTGTGGCCTGCCTTGAGATTTAGTTTAGCTAATTCTTGACGTTTACTTGGCTGGTTAATGAGTGGAATTCCATAATTTAAATGACCGACAATCTCAAAAATATTCTCTGACTGCTGGGCTAATGATGTATTTTCTAAAATTAATTGCCCAATTTGGAGATGGGTCAACTCTTTCTGCTCTTTGGGAATCAAAAAAGAGGCAGCTTGTTGAATACGATCGTGCAAAAATTTGTATGTGGCTGTCTTTTCTTCTAAGCTATCTTCAGCCGTTTGTGCATCTATATTATTTGTTATATTACCGTTATTTTCTAAGAAAAAATCTTGATGAAAACTATAATTAGAACTAGTAGGTAAAATTAATCCTTCTTGTAAAGCTTTCCATAAAATAGCTGCCGTTTCTATTTTTGATTTTTCTGAAACTATTGCCAAAGTTACTAAATCAAACTGATTCCCAATACACGCAGCTAACTGTAAGAGTTGTTGAGTTGATTCAGGAAGCTTACGTAATTGACACACCATGAATTCTACAACATCATCTGTAACCGCTTGCTGATTTACTTGTGTAATCTCATATTTCCAACAACCGGAATCAAGGTCAAATTTAAGAAATTCCTCTTGATGCAATACTTTGATAAACTGTGTTGTGAAAAACGGATTACCTTGAGTTTTTTGATAGATCGATTGAGAAAGAGGTGATGCTACATTTTCTGTACATTTCAGTGTGTCAGCGACTAACTGATTCAATTGCCCTTGACTTAGTGGTTTTAAAGTAATTGTATTAATCGTTGCTTGCGTTTTTTGAATCTCGTCCAAAGTCAATATTAATGGATGTGCTGGATTGACCTCATTATCACGATATGCACCAACTAACAATAGATGACCTGTATCAGCGATCAATAATTGCATTAAGTTCAGAGATGCTGAATCTGCCCATTGCAAATCATCTAAGAATATCACTAATGAATGTTCAGCAATCGTAAAAACTTGCGTAAATTTTTGGAATAATAAATTAAATCTATTTTTGGCCGCAGTTCCTGATAATTCTGGTGCGGGCGGTTGTTCACCAATAATTTTTGATAATTCCGGGATAACTTCAATAATTACCTGTCCATTCTCCCCAACAGCTTCTAATATCCGGTTTTTCCATTGCTGGATTTGAGCGTTGTTTAGAGTTAATAATTGCCACATTAAATCTCGGAATGCTTGCACAAAAGCACTCAAGGGAATATTCCGTTGAAATTGGTCAAATTTCCCTTTGATAAAATAACCGTGTTGGCGCACAATCGGTTTATGAACTTCGTTAATAACCGCAGTCTTTCCAATTCCCGAAAAACCAGTGACCAACATTATTTCAGTTGCAATGTACCAATTCCATCAGATCATTTGATTGAAAAGGTAATTCACCTATAAGTAATTCATAGAAAGTTACACCCAAAGAATAAAAGTCTGTCCGGTAGTCAATCCCCTGATTCATTCTTCCTGTTTGTTCTGGGGAAATATAAGCCAGCGTCCCTTCTAATACATTCGGACTGATTAGCGTTTGGGTTTCTCGTGGTAATAAGGAGGCAATACTAAAGTCAATGAGCTTTACTTGCTTAGTTTCAGGATTAATTAATATATTGGCAGGTTTTATATCTTTATGAATAATTCGATGACGAAAAAGTATATTTAAGACATCACACAAAGATATTGCAATTTTTAAAACTTCTTTTAGGGGTACAACATTATCGTTAACGAAATAATCCTTAAGGGAAATTCCCCCAAAGTCTTCCATCACTAATATATAACCATTCTGGTATGCTTCCAAGCTGTAAGTTTGAATGATTCCGGGATAGTTGAGATTTTTGGTAATGGTGTACTGATTACGAAATTGTACGAGTTCGCTAAAGCTAGGATAAGGATTTTTCAGCAGCTTGATGATTACAGGTAAGGAGTCAGTTTCCTGGAAACCACGATAAATAAGAGTTCTCGCACTATCATAAAGTTGTTCGCTAACTTTATATCCAGGAATACTGAGTTTGGTGCTAATCATGCTGGACTTTATCTTTAAGACTTTTACATTTAGTATTCCCAGATGCCTAAATAAATTTACTTTAACGACTAGCTACTTATAAAACCAGATTCACCACGCTTGAAATGGAACTAAGCACAGGGGTTGACATTCAATACTTCTCGGTTAAGGGGAAAAGGGGAAGGGGAAAGAAAAAACCTTTAACCCTTACCCTTTTCCCTTTACCCAAAATCCGATTCCGAATTAAAAATGCACAAAGCGAGAAGTATTGGATTGACATTTGCTGTCACTATTTCCGCAGTGCTGTATTAGCATCATGATCGGGCAGCATAATTTCTACGTCACGCAAAGTGCGGAAAGCATATCCACTTAAGCCAATAAGTAACATCCCTAGCGAAGAGATGAAGTACAAAACTGCCATACCCGAACCTTTTCCCGTGCCGAATATCCAGCCTAATATGGGTGCAAGACTACCATCTGGCATCATTGCAGGTTCAAAAATATAGTCGGCTAGTGGCCCAGCTATCAAATAAGCAACCGTTGAAGCAACCAACGTTACAACCTTTAGAGTCGCAAAAACACGTCCTTGGATCTGAGGATTAACCTTGGTTAGCCAGATAGCATCACAAGAACTGCCAAGTATGGGAAAATTCAGAGATGAACAGAATTGAGCTGGAATCCAAATCAATGGTGTCTTAGCTAGACCAAAGATAATTTTGCCCAAACCAACACCGATCATACCAAGTAGCACCCCATCTATACGACGCTTGAAACCACCCCAGCTATTGATGAGCAATACCCCAACTATTCCACCAATTCCTGCTGCTGAGGCTAAAGTGCCTAACACCTTAGCATCATTACCAGTCAGCGCTAGAACCATCGGTGAATAGATTGAGAGTCCAAAGTCATAGGCAAATGTAAATACAAATGCTAACACTAGCATGGCAAGCAAACTTGGACGTACAGCAATGTAATGCCAACCAAAGTAAATCTCCTGCTTCCAATTAGTGAAACTTTGAGTGTTTACTGCTGTCATACTAGGTTGTGGGATATGTACTCCTAAAACTGTGGTGACAGCGAATACAAAACTCACAATATCGATAATTAATATCCCAACAAGCCCAATAACTGAGTAGAGAATGCCTGCTAGTGTTGGTGCGATGATACTAGAACCGTAATCAGCTAAAAATCTCAGACTGCTAACACGACTGTAGTGCTGCTTGGGCATCATCGTAGATATGGATGTTGAGTAAGCCAGTTCTTGAACTACCTCAAAAATACCTTGGATAGCGACAGCTAAGTATAAATGCCATAATTGCAGATGTCTAGTTGAATAAAGTAGTAAGACAGCGATCGCTACAACACCACTCACTGTATCCCCAACTATCATCAGATATTTACGGTTCCAACGATCTACAATAAACCCAGCGATAGGAGCCATCAATACTTGTGGCAATTGTGCAAACAACCCAAACAACGCTATTGCTGTAACCTGATGCGTTAGTTCCCATATCCAGATAGTGAATGCGAAGCCAGTCATCCCACTACCAATAATAGAAACGGTTTGACCAAGCCAAATAATGATGAATATACGCACTTGTATGAGTCTTAAATTATAGGTTTGTGGCGGTTGGCAAATTAACCTTCAATTAATCTTGATGGTTCTTTGATAGCTCTATTACCTGATTGTGGCGGACAGATTTTTCCCGGTAGCGATGTTGGTACATGACAAAGCCACTTATAAATAAAATTAAGGGTGATAATCCGACAAATACGTAGAGAATGCGCGTGGATAAACCACCAAATGTACCATAGTGTAGGGGAATAAAAGAGTTGAGGATGCGATCGCCCAATGGCATTTTTAAAGCATTATCAACTCGCAAAACTTTACCCGTGTACTGGTCAAGATAAACATTACTCTGACCACGTTCTGCATTTTCCTGGGGTAGCTTAAAGCTAATTGTCAAGCTGTCTTCAGGTTGACTAGGAAAGGAAATACTCCTGACCATAGCACCTGGCAAGGCAGCATCAGCAATTTTTAGTTGTTCTGCAAGTCGCAACGGTAACTGACCAGGCTTGGGCACAGAAACAGGTTCTGGTTGCTTTTTGGTAAATGTTACTGCATAAATGATGGGTTCGGTGAAGTCGTAGAAATTCCAGCAGAAGCCAGTAAAGGCAGTCAGCGTCAGGAACACCACTGTAATAATGCCTGCTACTTTATGAATGTCGAAGTTCAGCCGCTTTGGATGAGCATTCCACTTGATCTTGAATCCTGAAATCAGCCTGCGCCATCCAGGCCAGAGAATGACACCCGTAATACTCAGAACGAGCAACAGGAATGCTATAACTCCGACGATGGTCATCCCAATGTCTCCAGCCATCAGATTATAATGGAGTTCATACAGCAGAAGAATGAATGTTCTGTCCGATCGCTCACCCATGATTGCACCAGTATAAGGATTGACAAAAACATCTATCCCTTTGTCATCAGGAGCAACGAAGGCAAACATAATTGGTTCATCTGGCTCTGAAGGGATATAGACTTTATTGAGTTTTAAGTCCTTTCGGGATGAATCATATTCCGCTTTCACAGTATTTACGACTGACTCTAGAGACAGTGGCACTTCTTGGGGAGAGATATATCCAAACTGTTGGGCTACTAAAAAGTGGTTAATTTCCTTCTGAAAGACCAATAAACTACCTGTCAAGCCAATTATAATCAGTACAAATCCTATAGCTAAACCGAGGTAGCGGTGTAGAGTAAATGCCCAGTTACGGAATATTTTGGATTTCATTGCAGATACCCTTTACATACATTGATTACCCTTCTCATTCCTCCTGATGAAGGGGAAGAAAACTGATTTCTTCTCCCTCGCCTTACTAAAAGGAGGTTTAAAGAGAATTTAAAAACTGAATGAAATTGTGCCCTGAACTGTGAAAGGTGCTTGTGGGAATACATAAAAGCCGTTGGTTTCGTAGTATTTCACATCAAACAGATTTTTGAAATTGAGTGCGGCTCCCCAATCATTACGTTTGTAGAAGATAGTCGCATCGGTTCTAACATAGGAAGGAAGAGTAAACGGATCGCTCTGGTTAGTAATGCGATCGCCTATAAAAAATAACCCTGCACCAAAACCGAACCCTTGTAAATCACCACTCTGGATTTCATAAGTTGTCCATAAACTAGCGCCATGATAGGGTGCATTTACCAACCGCGAACCTTTCAAAGAAGGATCGTTGTCTTCGCTGACATAGGCATCATTTAAAAAACCAGAAGCTATTATCTTCCAACCGGGTGTAATTTCTCCTGCGACATCCAGTTCAATTCCGCGACTTTTTACCTCTCCGACTGCAAAGAATACATCAGGATTATCAGGATCAACTGTCGGTATATTGGTCTTTGTAATATCATAAGCTGCTAACGTCAGCGATATCTGAGGGCTCAGATCGGCTTTAATCCCGACTTCATACTGAGTACCCCGCGAAGGCTCCAGCGCTTCTCCATTCGACCTAAAATTATTAGGTACAAAGGAACGGCTATAACTGACATACAGCGAGATTGGTTCTATTGGCTGATAAACTAATCCGACACGCGGTGAAAAGGCTGCATCATAAAAATTAGATTCTTCTGGCTCGCTACCATTAATTGTGTCAGGAATGAATTTATTGTTGTAATCAACAAAATCATATCTGCCGCCGACTAGCAATTTCAAATTTGGCAGCAATGTCACTTGATCTTGTAAATAAATTGCTGCTGTATTTGTGGTTGAATCGGACTTTACTGCATAGGTAAAACTTTCACGGAATGGAATTTCATATCCATAAACAGGAGCGAAGATATTTAGTGATGAAATACTTGCTTGATCGAGTGAATAGTTACGTTAAGGCTTTGAATAATTATTTTGCAGCCGATGGAATTCCACTACAGATGGCAAATTTTGGCTCACTATTTGGTTCTGCATCTTTAGATATTTCTGGAGGAAATTCTACTGCTTCAGTAGCAATGAGCTTGTTGAAATATCATCTTCTCAACAGAGGAGTTCACTTATTAGGTGTAAGTGGTTATTTATCAACAGCCCATACAGATGAAGATATTAACTACATTATTCAAGTTGTTAAGGATAGCATCAGTAATTTGAGAGAAGGAGGCTTTATATAATATTAAGCTGTGGCATTAAAAGACAAAAATAGCTAACAAATAATTTTTTAATTGTGAGCTTTAAAATAGGTAAATTAACTGTTTGGTGGTGTTTAACGTATGGCAACCATAGCATTTTGTATTTTTAATTATCAAGGTGAATTGAATAGTACTTTGAAACTAGCAAAAAAACTAAGTTTACTTGGACATGAAGTTTTATATTTAGGGTTGCCAGATTACGAGGAAAAAGTTTGTAGCTATGGATTTAAATTTCTGCCAATTCTAGAAAGATGGTTTCCCAAAGGATTTATTCAACAGCTAGAAATTAACAATTCTAATTCCAACAAAGGTAAGGATTCAGGTAACAGAGTATTGACAAAGGGGACAGTTGAGGTGGAGTATCACAAATATGAACCAAAACCTGCCTCAAGAAGTAGAGAGAGAAAGTTTGGGCCAGTTATCGAAAGAAGAACTGG
>NZ_JADEXU010000369.1 GCF_015206895.1 Nostoc sp. LEGE 12450 | reverse complement strand
TGTAATCAATGGCGTTCAAGCTAGAGGGGAAAAAAGCAATTACAGTACACGACGTGTAAAATTTAATTCTAAAAACTCTGGTTAAAATTCTGTTACATAGCGGAAAATTTTAGCACCCACTTACTTACATATAGTAGCAGTGCTGCAAATAGAATCTAGTAGATAAAAAATGGTCGTGCTAAATATGTGGTAATAAAGACTAAAATCCTGGCTTTGTAAGGATTTAGTAAGAAAAAATTACTACTTACATCCGAATTACAACCCCCATAAATAATTTTAGTAACTTGTATCCTTTTTTTCATTGGTGAAGGCTCAAGGGTCAAAAGTCAAAAGCTAACCCTCTGCTCTACACTACAATTATTAAAAGCTACTTAACAATTCTTTGAATCATGCAGGCAACTACAGCCCCCTCTACAACCCCAATTCCTGGTAAATATTGGCAGTGGCGCGGGCACAACGTTTACTATGTGCGTGCGGGAGAGAAGCAAGCGCAACGTCCGCCGTTGCTTTTGGTACATGGATTTGGTGCTTCCACAGACCACTGGCGCAAGAATATCACCGGATTGTGTCAAGATTTTGAAGTATTTGCGATCGATCTTTTAGGATTTGGGCGATCGGCAAAACCAAAATTGCAGTACAGTGGCGACTTGTGGCGCGACCAACTCCATGATTTTATCAGTGAAGTAATTGGTCAAAAAGCAGTATTAGCGGGTAATTCCCTTGGTGGCTACGCTGGCTTATGTGTTGCAGCACAGCGTCCTGACAGTGCTGCTGGTTTAGTTTTGCTCAATAGCGCCGGGCCTTTTAGCGAAAGGCAGCCTACATCTGAGCCTGAAGCTTTACAATCAGAAATTCAGGCTCCCAAACAATCGGCTAATTTGCAAAAACTTCTTGGTGACGGCACTAAGTGGATTTTTCAACAACCTTTAGCCCAGTTTTTGTTATTTCAGTACGTGCGACAACGTTGGGTAATTCGCCAAACTCTAGAAAAAGTTTATCTTGACAAGAGTGCCATTACAGACCAATTAATAGAAGAAATTTCTCGCCCTGCTTACGATCCTGGTGCGTTGGATGTGTTTGTTTCAGTCTTTAGCACTCCTCAAGGGGAAAAAGTTGATGTGCTACTAAAGCAATTAACTTGTCCTCTATTAATGTTGTGGGGAGAAGCTGACCCTTGGATGAATGCTAGAGAACGTTCTCAAAAATTTCGTCAATATTATCCTGAACTCAGGGAACACTTTTTAACAGCCGGTCATTGTCCCCATGATGAAGTACCGGATAGAGTAAATCAACTTTTAGGCAACTGGGTTTTATCTATCAACAATTAATCCCAACCTCTCACTGTCTTGAACTTGATTAAAGTCTGTCCCTCTTCGATTCCGAGAAAGATAGATTTTGGTTAGTCAAACCAGGGAGAGGTCTTTTTATCTTTGGGAAAGTTTGCAACGAACTGGCTCCCCTTCTTCCTTATTTAAAACAATCCCTCCGATTCAGCGAATTTACGCAAACGTGGTATACACTGGCGCTGATAAAAACTGCTTAACGTCGGAATTGACAAGCTAAACTCCTCAGATAATTCTTTCCAGCTAACTTCAGGGGGTAGGCGTTTAAGAATTAACACCTGACAATTCACATCTGGTCGTCCTTTAATACAAGTACGGCGCAGTTCTCCTTCAGAATCGGTCTGAGCCCATGTTTCCAAGTCTTCCAGAATGGGAGGTGCCTGGGGGCTAGCTGGGAGGTTATCTACAGGATCGATTGTTTCGCTTGTTCCACCCGATGTAGACTGACGAACCCGAAGAGGCACTGTTGTGGCTTGTTCGCGGTTCTGGTTAATGTAAAAGTCTTGTAGTCTACGTTTTAGGTAAGCATTTAGCCAGGTGATGATACTCCCATAGTTGGGGTCATAGATTTGACCAGTCAAGCCATCACAAACATTGCGGCAGAAATACAACCAAGTTTGTTGTAGTGCATCTTGATAGTAGGGAGTACCTTCCCTCCAGAGTCTATTTGCTGTCAAGCGAATAATTTGCGTGAGCAGCTTCTGACGCTGAGGACTTCCAAGTGGGTGTCCACAGGCTTCGGTAACTAAGCGGCGTAGCTGTTCATCGAATTGAACCATGACAATCTTGAGGCAGAAAGCAAGAATATCTTAGTATTGCGTATAACAACGCCACAAAAAATTACCTTTCATCAAGATGTTGGGAATAGGGAATGGGG
>NZ_JADEXU010000084.1 GCF_015206895.1 Nostoc sp. LEGE 12450 | reverse complement strand
GATGGGTATTGGGAATGGGGAATGGGAAATGGGGAATGGGGCATTGGTTATTCATTCTTCTCCCTCATCTCCCTCTGCTCCCCTATTCGCTACTTTCCACCGTTAATAAATAAGACTGATACCTCTAAAGAAATAAGTAATTGTGGGGTTGGAAAAATTGCGAGGCTTAAACAAAATAAAATTAGGAATTTAACATCATCCGTAAATAGAGGGACTACAATCAAAACGGACAAATGTTTCATGCTCCAACAAGAGAGGATTACAAAGCTATGTCCGACTTAAATCGAGGAATTATGAAATTTGAGGGTGCAGATTCCCCAAAAGTAGTCACTATCTCTACCGTGTTGCTTCTGGGATCGATTGCTGCTCTCATAATCTGGGCGCTGCAAGCTGCCTATGCGCTAAACTAAAACCATTAGTAGTCTAGAAGGACACTGGCAAAAACGGTTTCCGTCGTAGCCAAGTGTCCATTCCATGACTAACAAATAAAAGCGCCCTAATTACCATCAAAAATTTCAGAAAAACTTTAGATTTTAGATTTGAGGTTTTAGATGGAAAATTTAAATCTAAAATCCAAAATCCAGAATGTTTGAACCTTGGGGTGTTTTAGTTATTTTAATTATCTGCCCCCTCTTGGGCGGATTACCCCTGATTGCATGGATCGCTTACGCGCTTACGGGTAAGCAATTATCACAAGTTGGTACACGAAATATTAGTGTATCAGCTGCCTTTTATCACGGCGGTAAGTTTGTCGGAATTCTGGCAGTCTTGTCAGAAGCTTTTAAAGGAATTGCGGCAGTCTTACTCACCCGCCTTATATTCCCAGAGGGATCGTTTTGGGAATTAATTGCCCTGATCGCTCTGGTAATTGGTAGATACTGGATAGGCAGAGGAGCAGGTACAACAAATGTCGTCTGGGGATTTGTCGTACACGATCCCCTGGTGGCAATATTTGTTTCTTTCTTTGCAGGTATTAGCTTTACAATTCTGCAATCAAAACAGGCAGTCAAATATGGGGTTTTGCTTCTCTTTCCACTGTTTGTAGCAATTTTGCATCTAAGCGATATCCCCAGAATGATTGCTGCTGTGGCTTTAGCTGGTTTAATGGCCTGGATTTATGCAAAAATCCCAGATGATATGAACCTACCAGTTCAAGAGGCACAAACAGAATCGCAAGCGATGTTGGAATTTTTACGGGGCAATCGCGCGATGGTTTCTTTAGATGAAGAGTTGGATGCTGCTATTGTCGGAGAAAAGGCGGCTACATTATCCCAAATTAAGCGCTGGGGCTATCCAGTGCCGAAGGGGTGGGTACTAGCGCCAATCGACGATCCGAAAGTGTTGACAGAATTTCTCCAGCCATCAGAATTATCCCCCTTGGTGGTGCGTTCCTCCGCTATTGGCGAAGACTCAGAACATTCTTCCGCAGCTGGACAATATGAAACAGTTTTAAATGTTACTAGCCCAGAGGCATTACAGCAAGCGATCGCTCAAGTTCAAGCTTCTTACAATCATCCATCTGCTGTACAGTATCGGCGCGATCGCGGCTCAAGTGATACAGCAATGGCTGTGTTGATTCAACAACAAGTCCAAAGTGTATATTCTGGCGTTGCTTTCAGCCGCGATCCCATTACTCAGCAAGGTGATGCAATCATCATTGAAGCCCTTCCAGGCAGCCCAACGCAAATCGTTTCGGGAAAAGTCACACCGGAACAATATCGCGCTTTTGTCGTTGAAACAGAAAAATCTTCCTCTGTGCAACTAGAGGGTGAAGGACGAGTTCCCCAAGCATTAATTAAGCAAGTTGCATATTTAGCTTACCGACTCGAAAAACGTTATCATGGCACTCCTCAAGATATTGAATGGAGCTACGACGGTCAAACGCTTTGGGTGTTGCAATCTCGACCAATCACCACTTTACTACCAATTTGGACACGCAAAATCGCCGCCGAAGTGATCCCTGGAGTCATTCACCCCTTAACATGGTCAATTAATCGTCCTTTAACTTGTGGAGTTTGGGGAGACTTTTTTACTCTAGTTTTGGGCGATCGCGCTTTGGGTTTAGATTTTAATGAAACGGCAACTCTGCACTATTCCAGAGCCTATTTTAACGCATCCCTCTTAGGAAATATCTTTCTGCGGATGGGATTGCCGCCGGAAAGTCTGGAATTCTTAACCAGAGGAGCAAAATTAAGTAAACCTTCCTTGCAGTCAACCTGGGAGAATTTGCCAGGACTAGGAAGATTGCTGAAGCGGGAATTAAATTTAGAAAAAGACTTCAAGCAGGATTATCATCAACGGTTTATTCCTGCGTTGTCGCAGTTGGCGCAAGAAAATGTAGATAATTTGGAACCAGCCAAGCTGCTAATTAGAATTGACTTTATTCTGGAGTTGCTGCGCCACGGGACATATTACAGCATTTTAGCTCCCTTAAGTGCCGCCCTCCGACAGGCGATTTTTCGGGTGAAGGATGGCCAAATTGATAATAGCGTGACTCCAGAAGTGGCGGCATTGCGATCGCTCAGTGCAATAGCTACAGATGCCAAGCAAGTATTACTTGAGTTTGAACCACAGCAGGTATTTGAGCAGTTAAAGCAAACCCCAGAGGGAGAGAAAATCCTGCAAGAATTTGACGAATTGCTTCAGGATTACGGCTATTTAAGTGAAGTGGGAACTGATATTTCCGTTCCCACTTGGCGGGAAAATCCCCAGATGATTAAGCAGATGTTTGTGCAATTAATGCAGGGGAACGAACCACGATCGGGTGCTAAAGACGCGATTAATAGCATCTTTGCTGGTAAGCGCAAACGTTCTTTTGTCCAACGGCGTGTAGATATTAAGGGGCGAGTTACCGAAGTTTATTCACGGCTGTTAGCTGAATTGCGTTGGAGTTTTGTCGCTTTAGAGAAGATTTGGTTAAAATCCGGTTTACTCCAGAACGCAGGAGATATCTTTTTTCTCAACTTTGATGAAGTGCGGCGTTTAGTTGTAGGTGAAGATTCTAGGTTGATTGAAGAGTTAAATAAGTTAGTGGAATCGAGGCGATCGCAATTCGTCCAAGATAGTGAGATCATTCAAGTGCCACTTTTAGTTTACGGCAATACACCTCCCCACCCCTTAGCTCCCTCTGCGCTCTACTCTGACCAAATTTTACAAGGGATTGGAGCCAGTCACGGGCAAGCTGAAGGCAGGGTGAAGGTGTTGCGAAATTTACAAGATGTGCCAGAGATTGATCGAGATACGATTCTGGTAGTACCTTACACAGATTCCGGCTGGGCTCCTTTGTTATTAAGGGCTGGGGGATTAATTGCTGAAGTTGGTGGACGGCTTTCTCACGGTGCGATCGTGGCTCGTGAATATGGTATTCCTGCTGTCATGGATGTTCGGGGTGCTACATGGCTTTTGCAAGATGGTCAACGGGTAAGGATTGATGGATCTAGGGGTATTGTGGAATTATCTAACGATTTAAGACCCGAATGATTACCAATTCTCTGAAAGACTTACCAGAAGAATCTGTCTCTCACAATCCCGAAATCAAGAAAAAGGTGATGTTACGCTTCGGCGATTTGCCTCACCTAACTAACTTTTCTCAAGCGCGTTTTGCTCCCGGACAAACCGCACCAGCACACGCGCATCAAGATATGTGCGAAGTATTCTTTGTGGAAGCTGGTTCAGGAGTAATTCATATTGATGGTACAGAATACCCCCTGCTTCCAGGGAATTGCGTAGCGATAGAAGTGGGAGAGGTACATGAAGTTTTCAATAGTGGCTCAACTGAGCTTGTTTTGACCTACTTTGGTTTGCGTGTGGAAAAATCAGCGTAATTATTGGAACAAGTAAGTTGGCGTAAATAATTGTCGTTGGGATAAGGCAATAGGCAATAGGCAATAGGCAATAGGCAATAGGTAGAAGGGTTTTAGGCTAGTTCATTTTTCTTTACATAGTTTGATTTTATTGTGCCAACTTACTTATCAAAAGCTTTAATGAGGGTTCAACAATGTTGTGCCCTCACTAAAGCTTGTGAATGTTGCTTAAGACAAAGATAAATTTGTAGAATTCTAATATACCAAAGGTGTAGCGCCGCGCATCTGACGTAAAGAATTTATACAAGCAGGACAATCGCAGCCAAATAAGTTGATTGCCACATTGCTTTCTTCGTCATTGAACTCCAGCATGGGAGCATCTTCTTGAGAAAACTCTATTTCACGCTGATAGTTAGGAATTTGAGCCAATACAGAAGCCCTGGCACATACTAAACCCACTTTATGTTTATTGCGGATACAAGATAGACGGTCTGTGCTTTGGGTTGCTGGTTCTGGCTCTATAGCTTGTGCTTGATTCAGCATTACTCCCATAGAGAGAATGGAGCTAATCAGCACAGGAGAAGAAAGCAAACTCAGTAAGAATTTGTTCATTGATTTTCTTAGAAAACAATTGCGATCGCTCAGGTTATCCGATTAAATTTTACAGCGCAAGTCAAGTCTATCAGGAATATCACTAAGAGGTTGTTTGAAAAGTATTATTGCTAACATCTAAGCTTCAGAAACCTAACCCTAGTTTTATAGGGTGTGTTATCGCGTCAGCGTAACGCACTGTCAAAGATTTTCGGTGCGTTATGGACTTTAGTCCTAACGCACCTTACTTAAGATTTACTTTATAAATAGTCTCTTAATGTATTGAGGCTTATCTGCTAGCTAAAAAAATCTTTGTGAGCAGCAACCAGCATCTGAGCCTGTCTTAAGACGTTTCCGAATAAATAAATAGGAATCTGCCAAGCTGCAACAGTAACTTCTTTAACTATATCTTGTACACTAATTGCTATTAATTCATGCTCTGGCGGCTCTCCTTCAACGACACCAGACCAAGTAAAAGCTA
Source organism: Nostoc sp. LEGE 12450 (assembly GCF_015206895.1). GTDB lineage: Bacteria > Cyanobacteriota > Cyanobacteriia > Cyanobacteriales > Nostocaceae > Nostoc. The sequence continues at coordinate 28,324 of NZ_JADEXU010000084.1, read as the reverse complement.
ATAAAAAATCATCCTCTCCAGGCAAGGATGCAATTAAGCATTCTTCTGGCGTTGGCTGGCAAATAATCCCATATTCATTTGCAAGTTCTACAAGTTTTTGAAAGTTGTTTATGTTCGTCATTTTTCTTTTGGATGTAATTGAATTTCAGTTTTAGAAAAATCATATTTTTGTCTCCATCACTCAACTTAGCTGCTCCATAGCATAAATTAAAAATTACGAATTATTAAGGAGTTATTGGAGTTGGATCAGGCTTAAGTCCAAAATCTTACCGCGATCGCTTGGTTGCATCAGCAACAATTGTTACTGTTTTAAAAAATTCTGAACTAACTACTTTTTCAGCTAACCTTATTTACATACACCTCCCTTCGTTATCATTTAAATATTGATGCCCTAACTTGATTCAGGCTGACGCAGTGCATTGAGAATTGCGATCGCTTTTGGGGGAACGGCTGTAAACCGAAGCAGAAAAAGATGCTCGTCAACATTAGACTGTTGGATCACCTTGGCATAGATATGTTCTTCTTCTGTAGCCATTTCTGCTTCAATCAATAGCTTGAGTTTGAGATTACTCAATATTTCTAAAGAATCTAACGATCGCAATTGCGCCCCTTTTCCAGATAGGCTAATCAATGCTCCCAGAAATACTTTGCCCACTGCATATTTTCCCTGTAAAATGGTGTATTTTACAGGTACTTCTTGATTGAGAATGATCATTTCATCATCATCATCAGGCAAGAATAAATTATATTTACCGCCAATGCCACGAATTTCACAAATTGTCACAGGGTGTCTCATCCCTTTGGGTTCTATTTGTAGTTGCCCAGCAATTTGGAGGTCAATATTGGCATCTTTACAGGTATTTTCAGAAACTAAAATCTGCCCTCCCACTGTATAAGATTCAATTCGAGCAGCCAAATTAACATGACTGCCAATAACTGTATATTGAGCGCGTTTTTGAGAACCTACATTTCCTGCTACGGCTTCCCCTGTATTCATCCCAATTCCCATTTCGAGGATTGGGAAATTCATTTGCTGATTTTTTTCATTTACTTGCTGCATTGCCAATTGCATAGCAATAGCACAAGCGATCGCTCGTTGGGAATCATCTATGCGGCTAATTGGCGCACCAAATATCACAAAAATGCCATCACCCATAAACTCATTAATCGTGCCTTTATACTGATTAATCACATCTGTCATTGTTCCCAAATAAAGATTCAAAATCTTTACTACTTCTTCAGGGGGCAATTGTTCGGAAATAGCCGAAAATCCTCTTAAATCAGACACTAAAACCGTAACTTTTCTCCGTTCTCCCCCTAGCTTTAATCCAGAAGGAGTTTCTAGGATATTGGAGACGATTTCATCAGTTAGATAGCGTCCGAGAGTTTTTCGCATCTCGGTAGCGCTTTGAGCAATATACTGAGTAAGTGCGATCGCAGAACCAGCGAATGCCAGCAATGAAGGGACAACAGGAATCCACCAACCAGCCAAAAACGCAAGAAAACTACCACCAATTAAACCGCCAGCTGCTAGCAAAACACTAACAGCCATAAGGGTTTTCTGGTTGCTACTGTGGCGTTGTAACCAACACAAGCTAGCGCCAATAATTGACCAAATTAAAATTGATAGCCATTCTAGCGGCTCAGGTAAACACTCGATCGATGAACGATCATCCATTGCCGTACTTAAAATTTGACTAATCAAATTAGCATGAATTGTTATACCCGCCATTCGTTCTGGATCAGTCAAGACATTACTGCTGTAAGGCGTATAGAATAGATCCTTCAAACTTTCAGCAGTAGCACCAATTAACACCACCTTGCCCCGCATTAAGCCTGGTGGAATGGGTTTATCTTGCACTTCGCCCAGAGAAACTTTAGTAAACTGCTGTATCCGTCCCCGGTAGTTCAACAGAACTTGGTAACTTCCCGCATCTGCTCGGACATAACCCCCATCATTAGCTTCAAAAATCGGGAAAACACCCCGCTTTAACTGCAAATAATTAGAGTTAGTTGCTGCTGGCTTGGCAGTAATACCTTCAGGCTTTAAGTACAACAATGCCAGTTTTAACCCAAAGCTTTCGAGAATCTCGTCATTTTTTAAATTTACATATAATAATGCTCGCCGAATTTTCCCATCCCCATCTATGGGTAAATCATTTGACCCAATTTGATCAAGTTGCTTTAGTTCTGGAGACGAATCAACTGCCGAACTATCAACAGTATCAGAGACTTTTTGGACTCCAATCAAATTTGGAGTAGATTTAAACACCTTAAGTAAAGCTTCATGACCAGGATTGACGGGTAAATCACGATAAATATCTAAACCAATCGCTCTGGGTTGTTGCTGTTTGATTTTCTCTAACAAACTGGCAAGTTTTCCATCAGACATAGGCCACTGGCCCTGCTTACGGATATCTGCCTCATTAATTTCAACTATGACGATGCGGGTATCAGGCGATTCTTGTGGACGGAGGAGAAAAAATTGATCTAGTGCTGCCAATTCCAACAATTGCAGTAATCCAGTCAAACGTAGTGCAATCACCAGGGCTGTAATATTAGGAACAGCAAGTAAAACACCACGCCATTGCCAGATTTGCGATTTCAGCTTTGCCCACATAAGATTTAGTGCTGAGTTAGGGGTGGAGACGCGATGAATCGCGTCTGTACAAGAGTTGGGAATTCTGCTTTAGCCCCATACCCTTCTTTCTTAGATGTGCAACAATCGATCAATGGTTCTGAAGCGATCGCACTCAAACCTACAGACTTCAAAAATTGTCTCCAATCTAGCTTCGCTTTAAAATTATTCGGCTCAGTCCGGCGTAGCTGCACCAAACTAGTCAGCGCTTCATGCCAAATCCCAGCTTCTGCATAGATGGTGGGTAACTTGTACACATTTGCCTTTGCTAACGCCTCCGACAACGATGAGCCTGGTTGAGTGCGTTCCACCCAACCTTCTACAGTCGGATTGTCGCTGGAGTCTTGAGTATTACAAACAATTGTTAGATACCAGTGATAAGTTTTACCTACAGTAAGACCGGGGGAACTCTCAGGAAGTTTGAAGCTAATAATTCCAGGTTTAGCAGGAAGCTTAAAAGACGTTTCATAAAATACATTCTGGTCTTCAGATAGCAGCACAAACTTAGCTGTTTTAACTTGAAATGGAGGTACATACCAGAAAAATGTTGGATGTTGAGCAAATGTCAGCCCTAATTTATCTGGAGGCATTAAGGGAGTTATTAATTTTTTCCCTATTAGGCAAGAGCCGCCACGGGTAGAACCACCAGCACTTGCAGGAGGTTTTCCTCGCTGTGGTGGCTTAAATGCCTGACTAATTTGCCAAGTTTTGTTGGAATGGTACGACTGAGCATGTACCGGTGCTGTTAAAGCAGAAAGCAAACCCAATGGTAAGGAAAAGGTTAGAAAATATAGGAATGGTTTAATCCGTTTCATATTGATAATGCCTAAGTTCTAGATTATTCAAGTGAATAAATTAAGTATTCCCAAAAGCAAGATCAAATTTTTCACTCAACTACAAACTATTGGGAATTGAGAATGGGGAATTGGTTATTTTTTACTGCTCCTGTGATGCAATCTAAAATCTAAAATCCAAATTGCTTGACAATATGGCAATATATAAAGTTGTAGCTAACCGCCTACGTAGAGGTTTAACGTGGATACCATTGCAATTCCTGCTCTAAATCGGCCAGTGGATGCCACGGTAGAAATTCCCGGTTCTAAAAGTCTTACCAATCGGGCGTTGCTTGTGGCTGCTTTGGCACAAGGTGACTCCATTTTAGAAAATGCCTTATTTAGTGAAGACAGCGAGTATTTTGTCAAATGTGTAGAGCAATTAGGCATTCCCATTACGTTAAATCCTAATTTGGCTCAGATTCAGGTTGCAGGAAGAGGAGGTGACATCCCAGCTAAACAGGCAGATTTATTTGTGGGTTTGGCAGGTACAGCTGCACGGTTTATCTCGGCGTTGGTGGCACTAGGTAACGGTGAATATCGTCTAGATGGCGTTCCCAGAATGCGAGAACGACCGATGGGTGATATGCTGACAGTGCTACAAACGGGTGGAGCAACCGTTAACTTTGAGGGAAACTCCGGGTTTATGCCCTACACCGTCTATAGCCAAGGATTCGCTGGCGGAAATTTTCGGTTAAAAGCTAACCAAACAAGTCAGCAACTTTCGGCATTGCTGATGATTGCGCCTTATGCTCAACAAGATACGAGCATTGAGGTTGAGGGGACGTTAGTTTCTCAATCTTACGTCAAAATGACCTGTCGTCTGATGGCAGATTTTGGCGTGGAGGTGAATCAAATCGGCGATAATCAATTTCAGATCAAAGCGGGTCAACGTTACCAAGCTCAACATTATACAGTAGAACCCGATGCGTCAAATGCTTCTTACTTTTTTGCCGCCGCCGCCGTCACGGGGGGACGGGTGCGCGTCAAACATTTGACGAAACAATCGTGTCAGGGTGATATTCTGTGGCTAGATGTTTTAGAACAGATGGGTTGCGAAGTTAAAGCTTCGGATGATTACACCGAAGTGACGGGGCCGAAGCAATTGCAAGGCATCGACATTGATATGAATGATATCTCGGATTTAGTGCAAACATTAGGTGCGATCGCGCCTTTTGCCAGTTCACCGATTACCATTCGTAACGTAGAACATATTCGCTATAAAGAAACTGACCGAATTAAAGCTGTTGTCACAGAGTTGCGTCGGCTAGGTGTTGAGGTTGAAGAATTTCCAGATAGACTGAAAATTGAGCCAGGCCCCATAACCCCAGCAGCAATTGAAACCTATCACGATCATAGAATGGCGATGGCTTTTGCTGTCACTGGTTTGAAGGTTCCAGGAATTGTAATTAAAGATCCTGGCTGCACAGCTAAAACCTTTCCAGATTACTTTACTCGCTTCTTCAAAATGTTAGAAGAATAATTGAGTAGTAAAATGTGAAGTTGCACATATCTTGATCCCCCTAAATCCCCCTTAAAAAGGGGGACTTTGATAGATGTTTTTCCGGTTCCTCCCTTATTAAGGGGAGCCAGCGCGGTCTTGGGGTCTCCCCAAGTGGAGCGACTGGCGTGGGCTAGGGGGGATCGAATTCTATGCAGCTTTAAAATAAATTGGTATTAACCGAGCAGTATTGAAATTTGATCTTATTTTACCTCTAATTAAAGTCTGCTTAAACTCGCAATTTTAATATAAGGTGCATCCAATTATTTGGAGACTTATTTCTCTTTATTAAAAGGGAAGAATAATTAATTTCTATCACTATTCTAATCAGTGATATCAGTTTATCGTGAGGAATATGGAGATGAAAATAGTTCCAAAATTAGCCATTGCTGCTGCTAGCCTAACTCTAGGTTTTGCTGTTGTAGATGCAAAATCTGTATCTGCTGCAATTATTAATTACGCTTTCACAGTTGATAGTCCTATAACTAAGGGAAATGGCTTTTTTAGTTTTGATGACTCGACTTTGAGTAATGATTACACTCCCGAAGCTACAATTCAGTCACTCTCTTTTCAATTTGATGGTGATTCTACCGTCTACACAGAACAAGATGACAACAACTATCCAGACTTCCCTATCGTATTTCAAACCACATCTTTAACAGGACAAACATCTTTTGCATTAGATTATCTGTTCAACGATAAATCTAATCCTGGCAGTTCTATCAGTTACGAAATCATCGGTGAAGATTTTACAATTTTCTCTAGAACTGCTCCAGATGCTGAACCCATATCAGGTAGAGTTTCGTATACACAAGTACCTGAATCTACACCTTTATTTGGCGCTCTCTTTGCTTGTAGCTTTGGCTTGATGATGAAGAGAAAAGTAACATCAATAAAAAAGGTTAAAGTCTAACCTTCATTAAGTTGATATTAATGCTTTCTTTGCCAGAAATTAATCTTTTATTAGTAGGCTTTTCTGTAGCAACATAACATCTAACACATTGATAATAATGGAAAAATTGGGAATTAAAACCTGATTTTGGTAATGGGAGTAATTATGAAATTTGCCTACGATTACCCTGCCTTCTTTGTGTTAGCTGTTGCTGTGCTTTAACTTACCTGTTACTCAGGAGTAGAGAATGGTAGATTACCGGAATTTTGAGCAGTTCTTACATAGTCGAATGAAACGACGCAACTTAATTATCGGGGCAGGAGCATTGTCTGGTTTAGCGATCGCTAATCAATTTTCTCATCAAACAGCGATCGCCAAAAGCAGATTTTCTAATTATCCTTTCACCTTGGGTGTAGCATCGGGCGAACCTTATCCTACCAGCGTAGTGATTTGGACTCGTCTGGCTCCTGAACCCTTAGAGGGAGGTGGAATGCCACCTGTGAATGTGCCAATTCGTTGGGAAGTAGCAACCGATCCTGATATGAGGCGTATTGTCTCTAGAGGTACGGTACTTGCAACCCCACAACTAGCTCACTCAGTGCGAGTTGTGGTAGAAGGACTCCAATCTGATACTTGGTATTGGTATCGGTTTCTGGTTGGTCAAGATGCTAGCCCTATTGGCCGCACTCGGACAGCACCTTTAGCAAATAGTTACTTGAGTAAATTTAACTTTGGTCTAGTCTCCTGCCAAAACTATCAGCAAGGATTCTATACTGCCTACAAATATCTAGCACAGGAAGACCTTGATTTAGTAGTGCATGTTGGTGATTACATCTATGAAGGGGGAATCTCAACCACTACTCCCAGAAAGCACAATAGTACAGAAATTTTCACCTTAGAAGATTACCGCAACCGTCACGCCCTTTATAAAACTGATACCAATCTGCAAGCAGCCCATGCAGCATTTCCTTGGATTGTTACCTGGGATGACCACGAAGTAGAAAACAACTACGCTAACAATATTTCAGAAATTGATACTGAACCAGATCAGGATCGGGCAATCTTCCTCCAACGACGGGCTATTGCTTATCAGGCTTACTACGAACACATGCCACTGCGCCCCTTATCGCGTCCCGTTGGCTCTGATATGCAACTTTACCGTCGGCTTTCCTTTGGTAATTTAGCCACCTTCCATGTTTTAGATACCCGCCAATATCGCACCGATCAGCCCTGTGGTGATGGTACTAAAGAACGTTGCCCAGAGAATTTAGATCCGAATGCAACCATTACCGGTAAAGCACAGGAGACTTGGTTATTCGATGGTTTAAATAGCTCACGGTCGAAGTGGAATGTTTTGGCACAGCAGGTTCCGATTGCTCAACGAGACATGAAACCAGGAGAAGGCGGAACTTACAGCATGGATAAATGGGATGGTTATGTGGCTTCGCGCGATCGCCTCATGGCTTTCCTCGGACAGCGCCAGCCCTCCAATCCAGTATCCTTAGCAGGCGATGTGCATTCCCACTGGGCGATGAATCTCAAAGCTAACTTTGATAATCCACAATCCGCTACAATTGGCAGTGAATTCGTCTGTTCTTCAATTAGCTCCGGTGGTGATGGCTCAGACAGCACCCCCGCAGTTGAAGCTTATTTACCCGATAACCCACACATTAAGTTTTTCAATAATCAACGGGGTTATGTTCGTTGTTCTCTGACTCCCACAAACTGGAAGACAGACTATTTGGTTATGTCAAATGTCACAACCCCATTTGGCACGATTAGTAAGCGGGCTTCATTTGTGGTTGAAGATGGTCGTCCAGAAATACAACAAGTCTAATGGTTTAATTCCCAGGTATTGACACCACATAATCACAGATGGATACAGATAAATTATCAGTGTTCATCTGTGTTTTTATTTTTAGAAAATTGACTTTTGCAAGTCGATGCTTTCTAGTGCCCACTCACTCTACAAGATTAGCGATCGCACTATCAATCAATATGCTTAAGTTAAGAAAAATAGTAGGTTGGATTGAGCAATAGCGAAACCCAACAAATTAAGCTTGCTGCGCTACTACACCACTTTTAGTTTTTACTAATAGGAATTTTGATAAATTGCAATTCTGGCAAAGATAGTATCAAATTCCTCATCGCTGTTTCAATCCCTAATAGGGATTTTGATGAATTGCAATTTCCATTCATCAGGAACAGCTAGCGCACAGTCAGTTTCAATCCCTAATAGGGATTTTGATGAATTGCAATCCAGCTTGGAGAATCTTCGAACGTCCATCACGAGTAGTTTCAATCCCTAATAGGGATTTTGATGAATTGCAATGTAATAGCACAGTCCTTTTAACCTGGCGGCTTCTGTTTCAATCCCTAATAGGGATTTTGATGAATTGCAATTTGAATGCCCTTCATCCTTCCAGGCTGCATATGTTTCAATCCCTAATAGGGATTTTGATGAATTGCAATTTCAGACTCTTCATCCAGCATCCCTAATTCTTGTGTTTCAATCCCTAATAGGGATTTTGATGAATTGCAATTCGGTTATTTGTGCTTTTACTGGGCTATCAATTAATCGTTTCAATCCCTAATAGGGATTTTGATGAATTGCAATCCAGGATGCGGCGTATGAAGCCACGTTTGTACTTGTTTCAATCCCTAATAGGGATTTTGATGAATTGCAATAATGCCCCCAGTTTTCTGCTAATCTTTGGTTCGTTGTTTCAATCCCTAATAGGGATTTTGATGAATTGCAATCAGTTCTCCAATATGAAGCCGCTACTGTTGCAGGGTTTCAATCCCTAATAGGGATTTTGATGAATTGCAATTGCTTTTACAGCATCCTCAGCACCTTTCCCAAGTGTTTCAATCCCTAATAGGGATTTTGATGAATTGCAATTTTGTAGGTAACTTATCAGAAGTACAGCAATATTACGAGTTTCAATCCCTAATAGGGATTTTGATGAATTGCAATAGTCTTGGCTTACCTTGAATCTGAATCAGGAGTTGTTTCAATCCCTAATAGGGATTTTGATGAATTGCAATTTCCTCTTCCTAATTGCTTTTGTTGATTTCGATTTGTTTCAATCCCTAATAGGGATTTTGATGAATTGCAATTTTTCTGGCAATAACGTACAATGTTTATGCAAATGTTTCAATCCCTAATAGGGATTTTGATGAATTGCAATGCTGCTTCCGTCACAGCATTCGTTGCTTTCGCTGTGTTTCAATCCCTAATAGGGATTTTGATGAATTGCAATCTTAGTGCCAGCTTCTACATATCCAGAATAATAGTTTCAATCCCTAATAGGGATTTTGATGAATTGCAATGCTGAGAAGAAAGCTAAGAAGTTAGCAAGTTTAACGTTTCAATCCCTAATAGGGATTTTGATGAATTGCAATTCCAGCCGTGACGCTGACAGTCAAACCAGAGAGGTTTCAATCCCTAATAGGGATTTTGATGAATTGCAATACAACGAAGTTGATCACAAGAGTTCAACTAGAGAAGTTTCAATCCCTAATAGGGATTTTGATGAATTGCAATCTTTTGCTGGTGGTGCGCCCTTGCAAGCTCGTTGTTTCAATCCCTAATAGGGATTTTGATGAATTGCAATTTGCACTATCAATTTGTTGGTGGTTTTGAGCAATGTTTCAATCCCTAATAGGGATTTTGATGAATTGCAATAGTATTGAATTTATTAAAACAATTTCCAAATTCAGTTTCAATCCCTAATAGGGATTTTGATGAATTGCAATCTGCAATTCCGGCATATAGTGTATCGCCAACTTTGTTTCAATCCCTAATAGGGATTTTGATGAATTGCAATCCTTACCAATTGTTTTTAGTGGTAGGGCTGAGGTTCCGTTTCAATCCCTAATAGGGATTTTGATGAATTGCAATCTTCTATTGTCATCGTTGCGTTTAATAAATTAGAAGTTTCAATCCCTAATAGGGATTTTGATGAATTGCAATCTCAGAAGATTCGGGAAGAGCTAATTTATTGTTTTCTGTTTCAATCCCTAATAGGGATTTTGATGAATTGCAATCCTGCTGAGACTGTTGCTTTAATAGGTGGTAGTTTGTTTCAATCCCTAATAGGGATTTTGATGAATTGCAATGTACAATCCGACCTATAGGAAAAGGTCTGTTTCTGTTTCAATCCCTAATAGGGATTTTGATGAATTGCAATAGCGGGAGCCTGAAACCCAAGCTGTATTTAATTTTCAAGGTGCGGTTGCGCGATTTAAGGGCAATCATAGCATTACAGAATTTGTTTGGAAAGAGTGCCAGAAAAATTTAAAGGCTGAAATCGTCTTTTGGTAAGTATTTCAGAGATTGCGCGGATTATGATTAGGCGAGTAATGGGTTGAAAGCCTTACTGTATCTGGAATATAAGCACTTTTTGGGAACTATAGAATTTGTACACCTACCCTTCCGCGCATTTGAGATAGGGAAACCCAGTCAGAAGGTGACTCAGTACCAAAAATTGTTTAGTCCCGTGGCTTATTCTTTGCCAGTACAGGCGGCTTTTCTCTGACCAAAGCCACATAGAAGAAACATTTGGACAGCAAACGAATCTAAAATATTACGGTAAACTGATTCATAAATTGTAATATTTGTTGTCGTACTACTGTACTGATAACCAACAATAAAGTTTCCGCCAATTTAGGGTAGAGATGATGAAAGAAATAACACGCCGCAAATTTATCGCAACAAGCACCTTGGCGACGGGTTTTGCCTTGGCAGTGCAACCCATTTCTGCTCAAGTCACCGCTACCGATGCTAAGGGGTTGGTAGCTGGTGCAGTGAAAATTCCCGTCAAAGATGGCGAAATTCCTGCCTACAGAGCAGCACCCGCCACTGGTGAAAATTTCCCAATTGTCTTGGTAATTCAAGAAATCTTTGGCGTACACGAGCATATTCAAGATGTTACTCGTCGTTTTGCTCAGTTGGGATACTTAGCGATCGCACCGGAATTATTTATCCGTCAAGGCGATGTCACTAAGTTAAGCAGTATAGACGAAATTCGCCCAATTGTTGCCAAAGTACCAGATGCCCAAGTGTTATCCGATCTCGATGCCACTGTAAAATGGGCTGTGAAATCAGCTAAAGGCAATGCCAATAAATTGGCGATTACAGGCTTCTGCTGGGGTGGCCGCATTACCTGGTTGTATGCGGCACACAATCCCAAGGTAAAGGCAGGTGTAGCATGGTATGGGCGACTCGTGGGCGATGCTACCGAACTCCAGCCCAAGTATCCAATTGATATTGCATCAAAACTGACAGTCCCCATTCTCGGACTTTACGGTGGCAAAGATACGGGTATTCCCCTTGATACAGTAGAACAGATGCGCGATCGCTTAAAGTCTAGTAGCAGCAAATCTGAAATCATCGTCTACCCCGACGCACCCCACGCTTTTTTTGCCGATTATCGCCCCTCCTACCGCGAGAAAGATGCTAAGGACGGTTGGAAACGTCTTTTGGCTTGGTTTAAGAAGTATGGCGTTTCTTAACCTTTTTTGTCATTGGTCATTGGTCATTGGTCATTGGTCATTTGTCATTGGTTTTTAAGAAAGGATAAGCAATACGCTTGGGTTAAGTATTTCTTTGTTCTCTTTGCAGTAGCCTGCGGTAAGCCGCTCCGCGTCTACGTTAAAAAAATTGACTTTGGCAAAGAGTTTTAGCCTTAACTGAACTGTATTGAAGGACAAATGACAAGTGACAAATGAAACATAGAAAAGCCTCCCGATAATGGGAGGCTTAAATGTGAGCGGAGACAACTTGTTAAACTACGGCCTTGCAGCCAGCGCTCCTCCTAATGCAGAGAAAACGGCGGAGACGGATGCTGTGGCAAACAGCCACCACGCTGCTGTTGCTGCGGCTTTGCGGGTTTCTTCAGCTTGTCGCTGTGCTTGATGCTTCACCTGTTCTAGGCGGCGTTGGGCTTCTTGCTGTATGCGTTCTGCACGTTGCAATACTGTGTTGCGGGCCCGTTCAATTTGGTCGATGATCCGATTGGCATCTTCCTCAGAGATGTCCTCACGAGAACTCATAATTGCCACTAAAGTCTCACGATCAAAAGAAGATAGGCGATCGCGCAGGGCATCAAACCCCGCTTGAGGATCGTCAAAAAATGTGCGGACATCGCCCTTGATGCTATCGTAATTGAGTTCCGGGCGATCCAGGGAGTTAAGATAGTTGCGGATGCGGGCAAAAACCCCATCAATTGCATCTTGAATGCCTCGTTGGATATTCCGCACTTGTTCTACAAATTGATCCCTGACGGACACCATGTTATCGGCAATCCGCGCTGCTTCTTCATCAGACATATCTTCCCGAATCTTCAGGAGGGCGATGATGGTATCACGGTCAAAATGGGAAAGGCGATCGCTAAAACTTTCTACCCCCACTCGCGGATCGTGCAAGAGTAGTTGTAAGTCGCGTTTGATACTTTCAGGATTGAGTTCTTCTTTACCAGTTTGGCGCAGATACTCTTCCAGATAAGCTTTAAATGTTTCTGCTCTTTGCTGTGTACGAGTAGCTAAACGACGAGGCGCACGTATAAAATTACGAATCGAAGTTTGGGTGGAATCAATGATTTCATTGACTTGTTGTTCGCTCAAATCTTGACGTTGACTGAGCAACTTCACGAGTGTATCTCGGTCTAACTGGGACAATCGACGGCGCAGTGCGCTGGCTCCCTCTTTGGGATTTTCAAACAATTTGCTCAAATCTCGCTGAATACCTTCAGGATTCAGTTCTTGTTTACCAGTATTCCGCAGATAATCTGCGATCGTGGTGGTAACAGAGTCGTATTGCTCTTTGGCTTTATCCACTACAGCTTGGGGTGTGTGGCGAATGTTATGCCACGACTCTTCAGCCGCATTGATGATTTGATTAACTTGATCTTCACTCAAATCTTGGCGCTGACTCAACAGTTGTACCAAGGTATCGCGGTCAAAGCGAGACAACCGCGCCCGAATTGAGCTAATTCCAGCTTGGGGATCTTCTAATAGCTTTTTGAACTCCGCGCGGATAGCATCAGGATTCAATTCTGATTTCCCGGTGTTACGCAGATATGATTCTACATTCAGCCACAGGGTTTCTGCTTGATATTGTGCCTGTTCAGCTAATCCTTTGGATTCTATCAAGACGCGATCGCGTTGTTTTTCCAATTCATCCAGAATGCTGTCTACTTCATATAGCTGGATATCATTCCGTTCTAGCAATATCTCCCGGATTTCTTGACGTTCAATGTGCGCCAGTCGTAATGTCAGGGTTTCATAATCTGCATCTGGGTCTTGCAACAGTGGTTTAAAATTCTGCTCAATGCCTTCAGGTGTCAAATCTGTTTTTGGGGTAACAAGCAGATAACTTTCTACTGCGCGTTGCAAGTCTTGGACTATTTCTCTTTCTTCGATACCTGTAACTGTCACCAGCACATCTTTGCGGACAACTTCTAGCCGATCTGCAATGCGCTGAATTTGGCTTTGGGTAAGTAGTCCTCGTTGTTGGAGAATTTTGACGAAATCGTTACGTGATAATCTTTCTAGTTCTCTGCGGACTATTCCAGGATCGGCTGCTGGGTCGTAAATGACATCACGAAATTCTTGGGCAATTTTTTCTGGGCTTAGTTGCCAAGCATAAGTGTTGTACAGATAATTTTCGATATCAGATCGAATGGGGCTATAGGGTTGTGATGGTGTTGGCAAACCTAGCTTATCTGCTTGTTGAGTGACTTTTTCTTTGGCTGTGGTAAGGCTACCCAAGATTTTTTCCACATCCAAATCAGATAAATCTGCCCGTCCCAACACAATGCCCGTTAAGGCGGATAGTCCTTGCTGGATTGTACTTTGAATTGGCCCAGTAGTAGATGCCTTTTGGTCAGCTTCCTTGGAACCACGTGTTTCTGCAACTAATCGATCCAGCTTGGCGTTGAGTTCATCTGTCTTACTTTGTCCTGCTGGAAGTGATTTCAGATAATCCATTAACTCACCCATCCGGTCTTCGGTGGGTGAATGCTGACTTACTACCTGTTGCCAAACCTTATATAAAGTATCAGCAATGCGGGTAACGTCTTTTTTAGAAAGGTCGGTACGGCTGCTGACTAATTCGATAAACTTTTGGCGGTCGATGTTGCGAATATCTGGAGTCCCGGCGATCGCTTTTAATTGGGGATCGTTGAGTAAATTTTCAAAATCACTCCGAATTTTCGACACATCCAACTCTGGTGGACGCAACTTATCTAAATAATCTTCTATGTTCTCCCGAATACTTCCAGGGTCGATGCCGCTTCCTAGTTCTCGGCGGACGGCGGCGGCGGCGGCTTCAGCTGTTGCTACAACTTGATTATTGACAGCTTTCGCGCCTAGTGCGGCTGTAGCTGTACCCATAATCGCCTGAAAACCGGAAGTTGCCGTATTTACGACTGAGCCAATTAAGGAACCGACAGTAGTGGAACTTACCCAAACGAGGAGTAAAAAGTAAGCACCCCAAATTACCAAACCGAGAATTGCTCCTAAGCCTGGATCTAAGATTATGAGGCTCAATTTTACTGCCAGGAAACAGGCAATTAATAGAGCGATCGTTACAGTGACTAACGTCCAAATCCCTACTGCTGTGCCGATTTTGCGAATGCTGCCGCCCAAACTTCCGACTTCCCCAGAATCTGAATCCGAGTCAGATGAGTGCCCCAGATAGGAAATACCGGCTGCAAGGGAAAGATTAGTTAGAACTAATTGGAAAGCAAAGGCTAGGATCACGCCGGAGATTAAGGCCACAAAAAAGCGCGGCCCGGAAGTCAGAACCGATGCCTGTGCTGGCGTGACGTTTGAGGGATCTACTGGAACCTGTGCTAACCACAATAGTGGTTTGTAGAGTCCCAGCATGATTTCCGTACTTTGGAACATTGTATTTCCTTCTACTAAGTTTAAATTTGGGGAATTAAGATTTTCTTGAGAAGCAACTCTTAGTATTTTTGTCTGTACCTATGGCAATACCTAACTGTTTAGTTCAGAATCGTAGAATTTAGCTGTTGAAAGCATCTCTCCAAAGGCTGAAAACTATATACAGCAAAAGATATAAATTTTATTATCTAACGGTAAAAGTAGTTAAAAATTTGGTTAATTATTGGCTGCCACACTCTTAATTTTAACTGCTTAATCAAAATGATTGATTTTGCCCAAGCTATAGTTTAATTACTAGAACTTTACATTTATTTATAATTATTTTTTTATCACCCTCTCAGGGTGGATTTGTCTGCACTAATATGTTGTTGAGTATCGTCCAGAAGAAGTGCCTGTAGTTTGTGCCTACAGGCAGAAAGCAATCTAGTTATAAATAGCTACATTAAAGTTAACAAATGAATTGTTGACGACAACAAGATGGCAACTCATTATTCCAGAGATTTGCCAATAGTTGCAAAAGAATAATTTGCTTTGGAATTTAGTCAGTTATAGTGTCCAGCGTGATGTTTTACATCTAATTGGCTGCTAGAAATTAAACATCTAAAAAGCTAAGAAATTTTGGAGAAACAAATGGCAACTCAAGAAACTCGGTCTTCTACTGATTTACCACCTGTTGCACCAGAATACAACGGTGTAGATCGCAACGCTTTTCTGTTTGGCTGGACTCCTCAAGCCGAAATTTGGAATGGTCGTTTGGCAGCAATTGGTTTTCTCGCCTATTTGCTTTGGGATTTAGCCGGTTATAGCGTTTTACGCGACGTACTGCACTTAGTTGGCTACTAAAGATTGAACCTTTGAAAACTTACTGGATATTGGAGAAAAAAAATGGAAACTCGATCTTCTACTGATTTACCACCTGTTGCTAAAGCCTACAATGGTGTAGACCGCAATGCTTTTTTGTTTGGTTGGACTCCCCAAGCCGAAATCTGGAACGGTCGTTTGGCAGCAATTGGTTTTCTCGCCTATTTGCTTTGGGATTTAGCTGGTTATAGTGTCTTACGGGATGTATTGCACATAATTGGCTATTAGTAGCCACAGCTATATAAGGCTTCCGCAAATAATAATCTAAACCCTAGTTTTCAGTAGGGGCAATTCATAAAATTGCCCCCAATATGGTTCGGATAAGTTTTTTGATGACACGCCACTAATCGCAAAGACGCGATAAATCTCCGTCTTTACAAGAATCAGTCCTTTGTAGAGACGGCGATTTATCGCGTCTCTTGCCTTAACCGAACCGTATTGAAATTGCCCCTACCTTTATCTAAAGCAGAAATCGAAACAACACATACAAAGCCGAAGCTACCAGTTGCAACAGCATCACTGGAATGCCGTAGTGAAGGAAAGTTTTAAACGAGATGCGTCGTCCATGCTGCTCAGAAATACCGGCAGCGACGATATTAGATGATGCCCCTACTAATGTGCCATTACCTCCCAAAGTTGCACCAAACATCATGGCATAAAAAAGCGGTAATACTTCTGGGGGAAACTGTCCTTGAAAATCTTGTGCTAGAACTTCTGCGGGCGCTAATCCCACAGTCACAATGTATTGTTTGAGTAAGGGAACCATCCCCACCACTAACGGAATATTGGGGACTACGCTGGATAATATACCTACAAAAAATAATAAAACTAGAGAACCCAGCATAATATTTTTTCCTAATATTGCTGCCAATATTCCTGATAAACCATTAATTACGCCTGTTTTCTCTAGCCCTCCAATTAACACAAAAATACTCATAAAAAATATTAATGTACTCCAGTCTACATCCCGCAAAATATTGTTAACTGAATCGATTTTGCTATGGTGAGATAACAGCAAAGCTAAAGCTGCTCCTAACAAAGCTGCGGCAGCAGGCGAAACCGGAACTGGTAGAGTTTCTCCAACGACAAAAAATAGCAGAACAAAAAATACTATAACTGCACCAAAGCTTAAAGCTCGTGGATGATTGATTTCTGGATGTGGCAGTTCTTCTAAATTATCTAACTGGGTATTCCAAATTTTACGAAATAAAAATGGTAGTGTTGCAATTACGATAGCAACGGCAATTACCCCTCCTAAACTCAATTTAAACAAATAATCTGTAAAGCTGATATTCACAGCATCACCAACAATAAAGGTAGCTGGATCTCCAACTAAAGTTAGGAGTCCGGCACTATTAGCAACAAATACCATTAAAATTAACAAGGGAACAAAATTTATCCCGACTTCCTTCGCCATTGGTGGAATTAAAGGCGCTAACAACATTACTGTTGTGGCATTTGGTAAAACTGCACAGATGGGTGTCACAATAGCCACAATACCGAGTAATAGACGCTTGCCTTGTCCCTTAGCCAAGAGTACTATTTGAGTTGCTAAATAATCAAATATCTTGGTAGGTTCAAAAGCTCGTACTAGCACCATAACTCCAAAGAATAAACCTAGTGTTCCATGACTGTTGCCGATATAACCAACAGCTTCTTCTAAAGTCATGACGTTGGTAAAAACTAATAATAATGCTCCCAATAATGCCGCGATGGTGAGATGTACCCATTCCGTCATCACTAAAATAATGACGCTTATAAATGTAATTACACTAAGGATTGCTTGCCAGTTGTCCACATCTTACTCCTGAAGTTTTATTGGTTGCATAGTAGCGAAAAAAGCCACCTAGTTTTAGGTGACTTATCTATGATTACAATTGGATAAAAATTACTGAAATTTTAAACAGCGATTATTCATCAATACAACTGGGAATACCCAAAACGGCGCAGGGAAAATTATAACCCAATGCTTCAATCATCGGATGATTAACAGATTGGCAACCGAGAAATAGAATATCGGCGGCTTCTGATTCAACAACTTTGCGAAGTTCTGTGGAAATACTGCCAAACCGCAAATGAGATTTGAAGGAACCTTGCCATTCTTCAGCTAGACTTCGGGCTTGCCAGAGAATTATATCTGCTTGTTGTAGGGGAGTTACCACTGTCTGCAATTTGGGTTGAGTTAATACCTGTGTCACAGACTTTGATACTTCACTGATTTGACATTCTAATGAAGTCTGTTGTGGAAAGCTCAAGATATTTGGATATTGACTGCTTTGATTATCTTCTATGACATAAACAGCTTGAACAGTAACTTCTGCATTAGTAGCTAAACGCGTTTGATGGGCAATCCAGAAGGCAATATCTAGTGCCGTATGACTGTTAGGAGATGCGTCATAAGCAACAATTAAATTAACTGCTTTTGCTTTTTGAGCTTCTTTAGAAAAGTGTTTTTTTGGTTCTGGCACTAGTACCATTTGTTCAATTAAGTCATCTCGACCTGTGGCACTTTGCAGACGTGCTAACATTGGCTTGATTTGCACAGCTTTACTTCTCCCAATGAAATGAATTAGTAATGAGAAGCAGGGGGACAAATTTTAGATTTTGGACTTTCCTGCGGAACGCTACGCGTAGCTTCCCCGGAGGGGTACGGCTACACTCAGTCGAACAATTTTGGATTTTAGATTGAGTAACGATAACCAAAATTGCAAATCTTAAATCAGTCCAGGAAACCCCAATAATAACTGTATTACAGCCAAAGTCTTGGGGGTTCCTTCCATTGCCTACGGAGTTAGCTGACGGGCTAAGACTGGAAGGTGTCTCTCATAAGATTAGCCCCAAACATTGGTTCCTCCGTTCCAAATCCAGCTTTCATGAATTTGAATTAGGCTACCCACTAAAAAAAATGATAATCTAATTTACTCGTCTTGTGCAAAATATCGATCGAGGAAATTCAGAGCGTGGTTGCGGAGTTCAAAATATTCTTTTGAGTTTCGCATGGCTGCGCGATCGCGTGGATGCTCAAAAGGAACTTCTAAAATCTCCCCTATAGTAGCAGATGGGCCATTGGTCATCAAGACGATGCGATCGGACATATAAATTGCTTCGTCTACATCGTGAGTAATCATCATCACTGCTTGACGATTATTTTCCCAAATATCCAATACTTGCCGTTGCAATTTACCACGAGTTAGCGCATCTAGCGCCCCAAAAGGTTCATCCATCAGTAACATTTTAGGACGAATTGCTAAAGCTCTGGCAATACCTACTCGTTGTTTCATACCTCCAGAGATTTCATCAGGATATTTGTCAGCCGCCGCCGTCAAGTTTACCATTGCCAAGTGTTCATTTACAATGCTAATTTTTTCAGCCCGATTAGCATTTTTTAGCACTTCATCCACGCCTAACCGGATATTCTCTCGCACGGTTAACCAAGGTAACAATGAATAGTTTTGAAATACCATCATCCTTTCTGCTCCTGGCTGACGGATTTCTTTTCCATCAAGCCGAACTGAGCCGGAAGTTGCTTTTTCTAAACCAGCTACTATCTTTAATAGGGTTGATTTCCCACAACCAGAGTGACCAATTACAGAAATATATTCATCTTCACCAATCGTTAGATTAACTCCATCTAAAACGACAAAGTTATCTTTATCAGGTGTCGGATAAGACTTGACTAAATTTTCAATTTCTAAAAATCCAGTACGGGGCAGAACTCCTGTCTGGGTATTAATAGGTAATGAGGTATATTCCATCATCAAAGGCTCCCGAAATAATTTAGTCAATCAATTTTGGATTAACTGCGACTTGTACCGAAAATCTAAAATTGCTAGGGTCAATATTTAAACTTGGGATTTAAGACATGAAAAAGTTAGTGGGAGCGTTAGCCCTGATGGCAAAACTATTCAGATAGCCCACAGGATCGCTGGGGTCGAAGCCTTTCTTATCTATAAATACTTCTGGTGGTTCGACCTTGTAATCATCCTTGGGGCACTGAATGCCCATTTCAGATGCTATCTCCCGATATAAATCTGTTCTCCAGCCTTGTTGGGCTAGTTTGTCGGCATTTTTGGGAAATTCCTTAATTTGTCCCCACCGCGCTGCTTGTGTCATTAACCAGAGACTTCGCGATCGCCATAAGAATGTTGAGTGTTCTTCTGGTTGTTTGGGAAGGTTGTCAGGAATATCGAAGAAAATCGTAGTATCAGCAGCTTGAATGGTGCGGTCTTTGCCGTCAAAACCGCCATAGTTGTAGTTGCCGAGAATTCCCGGACTGGTAAACTTCGCAATTGGGGCATCTTTCTTTTTGGGTCTAGCACCTGTAAAGGAACGTTCTGTTAGCAGTTCAGCTACTTCTTGGCGGTTTTCTGCTTTGCTGCAATATTGGCAAGCTTCAATCATCGCCTTGACTAGAGAACGATAGGTTTTGGGATATTTATCGATGAAAGATTCCATTACTCCCAA
Source organism: Nostoc sp. LEGE 12450 (assembly GCF_015206895.1). Classification (GTDB taxonomy): domain Bacteria; phylum Cyanobacteriota; class Cyanobacteriia; order Cyanobacteriales; family Nostocaceae; genus Nostoc. The sequence goes on along the minus strand of NZ_JADEXU010000084.1, from coordinate 8,225 downwards.
TAAACGATCTGGGTGTCCCAACCAGACTTCTTTGCCTTGTGCAAAGGTAAAACCGATGTTTTCGTTACCTGTTATTGCCCTTGTATTCCAGGGTTCTGCAACCATGTAAGCTTGCATTGCACCAATCCGCACATTTGTCACCATTTGGGGGGGTGGTACGATGATGACGCGAAACTCTTTAAGCGGATCAACCCCTGCGGCGGCGGATAAGTAACGGATAAAGTATTCGTAAATGGACGAACTTAATACTACTGCCCAAACTCTGTTTTCTGGCGCTTGCTTGTCAAAGTAGCCTCGGAAATCGCGCCCAAAGGCTTCTAAAGCACCATCGCCATATTTTTCTTGATACTCGTACCACGGACGCAGCCCAAAATCCCACATGGCTTTGTTCATCGTCATGGCGTTACCGTGGCGGTGAATGGTCATGGCTGCACACAAGGGGGCGTGACGTGCGCCTTCTGCACCAATTCTGGCGTTGGTGACGGCACCAGATACTACGGGTGAAGCATCTAGGCGACCAAAAATTAAACCGTCGCGGGAGGTGGCCCAGCTAGCCTCGCGGTTAAGTGTGACGTTCAAACCATATTTGTGGAAGAAGCCTTTTTTCCAGGCGATCGCAAATGGCGCACAATCGTTAACGGGAACGTAACCAATGGTGAGATCGGATTTTTCTAGGTCTTGCGATCTAACTACTGGTTGTACAGCCAAGGCTTCTTCTGTTAACCCTTTGGCGGATCTATCTCCTGAAATTCCACAGGAGGATAGCGCTATCCCGGTTGTGGTTGCTCCTATTCCTTTAATAAAATCTCGTCGAGTCCAGTTTATATCACCCATTTTTATAGCTCCATTTGTGATGAATTGCTCACGCAGAAGCGCAGAGTCTGGTTACATCTTGCTGTTTTGATCGCAGCCAAATTTTGTTAGTTGGAAGTTTTCGGGCGATGGGTTACTAATTCTTCGAGTTTGCCCACGGCGTAATCCAAAATTAATCCAGTTAAGCCAATTATGAACACAGCTAAAAAGACTGAACTCAGGTTTAAACGACTCCATTCATCCCAGACGAAAAAGCCGATACCAATACCACCTGTAAGCATTTCCACGGCGACGATTACTAGCCAAGCTATGCCTAAACTAATTCGTAAACCTGTAAAAATATACGGTAAACTTGCAGGCCAAATTATTTTGGTAATCCGCCTCCAACGGGGCATTTCTAGCACTTGTGCCACATCTAAATAATCTTTGGGAACGCTAGAAACTCCTAATGCGGTATTAATAATTGTCGGCCATAAGGAGGTAATGAAAATGACAAAAATGGCTGAAGGATCTGCTAAATTGAAAATTGCCAAGGCGATAGGAAGCCAAGCTAAGGGTGATACAGGTTTAAAAATTTGAATGATCGGATTGAGGGCTAGCATTGCCGGTCTAGACATCCCAATTAAAAACCCCACAGGAATCGCTACTACCGCTCCTAACAAAAAACCTAGTAATACCCGGCGCAGACTTGCGATCAACAACCAACCAATTCCCAAGTTACCTGGGCCTCTTTGGTAGAAGGGATTTAAGATGTAGTCTAGATTAGCAATGAGCGCTTCTGGTGGGGTGGGCATTAATTCATCGTTGGCAAGTGCAATAATCCACCACAGCACAATTATTCCCAAGAATCCCAATACTGGTAAAATAAATACATCTCTGAGGATGACAGGTTTTGTCTTTTTCCACGCAGCTTGTGTTGCGATCGCTGCGATCGCAACCAAATTTAGTTGAAATATCATTTACGACCTCAACAGATTTAAGTGCAGGTACAAGAAATCCGAGCAGTACCAGCCTTGGACACCGATGAGATCGGAACATTATAAAAATGCCGTCTCTTCAGTCTCCTCTCAATGCCTACGAAGTTAGCTGACGGGCTAGGGCTGAGAGATGCCCTTCTTTTTAGAGTGCTGAGTACCGAGTGCTGTTAGCGGTAGCGGGGCGTTTAGCCCGTGCTGAGTTAACTCTTCACTTTTCACTCTTCACTTTCTATGAGATACGCCCCACAATTTGGTTCCTCCGCTCCAGCGTTATGCACTGTGACACGCTGAATTAGGCTGACTTACTCTAATGGATACTAAATTATGCACAATATAACATTGATGCTCAGTAAAAGCCATCTGTTTAATGATAAATATTGTTCATTTTAATACCGCAATTCAGCACATCACCTTGATTTTTCGGAATAAATAAAATTTATGTTTTTAGTCTTATTGTAAGTGAATTCCTTGTATACAAAGCTAAATAATATAGTTGAGTCAAGTATTAATATTGTTACCCACTTGCTTAATATTTCTTAAAGCAGATATATTATACTTAAAGATTTTTATATACGGAGAGTTAATCGGCAAACAAACGAATATACAAAATGTATTTCTTTTGGTAGGTGAATTAAATCCTTAAACTTGGTAAAAGACCACTGCAATCGCTAAACTAATTGGATATGGCAGTTTGCTCATCTATCTCCTAGCTGAATTTAACATAATGGATTTTAGTCAAGTACTGGCTGAAAAAACGGACACCATCCTCGATAAATGGGTTACAGCAGTTCGCAAGGATAGACGGATTGAAAGTGCTGATGACCTATCTTATACAGCAGTAAAAGATCATATCCCTGATGTTTTACAAGCAATGGTAACAGTGCTTTCAAAATCTCAGGATAGTGATATTCAGTCGATAGTTACTGCTAGTTTTCAGCATGGAGCTATTCGAGCAGAACAAGGTTTTGACCCAGCAGAAATTGCCAGAGAATATCATCTGCTACGAACGGTAATATTTGATGCCATACACGCAGATTTATTAAAGGGAACACCTGTAGATATAATTCGTTCCATGCGTTTGATTGACGCTATCATAGACGAAGCGATCGCTCGGTGTTTCAAGAGTTATGTTGAAGAGCGGTTCCGAGAATTACAGCAGTTACAGTTATCACTAACACTCCATAATGAAGAACTCACGCGCTTAATGAGCGCAAATCAAGAGTATCTTTCACAGCTAGCCCACGAATTGAAACATCCTCTAACTTCCATTATTGGTTACTCGGATCTGTTTTTACGCCAACAACGACGAAAGACTGAGATAAAAGACACCTCTGCCAATCTCGAACATATTGAGCGGGTACTACGCAACGGTAGACAATTACTCCACCTGATTAACGATGTATTAGAACTTTCGCGCTATGAAGCAGGGCAAATAAAACTCCAACTAGCACCCACAGATGTGAGTGAATTAATCAATAATATCTGTGAAATGTTGGAACCTTTAGCTGTTGGGAAAAATTTAAAAGTCGTAGTAGATTGCGATCGCGCTCCCAAAGAATTAATCACAGATCCTTTTCAGTGCCAACAAATTATTACAAATCTTATTAGTAATGCGATTCGCTATACAGAGTCGGGGACTATTATTATAATGTGTCAGGTGTTGGAGAACCAGAGATGGGCGATCGCAGTTTCTGACACTGGAATTGGCATTGCACCAGAAAACCAAGCCCAGATATTTGAACCCTACTTTCGGGTCAGTTTTAGCGATCGTCCCTATCTACCCGATAGTACAGGATTGGGGTTAGCGATCGTTTCGCGGTTAGTAAAACTACTACAAGGCCAAATTAGCTTAGTTTCTGAGGTGGGAGTTGGTTCTACTTTCACTGTAATTTTGCCCTTACAAATAGAGAGTTGATTTCGCGCCAAGACGTAAAATTTTTGTCTACACCTCTACGTGAAATCAAAAAACATTATTACAATAACCCTTGTTTTTTCAACTTAGTTAGCGCATCCTCAGCAGCAGCTTTCTCTGCTTCTTTCTTATTCCGTCCCTTACCTTCGCCGTAAAATTTTTCATCTACCAATACTTTTGCTATGAATTCTGGCGCGTGAGAAGGGCCTCCTATTTGTTCTGTAAAGTATTTGGGGGGATTTGGAGTAACGTTGCGTTGTACCCATTCTTGAAAGCGATTTTTTGAGTCTACATTAGAACGAGACACAACTATATGTTTAGGGTCTACAGAATCAAATAGTGGTTCTATAATTGCGCGAACTGCTTCAATATTGGAATCATTATCTAAATAGTAAGCACCAAGAACTGCTTCAAAGGTACTACTAAGTAAATTAGGATTTTGGTAGCCTCCGTCTCGAATTGCGCCTTTTCCTAACCGCATCCTAAAGTCTAAACCTACCTCCTCGGCGAACTTTGCCAATTGTTTCTCATCTACCAACGCCGAACGCCGTCGTGTTAATTCATCTTCTCCCATTTCTGGGTGACAACTATATAAATACTCACCACTTAAGAAATTCAGCAAAGCATCACCGAGAAATTCTAAGCGTTCATTATGTTCGCCCTCCCCAGGGTTTTCATGAACGTAAGAACGGTGGGTAAGTGCTTGTCGTAGAAGTTTTTCATTATGAAATATTAGAAGTTTGTGCATTTTATCTTTTGTCTTTTTGCAGAAATTGACTGTTGGAAACTTTACAAATGCTATTATCTTCAGACATGAAAAAACCGCATATAGCGGTATTGCTAAAACCCAGCTTTGACTCAACTGGGTTTTTGAAAGCTTTTTTAAGCAGCTAATTTGTCTAACTCAACTAAAAACAATTCCTGACTTTGTGTTTGAACTTTACCATCCCTTACCGCAGCATCAATAAACTGACTAAAGTTTTTAAACTTATTGCCGCCAGATATAGAAATAGAGGAAAAACCCTGATATCTATGGCAACGCTGACGCATCAATTTATCAATGTATCCAAATCCGGTAGGCTTACCTTGACTTAAGGAAGTTTTAGTACATTCAATTAGGCATTCTAGAGCCTCATTGTAATTAATAGGTTGAGTTTTGTAGCTAACTAATTGAGGTAATTCATCTACAAAGTAAAATTTATCAGCACGTTCTTTAAGCTTTTGTTTTACATTACCTCGTTGTGCAAAAATTATGACATTTATACCCTTTTCTTGCAAAAATTGAACTGCATTTACAAAGTCGCCATCTCCTGACGCAAGGATAACTATATCTGGAGACTGATTGTTATACACATCGTCAATTAAATCAGATTTAAGTTGATTATCTGCACTGTTCTTTAAAGAGCAGGTAACATCTTCACACTTAAAACCAATGCATTGGAGATTATTTTTTGCAGAAGCCTGGTTTTGAAATAGTGAATTATAATATAATTTTCTAATAATTAAACTTCCTTTGGTGATGGCAAAAGCCAACAATAATCTTGCTTGTTCTTCACTTAAATAAACATTTTGAAAATCGCAATAGATGCCAACCTTTAGTTCCTGTTGGTTTGTTTGTCTATTGGAAGATTGATTAGCGTGTGGCATTGTAATGTATCCAGTTATTGTTTGGTGAACTGGACAGCTTCAACAAATTACACATTTAGCAGTAGCAGGTCTTTATACAAGGAATTTGTACTCAAAAAGTACTACCTTGTTATAAAGCTTCCTAACGTCGCTTTTGTTTGGTTCAAGTCTCAGCCGTAGAACTCCCAGTTTACTGGCAAGTTTCCTGTCATACCTTTCCCTGAATATTCATCCAAACATCTTGTCTTCCCATTGAAAGTCTAGCCAATCAGCTGACCTGACATTGGGCTGAATATTCAGCCGAAGGAACGACATGAAGCTCGGCAGTAAACTAGGAATTCTGCTGCTGAGACAACACCAAAAACCTGCGTTTTAGAGTGCGGTGTTTGTTCTGTCTTATGTACAGAGTTACATGGATGACCCTTGATTGTCAATATACTTATTTATGAAGATTTCGTAAAAGCGCTCACCCATATCCATGAACTTTAAAATGCTCTATGGTCTTTTTTAAAAGATATTTTATTTAATAAATAATTTACGGTTTACTTTGAGCGATCGCACCATACAAAATACCTAAAATCCTCTTAATATCCTTAATATAATACTCACTCAAATCAATCGAAACTACATTGCCTTCAAGCTTGAGGAATTGCCATATCGTACCGATAGTAACAGCACCATGTATAGCTTTGATTTGATTTCCACCTCTCTCGTTAAATAACTGAGCAGCTACCATTTCGGCAATACATTGGGCTAAACCAGACCTCAAATTCTCATTTTTACTTTCTACTAAGACAATCACCGGACTGCGTACAAGCAACTGCTCCGAAGAAAGACTCAAAATAAAATCACAAAACCCGTTTAATCCTCGCTGGCTATCAACAGTAAAATCAACTCCCGAAAAAAAGCTGATTTCATAATTAAATTTGCGTCTAATTTCTAATAAAATTGGACTGATTATCATTTCACTACGAGCTTTTTCTGAACTTATCGCTACTGCTAAATCAACATTTTCTTTAAGAATAGTAGATAATAAATCACTACATTCTTGCTCCTGCACATCTGCGAATAATCCAGATGACTCGTGGATAACTAAGCCAAAAGAATCAATAACTTCAATGAGTTTAAAATCACTATAAGCCATAAAACTTACTCCTTTGTCTTATGACTGAATACTATAACAAAGTTTAAAAATTCAGCTTTGGCGGAAACACCTTAGCTAAATCAAGAGATAAATCAGGGAAGCAGGGAAAAGTTATTACCTCATTTGACAAGAAAATTCGCTTATTTGAATAACCATATCTGCCTTGATTATCCTGATATGGTTCACTGTAAGCTTCCAAATAATTATCGAATAAATTGAATATCCAATAATCAGTAATACCTCCTTTAGCATAGAGAGGTATTTTAACATCTTGGTCATAGCCCAAAGAAGAATCTGAAACCTCCATTACTAAAAACACATCAGCTGCTTTAGGATGAGCCGATAGATAATCATCAGCACGGTTTTGAACAATCGCAAAATCGGGTTCAGGTTCACTGTTAGGTGGCAAAGCAATCGGGGCTTGAGATTGCAAAGTAGCCTTGTCTCCTAGTATTTTAGGGAGTTCCTTCCACAGTTTTCTTAAACAAGTTTCATGGGCTTTACCTTTAGATGCCATTTCAATAATTTCCCCGTTGATTAATTCAATGTGGTCATCTTCATGGAAAAAACCCAATTCTCCAAGCCTGTGGTATTCATCCAGTGTGAAGCGTTTAGCCTGAGCAATACTCATAACCTTACCTTTCTCTCATTGCCATAATACTTATTCTAAATGTGCCAGAAATTGGTATGCTAAAGGCCGAGACTCGCTATGAAAGCAAACAATGCCTGCGCCTACTATCAACCCCACAATCACTGCCTTTCCCTTAACTGCCGTAGTCGGTCAAGAAGCAATTAAATTAGCCTTGCTGTTAGCCGCAGTTGATCCTGGTTTAGGAGGAGTAGCGATCGCAGGTCGTCGCGGTACGGCAAAATCTGTAATGGCTCGTGCTATCCATGCTCTACTACCGCCCATTGAAGTCGTCAAAGGTTCAATCAGCAACTGTGACCCTAACCACCCCGAAGAATGGGACGATCAACTGTTGGCGGAGTACGCAGACAAAAGCACTCAAGATGTACCCGTCGAAATTATCCCCGCGCCTTTTTTGCAAATCCCTTTAGGTATCACTGAAGACCGACTATTAGGTTCAGTGGATGTGGAAAAGTCCGTAAAACAAGGTGATACCATTTTTCAGCCTGGATTACTTGCTACAGCAAACCGGGGTGTACTGTACGTAGATGAAATTAATTTATTAGATGACCAAATATCAAATCAGCTTTTAACAGTATTATCTGATGGACGCAACCAGATAGAACGGGAAGGGATTAGTTTTCAGCATCCGTGCAAATCCCTATTTATTGCCACCTATAACCCAGAAGAAGGGGGATTACGGGAGCATTTGCTAGATAGAATTGCGATCGCACTCTCTGCTGACGGTGTACTCGGCTTAGATCAAAGAGTAGAAGCAGTTGAACAAGCGATCGCTTATTCTAAATCTCCCCAAGACTTCCTCAAACAGTACAACGAAGATTTAGACTCTCTTAAAACCCAAATCATCTTGGCACGGGAATGGTTAAAAGAAGTAATCATCACTCATGAACAAATTGCCTACTTAGTAGATGAGGCCATTCGCGGAGGAGTTCAGGGACATCGCGCTGAGTTATTCGCCACGCGGGTTGCCAAAGCTGCTGCGGCTTTGGAGGGACGAACAACAGTTAATGCCGAAGATTTGCGCCGTGCTGTGGAATTGGTAATTGTACCACGTGCCACTGTTGTGCAGACACCGCCACCCGACCAAGCACCACCACCACCCCC
>NZ_JADEXU010000083.1 GCF_015206895.1 Nostoc sp. LEGE 12450 | reverse complement strand
CACCGCAGTCCCGTTAATTTTTGCGTTAACGTTCTTTGCGGATTAATCGCTTATTGTCATCAACCTAAGAAACCTAGCCTTCAACTGGAGTGGCTTTTACCTCCTTATCTTTAACCCGAACTCAGGTAACTTTTAACTTTTATTAGCTGTTATACCATGTCCGTTTAATTGACCATAAAATAATTATTCTGTCAAGCTATAGCTTTGTAAGCTTCAACAGAATTTTGGTCAATGTAGGCATGATATTAGTCATTACTCGTTGTATCTTGCCATCTCTCACGCTTAGGCTTGCTCTCTACATCGCGCGATCGCGCTTCTTGCCAAGTCCCCCACATTAGAGATTGCTGCCTTTCTACATGGTTAATAAACTGCATGATTGACTGATCTGCTTTGATTGGAGTTTTCAAATCAAACTTAATTGTTTGGACAATCTTGATGTCATCCATGAGAAAGAATTTGCCTGCAATCTTAGTCAGCCATAACACAACTCGATTGGATAACCAACCAAAAAATCCTTTACGTTTCTTAGTAATCAATAGGATTTGACCTTCAGCTTTTCCACCCTCGTGGAGGCGAACTGCAAACATTGTGTGGACATGGAAGAAATCGGGGCCAAGTGTCACAATGCCAATGCTACCGTACCAATAGCAAATACTGATAGTTATGGCATTCTTGTAGAAAAGACGGATGAGTTTAATGAAAGATGAATTCTCTTTAATGTTTGTAGTGTTACTGAAGATAATTGCATTTTCGTTCAGTTCCTGTCTTTCAAAAATAATTTCTATTGGCAGTTTGTGGACTGTATTGACATGTTGAGTATCAATCGCATTAATCATCACCACATTGGGGTGACAGTTCATCACAAAGTGAGAATGGATAGCGACATCACACTCTTTTTGTTCTAATTCGGGAATAAAAGGTAGAGGTTGTTGTGGTATTTCTCCAGTCCAAACCCAAATCATGCCGTACTTTTCAGCAGTGGGCCAAGTTTGTAACTTTAGGGAAGGCGGCGTATCTAAACATGGGATATCAATACACATCCCTTCAGCGTCAAACTTCCAGTGATGGAAGAAACAACGGAGTGCATTACCCTCAACTTTGCCTTCAGCAAGATGAGCACCCATGTGGGGACAGTAGGCATCAAAGGTAGTTACTCTTTTGTCCTTACCACGGTAAATCACTAGTTCTCTGCCCAAAATCGTGACAGGTTTTACTTCACCCACCCGCAGATTTCGAGAGGGTATTACCCAATACCATCCTTCAATAAAACGCTCTGGATTATTGAAAGTTTTAGGTTTACGGATTGAGCTAGAAGTCTGCGAGTTGAGATTCATTTTTATGGTTTCACTTGAGGTGAAGCAGTTGATCTAGAAGTAACATGCAAACTAAAAAAAAACAGTTACTTTCAGTACCATGAGAAATAGTCACCCAAGAAACATTTGTAAGATTTTAAAATAAAGTAGTTTTTGTCAATCAGTTAAAATACTCAAAATAGCCTTAATAAGAATAATGCTGATGATATTGTATTTGTTCAGAAGGAGCGAGAATACTTGAAATAATTAGTTTTATTATTATTTTCAAACTGGAATAGAAAGGTTAGCCTAACTACACATATATTTATAGTTCAGTTAAAGATAGCTCAAAGCTTTACTAGATTAAAAACTTTCTCTAATTATTAAAGATATAAAAAGGGATAATAACAAAGGTTAAGGGAGGAAAGGAAAAATGGCTCAAAACACTTTCCTCTAACTTTTGGAAGAAATCTAAAGTATTTTTGCTACTTCTATCCGATTTTTATGCATGAAATGTTGGAAGTAAGAATGAGCATTCATCATAGTACTGTTCATGTTGTAAGAATTTTTGCGCTTAATACTTCACGTTTCATTGGAGGCTTTCATGCTTTCTTGGATTCGTCATTCTCTATTTACAACTCAAAGCCTCTTTCCCCCTGCCTCCTGCGGTCTAAATGATAAGTCTTTAGCTGTACACAATATGACTCATTGTGTGCTGGTAAAAGTTGGAATACTTATGTAAGCTAATATGCATTAACAATAGATATTTAAAAATATTTGAAAAATCAAAACTTAGTAATATCTCTAATTAGATAAAAATTTAAACTAGTGACACCAAGATTTGGCTTAACTCTTATCTGAATTAATAAATTAGTATAAATATGTAATAATAATTACAATATTTGGGAAAATCTGCCGTGTTAACTCAGGAGACAAAACTGCTTTTAATTGGTCAGGTAACAGATATAAGCGGAATCCCTATCAGGACAATTCGCTATTACGAGAGTTTAGGTTTAATCAAATCATCAAGACGAACAGAGGGAGGCTTCCGCCAGTTTTCATTGGATGTGCTGACTCGTCTAGCCTTCATTAAAAGGGTACAAAATCTTGGTCTTAGCTTAGAGGAGATTGGAAATATTCTTCAGGTCTATGACCAAGGACAAGCTCCTTGTGGTGAAATCAAAGAAAAGCTCCAGGACAAGCTTTTGCAAATTGATCGCCAAATCGATCAGTTGTTAACTTTGCGATCTGAAATAAAGGGATTACTTTCAGGCTGGAAGAATATCGGCGACCAGTATGAAGATACAATTTGTCCCATTATTCAAAATATCCCTCAGTGCTGAGAAACAGAAAAGAAGACAGAGGAGGCAGCAAGAGCAAACTTATGACAGCACATATCCTTTTGGTAGAAGATGAAGTCAAACTAGCACGATTTGTCGAGTTAGAGCTAAGTAGCGAAGGATACCAAGTAAGTGTAGCTCATGATGGGATTGCCGGTCTCACCCTAGCGCGAGACTCATCGCCAGATTTAGCGATTCTGGATTGGATGTTACCAGGTTTAACAGGTTTAGAAATTTGTCGCCGTTTACGAGCAACAGGTAGTACAGTACCAGTAATTTTATTGACAGCAAAAGATGAAGTGAGCGATCGCGTCGCTGGATTAGATGCGGGAGCCGATGATTATGTAGTTAAGCCCTTCAGCATTGAGGAATTACTAGCTAGAATTCGCGCCCATCTGCGCCGCACGCAAGAAACAGCCGAAGATTTACTGCAATTTGAAGATTTAAGCTTAAATCGCCGCACCCGTGAAGTTTTTCGAGAAAAACGAAGCATTGAGCTAACAGCAAAAGAGTTTGACTTATTAGAATATCTCCTCTCACATCCCCGTCAGGTGTTCACTAGAGATCAAATTTTAGAGAAAGTTTGGGGTTACGATTTCATGGGTGATTCTAATATTATTGAAGTATATATTCGTTATCTGCGACTCAAATTGGAAGAGAATAATGAAAAGCGTTTGATTCATACAGTCCGTGGTGTAGGCTATGCACTACGGGAACAATCATAATGGCTTGGTGATTTCGACAAAAAGCAAAATTTTCAAGAAAAAAGAGGATCATGAATAAAAAATGGGCTGTTAAACGGCTAACAGTAAATCTCACCGCTGAGGAAATGAAGAAACTTGAACACTACTGTGCTTTGACAGGAAGACCAGCAACAGACGTAATTCGAGAATTACTTCGATCTCTTGAGGTTAACAATAGTGAAAACTCTGAAATGGCAACAGCAGACTCAAAAACAACAGTTGGTAGTGGGTCAAAATCACAGTAACTATTCACCAGAATATCCTGCCAATCTCAAAAATCTGCTAGCTATCTTGAATTACCAATAGGACTCAAGGCAATACTTCTCGGTTAAAGGAAAAGGGTAAGGGATGAATTTAAACCCTTACCCTTATTCTCTTAAACTTTTCCTAGAACACACTCCTAATGGTGCGGCATAGCTATTTATAGAACCCAATACTGCTCGGGTTTTGGATTTTAAACTGAAATTTGGTTGGGGCAAAAGGTTACTGGGTTTGGATTAAAGGTTTTTTCTTTCCCCTTTCCCATTTCCCTTTTTTCCTTAACCGACAGGTATTGAGGGCAATCTGGGTTTGTTCTCGTTGCTGCCAGATGGGTCATTGAGCGGTCAAGTCGCTTCTCTACGAGACGCTCTTGCTAGCTTGCTTCTATCTAAGAGTACGCTCTAATTAAAAATTATTAATTAAAAATTGCAAGACGCTCTTGCAAAAAATACTAATCAGACAGTCAAGGGGCAGGTATATAAAATTAATGCCTTTTTTCTTTGCCATGTCTTAACAAGCATATATTTTGGGCATCATAATTCCAAGCTGAATACATGAGCTAGCAGCCAGAAAACTCTTTGGCAGCAAGTTTTTTATTTACAACTATAGTATTGACCTATGGCAGATAATTTTATACTTTATTTCTTTATTTCTCCACATAGTTCCTACACTGGGTTGATTTGGAGATGCCTACAGATTCAATTGGGAGTAATCTGTAGCGTAGGTATTTGGACATTATCAGAAGCTAAGTTACAAGCTGCCCAAGCACATCAGACCTGGAAATCACCTTCAGAATTGATTGAGGGAGTCACCAAAGTAAATCCTGAGCCAACACCTATTTTGATGGCGGCACCCGAAAACTTCAATCCTGATTTGCAATTACGGCCAGCGCTACCCGAACCCCCGCAGAATTCTAGCCCACCAAAAACTTCCATTGAACCACCGCAGGATTCTAGCCCACCAAAAATTTCCACCGAACCAAGAATGCCGGATGCAGTTTTGGAAAGCATTCATACGGACTATCGCTATGACACAGATAACTTTGGCCAAACCAATTTATTTTTTGAACCAACGGTTCAGTTTCGATTAAGTAATGGCAATACAATATTTGTGAAAACAGGTTTTAACTTATTTGAACAACGCGGTGTTGAATCAATTACGAATTTTCCCTTGCAAGTTGGATGGCAAGGAAAAATTGGTCAAGTGACTCTGCAAACAGCAGCCGGAGTCGATGTCTTCAATCGTTTACCTACAGCTATCAATCTCAATGCTAAGGTGGAGGCTCCCATTTCGCCACCGCAAGTTTCGTCATCAGGTCGATTGCTATCGGTAGTAGTACTATCAGGTAATTTAGAACAAGGCCCTTATAAATCGAATGCCCGAACTTTAGAAAATCAAATTACTGCTTGGCGATTTGGGCCTGATTTATACTGGCAAATTGACGGTAACACCAGCTTGTTTTCATCATTGCGTTTGGGTAGTTACAACGATGGTAATTCCGAGGTGCAGTCATTTAGTCGGCTAGAGCGCAAGTTCGGACAGTTTTCTCTGGCAGCTAACTTATTCAATTTGAGTTTTGATCGCGATTTAGAACGCACAAGTGGCTATTTTTCCCCACCAGATTTTCTGGTTTACAACGCTGAGGTGGCTTGGGAAGGAGATATTGCTAATTTCTTACGCTGTCGCCTCGCTGCCAACTTAGGACAGCAGCGACTTAAAGGAGAATTTGATAACGCCAATACCTATCAAACACGCTGTACGGTAAAGGTTTCACCAAATATAGAAGCAGACCTTGGCTATAGCTTTAGTAATGTTCGCAATCAAGAAACCGGGGGAAGTGCCTATGGTGGTAATTCTTTGACAGGACAGTTGCGGGTCAAATTTTAGTAGTCACTGATAAGGCTGAAGAATGAAAGCACCATTACCTGATAACGAAATACAGCGAATCGAATCTCTTTTGGAGTATAAGATCCTCGATACTCGTTCGGAAGCTGCCTTTGACGATCTCACCCGTTTGGCCTCATATATTTGTGGCACTCCTATTGCCTTAATCAGTTTAATTGATAGCGATCGCCAGTGGTTCAAATCCAAAGTTGGTTTGGATGCCCCAGAAACACCGCGAGATTTGGCTTTCTGCGCCCATGCTATTCTGCAACCGGAAGTTTTTGTTGTGCCTGATGCCACACAAGACGAAAGGTTTGCGACAAACCCGCTAGTCACCTCTGACCCGGATATTCGATTTTATGCTGGTGTACCGTTAACTAACCCTGAAGGATATGCACTAGGAACACTTTGTGTAATTGACCGTGTACCAAGAAACCTCTCTCCAGAACAAGTTGAAGCATTGCGAATTATCGGTCGCCAGGTAATCAAGCAATTAGAAATGCGGCGTAACTTAGCAAGTTTGGTATTGGTCACTCATACACGCAAACAGGCACACAAAAGACGCAAACAATTTTTTAAAACAGTAGCCGGAGGGTTTGGGTTAGCATCGGCAATTTTAGTTTTGATTGGCATGATTTCTTATCAAAACACACGCATATTGATTGATGCTAGTAATCAGGTACAAAAAACCCAAGGGAAAATCAATAAGCTAGAAGAATTACTGTCCGAGATGAAGGATGCTGAAACTGGACAACGCGGTTATATCCTGACTGGACAAGAAAGTTATCTGGAACCTTATCAAGCAGTAGTTGTAAATATCGATCAAAAAATTGTAGAACTGAAGGATTTAATCGCAGATCAACCAAGCCAACAAAAGCAGTTTGCCGCCCTTGAATCTCTGATAGCTGCAAAATTTGCCATACTCAAGCAGACTATATACCTGCGTCAAAATCAGGGATTCGAGGCAGCTTTGCAGGTAATCCAGACAAATCATGGGAAATATATTATGGATGATATTCGCAAGGTCATCCATGAGATCGAGAATGAGGATAAAAGGTTGCTTCAACAGCAGTCACAAGCAGCAAAAGCCAGTGCAAACAACACAGTTTTGACACTTGCGATCGCTATTTGCCTAAGTTTTATCACTCTGGCTATAGTCTACTACTTCATTTATCGTGAGGTAAAAGAACGTAAATTAACAGAGGAAACGCTAAACCAAGAACGCAACTTTATTTCAGCAGTTCTTGATACAGCTAGCGCTTTGGTAATAGTTCTGGATACACAAGGGCAGATCGTTCGCTTCAATCAAGCTTGTGAACAAACAACAGGTTACTCATTTGATGAGGTGAGAGGAAGGCATTTCTGGAACCTGTTTCTCATTCCTGAACAGGTAGAACCAGTTAAAGCAGTTTTTGAACAGTTGCGAACTGGTGAAGCGCCCAAAGAATATGAAAATTATTGGGTAGCAAAGGATGGCAGTCTGCGGCTGATTTCATGGGCTAATGCTATTTTGCAAGATGATGAGGGTTGCGTTGAATACATTGTTGCTACAGGTATTGACATTAGCGATGCCTACGACGAGCTTCGTTTACGCAAACGAGCAGAACAGCACCTCAAAGCCCAGTACTCTACAACGCGCGTCTTAGCGGAGTCAACTACAATCAGTGAAGCTATGCCCCAAATCCTGCAAGGAATCTGCGAGAGTTTGGAATGGGATCTAAGTGAAATTTGGATGGTAAATCAGCGAGTGAATCTACTATCTTTACTGAATTCATGGTATAAAATATCTTCAGGAATGCAAGAATTTGAGATCCTTAGTCAGCAGATCAGCTTTGCATCAGGAATTGGCCTGCCTGGTCGTGTTTGGGAGAGTGCTGAACCTGTTTGGATTGTTGATGTAGTTAAAGACAAAGATTTCATCCGCTCTCAAATCGCTGTCCAAGCAGAACTGCACGGAGCTTTTGGTTTTCCGATCCATAGTGGTAAAAACATTCTTGGTGTCATTACCTGCTTTAGCCATGAAATCCAGCAACCTGACCCAGATTTGGCAAAAGTCATGAATTCTATTGGTGAGCAAGTAGGGCAGTTTATTGAGCGCAAGCAGGCAGAAGAAGAACTCCAACGCCAAAATTTGCGATCGCAACTATTTACTGAAATCACCCTTAAGATTCGTCAGTCTTTGAAAATCCAAGAAATTCTCCAAGTCAGTGTTACGGAGGTACAAAAAATTCTCCATAGCGATCGAGTTTTGATTTATCAACCTTTGACAGATGGATCTGGAAGCACTGTAGTTGAGGCAGTAGTTTCTGGCTGGCTGACAATTAAAGAGAAAAAGCTCACTGATTCTTATTTTCAAGCGGAATATACACAACAGTACTATCTACAGCAATATCGTCAAAAACGGAATCTAGAGCTTGCTGACTTAGATATAGTGGAAATTCAAAAAAGGCATATAGAATTACTGCAACAATTTGGGGTCAAATCCAATTTAGTCATACCCATTCTTGTCAAAGAAGAACTCTGCGGTTTGCTAATTGTCCATCAGTGTGGCAGTTCCCGTCAGTGGTCTAGCTTTGAAACTCATCTTTTACGACAAATAGCCGATCAAGTAGGTATTGCCTTAGCCCAAGCCCAAATGTTGTATGCAGAAACTCAACAGCGAAGAGAACTTGAAGTTGCTCGTCATCAAGCTGAATTAGCTTCTAAAACCAAAAGTGCCTTTTTAGCAAACATGAGTCATGAAATTCGGACTCCAATGAATGCTGTGTTGGGGATGACAGGCTTAATGTTAGAAACTCCCCTAAACTCAGAGCAACAGGATTTTATCGAAACTATTCGCATTAGTGGAGATGCTCTTTTAAGCCTCATCAACGAAATTTTGGATTTGTCCAAACTTGAGGCTGGGGAAATGGCACTAGAAACTTTAGATTTTGACTTATCTTCCTGTCTAGAAGAAGTGTTGGAATTATTAGCTCCCTCAGCCCATAATAAAGGATTAGAAATTGCAGCCTTAATCTATCCCAACGTTCCCACCCAACTCCAAGGCGATGCTGGCCGCTTGCGGCAAATTCTGATGAACCTGATCAGCAATGCGATCAAGTTCACCAGCAATGGAGAGGTAGTAGTCCGAGCCGAATTGCGTTCGCTTTCCTCTACTACAGCCACCATTTATTTTGCCATCACAGATACCGGTCTTGGCATTACCTCTGAAGACCAATGCAAACTCTTTACCCCATTTACCCAAGTAGATGCTTCCACCACCCGCAAGTATGGCGGCACAGGTTTGGGATTAGCCATCTGCAAGCAACTCGTAAGCTTGATGGGAGGAGAAATTGGCGTAGAAAGTCGGTTGGGCAAAGGATCTAAATTTTGGTTTGAAGTAACTCTTGCCCAGCAACTTCACCCTATTTCCTCAGAAAGCGATCGCGAACTTTTGACTAATCGGCGCTTGTTAGTGGTGGATGACAATGCTACTAATCGCAAAATTATCCACCATCAAGCTACCCGTTGGGGAATGTTAGTAGATCAGGCTGCTTCGGCTACTATTGCCCTCAAAGCTATTGAGGAGGCTGCCAAGCAAAAAAATCTTTATGACATTGCTGTGATTGATATGCAGATGCCAGAAATAGATGGCATGACCTTGGGAGAGCAAATTAAAGCAAATTCAGCGATCGCTGGGCTACCTTTGATTATGCTGACCTCTACTAATCAACGCGATGAAATCCAACGAGCGCTAAAAATAGGATTTGCGGCTTATTTGGTCAAACCTGTTAAGCCGTCCCGACTCCTCGATACCATCATGACTATCTTAGGAACGCAGATAAAGGAGGAGACAGAAGTTAGAAGTCAAGAGTTCAAACTAAAAGATTACGAAAACAACAGCAACGCTCATTCTCCTAGCTCCCGCTTCCTGGCTCGTGACTTCCATAAATTAAGAATTCTCTTAGCCGAAGATAATCTGGTGAATCAGAAAGTTGCTTTGAAGCAACTCCAAAGCCTAGGTTATGGCGCTGATGTTGCTGGTAATGGGAAAGAAGTTTTGCAGCTATTAGAAAAAATCCCCTACGATTTAATTTTGATGGATTGCCAAATGCCTGTTCTCGATGGTTTAGAAACTACAAAAGAAATTCGTCGTTGGCAAGAAAGCAGCTTTATCAATAGTCGTCGCCCTGTAGTAATTGCGATGACAGCTAATGCGATGAAAGAAGATCAACAGATGTGTCTAGATGCGGGAATGGACGACTATCTGAGCAAGCCAGTAATCAAAGAAAAATTAGCGGCAGCGCTACAGCGTTGGGGAAGTGTGATATTCCAGGCAAAAGAAATATATGTTTTAGAGCAGAAAATTTCTAAAACAGATGTAGGTTCAGTTGACCTCCCAATTGATTGGGAACGCTTGCATCAACTCTCGGAAAACAACCCAGAATTTGAATTGGAACTACTGGAAATATTTGTTGAAGATATGCAACCTCGTTTAGAGATTATTAAAATAGCGATCGCAGATAATGACTATGAGCAACTAGCGCTCCAAACCCATCAGATTAAAGGTGCTAGCGCCAATGTTGGAGCTACTACTATGCATCTAGCAGCACAAAAATTAGAACAATTAGCTCACAATCAAGAACGTCGAGGTACTACTCAGTTAATCTCAGAGTTAGAAGATTTTGTTAAATGTATCCAAGAGTTTTTAATCACGAGATAAGGAAGCGGCTGTAAATAATTATTGTTGGGATAAGGCAATAGACAATAGCTATAAGGGTTTTACTCTAATTAGTTTTTATTTACATAGGTTGATTTTATTGTGCCAAATTACTTATTTTTGATGGTAAAAATACCACGTCAATTTCAATCTTTAATTCTTTAACAGCGACCGAATCGAATTGATAACTATCTGCATTGATTGGTGGGGATGCTTGTAAAAGTTGTAAAACATTGAGTCTTGCTGCATGAAGCACTTTAGAGTTTTTTTGCTTATAGCTAATAATTAAGCTAGCAAATCTCAGATAAGAGGATTAATAATATTTACTAATAAATAAACAGTAACGATTGTCTCCTGTTGGCTCATAACTCAATTTGTCGGCAATGGCAGACATAATTTTTAAACCCCGCCCTCGGTCTTGCTCATTCTCATCAAATTCAGCTATTTGCCGCAATTGCTGCTCTAAGTCAAATGGCTCACCTTGAGACCAAATGCGAATTTCTATATATTGATTTACCCGTACAGCTTCTATTTCAATAGGAGTTTCAATAGGTAAGTTTTTGTGTGCATGTTCAACAATGTTGGTAAAGCCTTCTATCAAAAGTGTTTGACATTGCCACCAAATTTCTTTGTTAGGAATAGGCGGCTGATTCATCTGATCGAACCAAAATAATACTTGAGATGATGCTGTCAGGTCTGTGTTGACTTTTAGATAAATTTTATTTTTCACTTCTTAACCCATAAAATATTTTGAGACGATCCTATTCGTATTTAATTTATTTAATTTGAGTATTTTCACTATACATTTAAAACTAAATTGCATATAAGTTGAATTAGAGCAATTACTTCTTTTTAAGCGAATCAGAATTCATTCTGAATTCTGACGGAAAGAGCGGATAGCAGAGCGTCAAGCCTGCGGGACGCTACGCTACACGTAGCCCATTCTGACTTCTAAATTCTTCTTCAATTTACTTAGTAAACTTTAATTTATGTTTAAAATTTTGGTTATTGATGATGACCCTATAGTGCGAACAGTACTGAAAAAAACACTCCAAAATCAGGGCTATGATACCAGTGTCGCCAAAAATGGCGAGGAAGGAATTAGACAAGCACAATTACTACGTCCTGCTTTGATTATCTGTGACTGGATGATGTCCCAGTTAGATGGGCTAGAAGTGTGTCGTCGAATTAGAACAGATCCAGAGTTGGCAACTACTTTTTTTATTCTATTGACGGCTAGGGGAGCAGCTCGAGGAGAGGAGGAAGATCGAGTTAGAGGACTTGACGCTGGAGCAGATGAGTTTATCTCTAAACCAATAGAGATGAATGAATTGAAAGCGCGGGTAAGAGCAGGACTAAGATTACACCAGTTAAATCAGGATTTACAAAGTCAAAAAGAAGTTTTAGAGACACTAAATCAAGATTTACAAACCCAAAAGCAAATTTTGGAGGCAGAATTAGCTGAGGCTGCTGATTATGTGCGATCGCTCTTACCCTCACCGCTCATAGGAGCAGTAACTACAGAAAATCTGTTTATTCCCTCAGCACAGCTAGGAGGTGATTGCTTTGACCATTATTGGATCGACGAGGATAATTTGGCAATTTATTTGTTGGATGTATCAGGTCATGGCGTGGGTTCAGCCCTCCTATCTGTATCCGTGCTGAATGTTTTGCGATCGCAATCTCTACCAAACACCAACTTTTGTCAACCAAGTGAAGTCTTAAAAGCGCTCAATCACGCCTTTCAAATGACGAAGCACGGTGATAAATACTTCACAATCTGGTATGGAGTTTATCACCGTTTGAAACGTCAACTTATTTATGCTAATGCCGGACATCCACCAGCTTTACTGTTATCGAATGCCTCTACAACAAACATCCGAGTTAAACAGCTAAGTTCTTTGGATCTCCCAATTGGCTTTTTACCTGATGTCCAGTTTGAAGAGGCTATTTTTCAGATCGAAGAGAATGGTATTTTATACATTTTTAGTGATGGTGTTTATGAAATTAATCAGTCAGATGGTAAAATTTGGGGTATTGATGCTTTCATTGACTTACTAACTAAACATAGTCTAAAAGACCCCTGTATTCTAAATCAACTATTAGCGAAGATTCCTATCTTGAATTATCAAGATAATCTTGATGATGACTTCTCTTTGGTAAAAGTTAACTTTGGTTAGTATAGTCAAATGTGCAGATTCCAATTTAGGCTAGTCTAGGAACTTACTGTGTTGCCAATACTTGGCGATTGAATTCATCTTGGTCAGCGAAGGTTTGAAAAATTCTATCCATTTTAGTCAATTCAAACAACATTCTAACTTGATCGCTGATTGAACAAACAAAAAGTTTGGTATTAGCATTTCGCGCCATTTGCATTGCTGAGACTAAAGCACCTAAACCAGAGCTATCGATAAACTTTACTTCTTTCATATCAAGTAACAATATATCGGTTCCAGTTAGCAGAATATCGCTAACTTCACGACGCAGTTCATTACCTCTAATACCATCTAAAATTCCAGATAATTCTAGTAATTTTACGTTCATGCTCATTGTTTTATCCTATTGTTTGACTGGGAAAAATGTATTTACATTTTGGCATTGACTTAAGCTAAACTGCAATAGATATAGCAAGAGTTTTGTATTTTAAAGGAATCCGCTTTAATTTGTGTTCGCACAGCCATACTTACTAGCCTGGTGCAGCTTGATAATTATTATTTGCTATTGCAGTAACGAATCTAGCCTCTAGAGATTAGCGAAAAATTTTAAAAGTTTTAAAATAACCATCTTTATAACCTAAATACCGTGCCTAAAAACGAGACATAAGCAGTGGTAATTTCACTGCAATACCACCCGACATGAAAAAATGCTGCAAATTATACAGCTATGAGTATGTTCTTCCTTAACTTGGCACAGCTATCGCATTGTTTCTTTTTAGATGGTCTGAAAATTAGTGTCTGATTAAATCAAGATCAAGTTAGCGGCTCTGCGCTAAAGTAAAAATATTGGGATCAAAGTCTCTGCCAGTAAGTTCAAACACCACTAATCTTTACCACTGCGGCGATAATGTCTCAAGAGCATAACGAATCACTCCAACTTCAAGAGATCACCAAACTCAAACCGAAACACTTTGCTGATTTAGTCAGATCGGCACAATTGATTTTCGACCCCACAGCCGGAGTTTCGGGAAGACATATAACAGTTGACTGGGAACAATTCGGAATTCCCCATGATGTGGCAGACAATCTCAAATCACTTGGTCAGCAGTACCAATATGCATCTCCTCACATCCCGGTTGAAGTCATTTGGAGTAAATTAACTCCCGAAACTCGTATTTGGTTTGTTGAAAACAAAGATAAGTTGTGGCAGATTGAAGAAGCTTTCCCAGCCCTTGACGAAGATTAAACGGAATATGAATCACTTGTAGGGGCATAATCGTTGTGCCCCTAACTACCAGCAGTTAGGAAGACATTTTACCCAATTAAGGCATCAGGTCTTTTTCAAAAAACTGCTGTTTTACTTCGAAGGACTTTCAAGCTTTCAGCCTGCTGTTGCACGCGCTCACTAATGCGATCGCACGCTAACTCACAAAGCTCAAAAATCATTGGTTCGGCAATCTCGTAATAGGCACTCGTGCCTTTGGGCTGACGAGATAGAATCCCTGCTTGAGTTAACACTTTCAGATGCTTAGATAGATTTGCCTGACCTAAGCTAGTAACCTCGGCAATTTCCATCACATTCATTGGCCCTGATTTTAGACAGGCCAAAATCTGTAGCCGACTAGCCTCTGATAAAACCTTGAAGTAGTCAGCAACTGCCACGAGAACAGCTGGATCGGACTTGTGTGGCTTAGTTTTTGTTGGCATAGGGAGATTTAATAGTCGGTATAATATTTTTTTAATAGCTAATTAGTTATTAAATTTTATAATAGCGTAGTTGAGTTATTGCTATAGCAATCCGCTTTGATTTTTGTTCGCCCAGTGTGGCATAGCCATACTTCGGACTAGATTCATGATACGTTCGGCTACAGTAATGGGTTTAGCCACTTTGCTACTCATTTGCTACTCAAAACGGTAGCCTTAAAGAAATACACTATATTTTGGCTATGTTGCCTAAACCCAAGAAATATTGGACACCCCAGCACTGGGCGAGTTGGAAGCCTTTCGGTATTGGCGAACAGTACCCTAATAACTACTGGGAGGTTTTTCGGGCAATCTGGCTGTCTCGTGACAAACTACCTTATGCGTGGAATATTCTTGATAAAGGTGTTTGTGATGGTTGCGCTCTTGGAACAACCGGGATGAAGGATTGGACTTTAGATGGCATCCATCTCTGCAATGTCCGGTTGCGGCTGTTGCGGATGAATACTATGCCAGCTTTTGACCCTGTGCTATTGGAGGATGTCTCGCAGTTACAAAAGCAAAAAAGTGCCCAATTACGCGACTTGGGAAGACTTCCTTTCCCGATGATGCGTCAACGCGGGGAAAAAGGCTTTCGCCGTATTAGTTGGGATGAAGCTTTAGGGGTAATTAGCGATCGCATTCGCGCCACTACACCAGACCGCCTTAGTTTTTATATTACCAGTCGCGGAACTGTCAACGAAACTTATTATGCCACCCAAAAAGCTGTGCGGGCAATGGGAAGCAATAATATTGATAATGCTGCCCGCATCTGCCATTCTCCCAGTACGGCGGGACTGAAAGCTGCTCTGGGTGCAGGGGCCACCACCTGTTCTTATAAAGACTGGATTGGTACTGATTTATTAGTCTTCATTGGTTCCAACGTTGCCAATAATCAGCCAGTCACCGTTAAGTATCTCCATTACGCCAAAAAAGCTGGCACGAAAATTGTAGTCGTTAACACTTACCGCGAACCAGGAATGGAGCGCTACTGGGTGCCCTCAATTGTGGAAAGTGCCGTTTTCGGTACAAAGTTTGCCGAAGACTTCTTCTTAATCAACATGGGCGGGGATATAGCATTTTTGAATGGCACAATTAAACATATAATCGCTAACAACTGGGTAGACCAGTCATTTATAGATTTACACACAGTTGGCTTTGCCGAACTCAAAACATCTTTAGAAAGGCAATCTTGGGAAGAATTAGAGCGGCTTTCTGGTACATCCCGTGAGCAAATGTACGTCTTTGCCAAAATGGTCAAAGAAGCCAGTAAAGCCGTATTTGTTTGGAGTATGGGCATTACCCAGCATGAATGCGGCGAAGATAATGTGCGAAGTATCATCAACTTAGCTCTTACCAAAGGTTTTGTCGGTCGGGAAGGCTGCGGTTTAATGCCAATTCGCGGCCACTCTGGGGTACAGGGTGGGGCAGAAATGGGGTGTTACGCCACAGTATTTCCCGGTGGTAAACCCATTACCCCAGAAAATGCTGCCCAATTGAGTCAGCATTGGGGCTTTGATGTGCCAGCAAGTAAAGGTTTAATTGCTCCAGAAATGATTAATGCCGCATATCAGGGGGAATTAGATGTGTTGTTTTCCGTGGGAGGGAATTTTTTAGAAGTGCTGCCAGAACCAGATTATGTGGAAGCGGCGCTGAAGAAAATACCGTTGCGGGTACATACGGATATTGTTCTCTCCAGCCAAATGCTGGTGGAACCTGCTGATACTGTGGTGCTTTTACCTGCGACGACTCGCTACGAAATACCAGGGGGAGTAACAGAAACTAATACTGAACGCCGGGTAATTTTCAGTCCAGAAATTCTAGGACCGCGCATTGGAGAAGCGCGTCCAGAGTGGGAAGTTTTTCTAGAATTAGTAAGGCGCGTGCAACCAGATTTGGCAGATAAGCTGGCTTTTGCTGACACAGCTGCTATCCGTCAAGAAATTGCTCAAGTTGTCCCCCAATATGCTGGGATTCAACACTTACAGCAGGCTGGCGATCAATTTCAGTATGGCGGGTCACATTTGTGTTTTGGTTGGAACTTCCCTACACCCGATGGGAAGGCGCACTTTGGCGTATTATTGCCACGCCAAAGGGAATTACCAGAAGGTTATTTCTTAGTAGCAACGCGCCGAGGCAAGCAATTTAATAGTATGGTACAGGAACGTAAGGATGCAATTACTGGGGCGGTGCGAGAGGCAGTGCTAATAAATGCTGCTGATGCGGCACTGTTGGATTTAAAAGATGGGGATAAGGTAATTCTTAAGAATGAGTTAGGTGAGTTGTTCTGTCAAGTTTATATTGCGCCAATTCAGTCAGGAAACTTGCAAGTCCATTGGCCCGAAGGGAATGTGCTACTAGATAAAAGTAAGCGATCGCTAGAAGGGGTTCCTGATTATAATGCGATCGCACGGTTGAAAAAAATCTGAATCAAGTCTCATCAGCCTATCCGCTACAGATTTACCAGATTCCTTTAGCTGGGGAAGTAAACAGCGTTTACTCAATAGCGATCGAACTTTTGACAAAAACCAGTGCTGAGTGAAGAAAAACACTACACTCAGCACTGGTTTTTGCCAATCAAGTCAAAGGCACAATAGAAATATATTGGTGAATTTTAAGGGCGATGCCTACTGCTGTAAACTACGCATTTTCTAGAATCATGGAATGCATAGTTTACAGCAGTAAGTGCCAAATTTAACGCACAGTTTCCCGCAAAGCTTCAGCATCAACAGGTTTAATTAGGTAAACCAACAGTAGATTCCAAACAATTGCTGCAATCAAAGGTAGTTTGCGAATCAGCTTCACAACTTTGGGCACAGAACTGCTCTCAATCTCTGCAATTTTCATGTTGTAACCCGCGCAGCGTTGCAGGCGTGGAAAAAACTTGGGATGTTCGGTATTCAACATTACAGGGAAAGCTCGGCCCGCAGTCTCATTAGTGTTACGAACAACTTCTCGGTCAAATTCCGTCGCATCAAGTCCCAATGACGTGTAAAAACCAGCCCGTTCATGAACTGTCAAAGTGTGGGTAGCAAATACCGATAACAAGAAAAAGCGACTCCACAACCTAGCTTTCCAGTTGTTCCACAGTTGCGGTTGAGAACGTAAAAGCGCCTTGAATATATCCCCGTGACGGTTTTCATCCTGACACCAACTCTCAAAATATTGAAAGATCGGGTAAAACTCGTTTTCTGGGTGCTTTTCTAGATGTCTGTAGATAATAATGTAACGCCAGTACCCGATTTTTTCTGATAAGTAAACGGTGTAAAGTACCCACTCAATTGGGAAAAATGTATAGGTGCGGGTTTTAGTAACATTGCCTAAATCCAGGGAGAGTTTAAAATCGCCCATTGCTTTGTTGAGAAATCCGGCATGGCGAGCTTCATCACGTGCCATCAGTTGAAATATTTCCGCTAGCAGTGGACTGCGATTTTTCAGCTTGCGGGATAGTTCTTTGAATAGCAAGAAGCCGGAAAACTCAGAAATGCAAGAACGCTCCAAATACTCAATAAATGCCTGTCTTGCTTCACCCTCAATGTGTTCCCAAGACTGGTTAAACACCTCATCCCGAACAAAATGATGACGGTTGTAGTCTGTCCGCATTTCTGCCAGCATTGCCTTTAACTCCGTCTCCTGGGCAGACAAATCCAGGTTGGCGGCAGTTTCAAAATCTGTAGTGTAAAACCGTGGGGTGAGTACAGTTTCTTTGCTGGGGGTTTTAATTTCTGGCTTGGGTAGGGTATTAACCATGTGTAATGCGGTAAGGAGTTAAATAGTTCTATAGTTATCAAGTTATAATAAATATTGTTCTTTTGCTAGACCTCTTTACAATCCTTCAGTAAAAGAGGAAATGCCCTACAGACTAACCTGTGTATAAGTCCTAAATTTATTAAGTTTTCAAACTTCTCCAATTTTAATAACTAAACAACTATGTATTTATTTAAAAATAAATAAAGTTTTAGAGGTTTTAAGATGAGTCGTCATTCTGATAATTCTCTGCAAAAATCTACAAATAACACAGTATTGCTGGCATCACCTACCAACACGATACCCAAGGATTCACGGGAGCGAGTGCAGCAATTCATGCAGAACTTACAGGATGAGATTTGCACAGGTTTAGAGCAACTTGACGGGGAAGCACGCTTTCATCAAGACTACTGGGAGCGAGCAGAAGGAGGAGAAGGGCGGGTGTTTGAACAGGGCGGCATGAACTTTTCCGCAGTTTGGGGAAATGGACTACCGCCTGCAATTTTGGCTCAACGACCAGAAGCGGCCGGACATAAGTTTTTT
This sequence comes from Nostoc sp. LEGE 12450, assembly GCF_015206895.1. Lineage (GTDB taxonomy): Bacteria > Cyanobacteriota > Cyanobacteriia > Cyanobacteriales > Nostocaceae > Nostoc. The sequence continues at coordinate 15,352 of NZ_JADEXU010000083.1, read as the reverse complement.
GCCACGGGAACTTTTATGGTATTGCATCCTCGCAATCCCTACGTACCAACAGTAAACCTTAACTACCGCTACTTTGAGGCTGGCCCAATTTGGTGGTTTGGTGGAGGGGCTGATTTAACTCCTCCCTATGCATTTGTAGAGGAAGCAGTTCACTTCCACTCTTCCTTAAAATTGCTCTTCAATCTCCCCTTAATTAAAAACCCCTCTTGGTTAAGAGGGGTAAAGTACTATTTAGTGTAATTAGAATTGACGCGCTTATTGCATCAAAATTGAATGCCTAGCAAACATTAGTCAATGATTTGTGGACTAGGAACTTGCGCGTCAATATCTGCCTGAGATAACGTAGGTAGCAACCAGTTGCCTTCACCAGCTTTGAAGACTTTGGCAGGTGCAACATTCAATTCAATTGCACCAGTAGTTGGATTCGTTCTAGCAATGGACTGTGTACCATCGACAAACTTGACTGCAATGGGTTGGGTTAACTCTTGTACTTCAGTATTCGGTGTTAAAACTACTTGAGTACCTGCGGGTAGGTAGATACCATCACAATCCCAATCATCATCTGTAATTTGCCCTGCTGCTAAGAAGTAGAGTTGAGTTGGATATTTTTTCGGTTTATTAGCATAGATACCCAAAGTTTTACCTGTTTGATTAAAGCACTGCGCTCGTTTTCTGGCCGTTTCTATCACATACTTCTGAGACTGCAATTGTGATAGTCGGGCTTGAAATTGCTCAGGTGTATAGCCAGCTTGTTCAGGGTTATCTTTCACATTTAAAAGTTGATTGAGTTCCTGAGTTACCTCAACATAATCAGTTCCTTTGGTAAAATCTTTACCTGCCCAAGAAGGTTGAGCAATTGTCAGATTCACGAGCAACACGAGAGCGACAAGAATAATTTTGATGAACTGCATAGTTTTCTCCCTGGTTTAAGATTTGTAGTAATCAGCTAAGGAATTTATTAACTGCTTAACACTTGAGTAAAAGATTTAAAAAGCAAAATTATTGCCAACATAAAGAAGCTTTTTGAATATTTTTGCATAAGTTTTGATTTAGTATAATGCTGAGTCTTAAATCTTAGTAAAACTTTTAAGTCTATTAGAATTGACCCATCGATTAACAAATTCACTATTGTTTTTGCGGACTTTAATTTGTACTTGTACAGAAGCCTAGATACTGGACAATTACGATATGCTGACGGCGAAAAGTAGCATTTGCCTGTGAGAATAACAGTATGAGGATAACTAAATCATCTAAATTTGTAGCTATAAAAGCTGTGATTCCTGTGGGGATATCCGTAATAAGTTCGCTCATTTCTTTCCGCTCAATTTTGTTGCTGATAATGTTTTTATTAGTGTTCGTTGATGTCTGTAAATGCAGGGAAAATTGCTATTTAATGAAGCGTGTAAATCTAGTATCTCCAATCCAATTGGTAAGCAGTGTCTACTGGCAATGAAGTACAAAAAATCTAAGTTTACTTTGTTAACTTCCTAATTTAAAGCAAATATTCTTTGTTTTCAAAAAACTTTAAGAACGGCTTTGACTTAGCGTCAGATATTCTAGGGCTTAACCTACAAATGGATCGAGTCAAGTAAAACACAGCCTCTTATCTGCTAATCAAAAAAGCATTTATAGTCTGCCTGATTCTTAGTGACGAGTCAGTTTTTCAACAGCTTTGTTATTGTCTCCAACTGCTTGAGCAACTGTAAAAGATTTATTGCTAGAAGGTTGTTTAGGAAATTTGCTATTAGTTTGAATATGCAAGCCTGGTAATAGAGCCACTTTAGCTTCTTTATTCTCTTTCGGACTATGTACTAAAGTTACTTTAAGCTCATTGATAATTTGTTGCTGATCTTTGATAATTTGAGTTAGTTCGTTAAGTCTTTGAGAGTGTAATTCATCCAATTTCTGATGTAATAGTTCAATATTTTGACTGGCTTTAAGATTCACTTGGTGGTCGATTTCGGTACTTCTGCGGTCAGTCTCAGACTGGCGATTCTGACTCATCAATACAATTGGCGCTGTGTAGGCTGAAGCAAATGAAAACACTAAGTTGAGCATGATGAACGGTGAATTATCCCAGTGGGGAACTCCTGGTGTCAAGTTCATTCCCACCCATCCCGCCAAAATGGTACTTTGGCAAATCAAAAATTTTCAAGAGCCTACATGGTTAGCTAATTTATCAGCAAGCTGTTGTCCTCGCGTTAATTGCTCTATCGATGCGTCTGGAGCTTTTTGTGCAACTTGAGTGTTTTGAAGTGCTTGTACATCAACGCTATTTGACAATATTTTTTTGCTTGTATTCATGCTACACCTGTTTAGTTAATTCAGTATGTGTTTGGCTTGATACTTTAAAATTAAGCTTTCTTGCCGATAGAAGCAAATATTCTTTTTTGTTAAAATGATAAATAGAAGTAATTGGTCGTGAAAATATTTAAAGGCGAGGGAGAATCCCAGCGATGTCTACAATGGTCACTGACTTATTCATTTTTCCAGAATGATTCTCTTGTAGTAAGGGCTTCAGCCCTGCTTTTATGCAAGTTAAATGCTCATTAGCTTACACATTGGGTCTACGCTGTTCGCCTCAATGACTTGCTCCTAACGGCATTATGAAAGGAAAAATACCTTCATAAGCTTTAGCTGCTTGCAATACCAGTAAATCTTTATATTTTGCAGCGACAATTTGTATGCCAACAGGCAAACCGTCGCAAAGGCGTTAACTGAGCTATTGTAAGTATTGATCCGTTCTAGGGCAGCTTTGGTTGCTGCAACTGGTGATAACTGGCGATCGCGATATAGCGATAACAGTTGAGAAGCAGAAAAATCAGCAATGTCTGACATATTTCGGTTTGAATAGATTTATTGAAACTACGGCTTAGTTAAGGAGTTTGAAGAAGATTGCTAATTGTCAGATGTCACAAGTGCGATCGCAAAACCGTCATAGCCTTTGCTACCCACAGTCTGGATGGCTGTTGCACTCACACGCGGTTCAGATGCGAGTAACTCATTAAAACGACGTACTCCTTGAACACTAGGATCATCGCTGTTCGTCTCAATTACAGATCCATTGCGTACAACGTTATCAGCGATAATTAGGCTGCCCCGCCGGGAAAGCTTTAACGCCCACGCAAAATATTCTGGGTTGCTTGGCTTGTCTGCGTCAATGAAAATCAGGTCAAATGGGTTGTATCCCTCGTTAGCTAGTTGCGGCAGTGTCTCTATTGCCCGGCCAACGCGCACCTCGACAAGATGAGCCAGACCAGCGCGGTTTATATTCTCGCGGGCAACTTCGGCGTGCTGCGGATTAGACTCTAGGGTGATTAAACAACCATCGGTAGGCAATGCCCTAGCAAGCCAGATCGTGCTGTAGCCGCCTAACGTACCAATTTCCAGAATAGTGCGTGCCTTATGGATTAAGGCTAATAGCATGAGCAGTTTACCTTGGTTCGGCGAAACATTATGTGGTGGTAAACCAGCTGCATCACTAGCCTGAAGCGCCTCATCCAGTAGGGGATCGGCAGGCACAAGTAAATCAGTGATATAACGATCAACTTCTGTCCATAATTCTTGAGTCATAACTCCTCTTTCGGTAACAGTAACAGCACTTTTTATATGACCTAAATATTAATTAGGAAAATCACTCCGCTTGAGTAGAGAAAGCAGTGTAATACCTTCCGCTAAGAGTTTATCAACAGCACCTTCCTCGCGGTCGATAACACAGAGTACGTAATCAATTTGAGCGCCAAGTTGACGCAGCTGATTGGCTGAGATAATGATTTGACCACCAGAAGTTACTACATCCTCTACAATCAGCACCTTCTGATTATTAATCTCTACACCTTCAGCTAATCGGGAAGTTCCATATTTTTTCGCTTCTTTTCTCACAAAAGCAGTAGGTAAACCAGAATAATGTGATAAGAGTGTCACTATCGAAATGCCACCAAGTTCGAGACCTGCAAGTACTTTTATATCAGTTGGAATGAGAGTAAGCATCTGCTTAACAACAGCATTAAGTAAAATTGGATCTGCCTCGAACTGATATTTATCGAAGTATTCGTTTGAGATTTTTCCAGAACGGAGTTTAAAAGACCCAGCTAGATGTGAAACTGTATAAATTTGCTTTGCTATTTCGCTTTTAACTATTTCGCCTTCAACTCCTTTTTGAAAAGCTTCCATGTATTCAACCTTCCTTTAGAGACTTTAATACATCATCAACTCATCCCAACTGGGTTGCAGATGCCTCTGCTCCTACTAGCGTGACGACGTTTGGATAAAAGCAAGGTGTTTCATGTCGGTTGAGCCATAGTACATCCTTAAATTCTCCAGGTAGCCCATGTACTCGACAAACCATATCGCACCAAACAGCGTTGTTGCATACTACTCGTTTAATTCGCTCGTGGACAAATTGAGATAATTCTGCTTTTTGAGTCATTAAATAGCTTGCTTCTAGAGAATGATGTATGGTAGGTTCCTACTTAGATTAATTACGGTAATCATATCAACCTACCGTAGTTTATCTCATAACTCAATCATCAAAATCAGGGAATTAATTAAAAACTGAATACAGGTAAAAATAAATTTTCCCATGCAAATCCAAACTGTTGGTATTTTAAGTCCAGGTGACATGGGGCAGGCGATCGCATCTGTTCTCAATCAAAATGGATTGAAAACCATTGCCGCCCTAGATGATCGCAGTGAAAGAACTCGGCAATTAGCCGCCGCAGCTAATATCCAAGATGTGGGTTCCCTCACACAACTGGTAATTGAATCTGATGTAGTGCTATCAGTTTTAGTCCCCTCCGCCGCAACAGAAGCAGCAAAGCAAGTAGCTGAGATTATAGCCAATGTGGGGAAACAAATTCTGTACGTTGATTGCAATGCTGTTGCACCCCAAAAAGTAAAACGTATTGCCCAACTGATTGAATCATCTGGAGCAACTTTTTTAGATGCTTCAATCATTGGCCCACCGCCGAGAGTTCCTGGTCGCACGCGCATCTATGCTTCAGGAAAACAGACTGATGAATTCCAGCAATTGCGGAATTATGGGTTAGATATACGAGTAATTGGCGATGAAATTGGTCAGGCTTCTGGGTTAAAGATGTCTTACGCCGCCTTAACAAAAGGACTGACAGCGATTGGTGCAGAATTACTAATTGCTGCCCATCGTTTAGGTTTGGATGAGCAACTATGGGAGGAAGTATCTAGTAGCCAACCAGAACTTGCTGCTATTCTCACCCGTTCCATTCCATCCATGACACCAAAAGCACATCGTTGGATAGGAGAAATGGAAGAGATTGCCGAAACTTTTCAAGAGTTAGGTCTGACTGAGCGGATTTTTTACGGAGCAGCCGATGTTTACCGCTTGGTGAAAGATACCTCTTTGGGTAAGGAAACACCAGAAGAGTGCGATCGCGAGAGTGCTTCGCACACGCTTCGCGATCGCCCATTGAGCGAAATCATTACTATTCTTTCCGACGAAACTGCACCAAACTAAAGCTTGTAAATTAATTCGGGTTTGGTCAAGATGAGTAAAATCCGTGCTGTTGTTGACTTTGAATTTTTAGTAAATTCATGAACAAATTTAATTTAGTTATTTTTGATTGTGATGGTGTTTTGATAGATAGTGAGCGAATTGCAAATACTATTTTGTTGGAAATGCTCAAGGAAATAGGACTATTTCTAACTTTAGAGGATGTGTTCGATATTTTTGTTGGCGCATCAATGACCCACTGTTTAGAAATAGTTAAAAATTTGCTTGGCAAATCTCTACCAGAGAACTTTGCTACTGAATTTGAGCAACGAACCATGCAAGCTTTCATGACTGATTTGCATCCAGTGCAGGGAATACATGATGTTTTAAGTAAGCTCAATCTTTCTTATTGTGTTGCTTCAAATAGTAGCCCTAAGTGGATACAGAAAGCTTTATTTGTAACAGATTTACTTCCTTACTTTTCAGAAAAAATATTTAGTGCTACAGAAGTCTCACGTAGCAAACCATATCCCGATGTATTTTTATATGCAGCCGAGAGAATGGGATTTTTCCCAAAGGATTGTGTAGTTATTGAAGATACACCCACAGGTGTCAGAGCTGGAGTTGATGCAGGTATGACAGTATTTGGTTATACAGAACTGATTAACCCAGAAAAACTACGAGCAGTTGGTGCATCTGTCGTATTTAATGACATGAAATTATTACCAAAACTGCTAGATCAGCAAAATCAATCTTTTATTAACAGTGGAAAGTAAAAGCACGATATCTAATCGCTATTGATGTTTTATTCCCGCTGTAATGACAGACAGCAATGAATTCTGGCACAAACTAGATCGGCTAGTAGCCACTAGCAATCTCACAATTGATCGTCCAAAAGGAACCTCACACCCCAGATATCCATCCTTTATTTACCCTTTGGACTATAGATATTTGCAAGATACTCAAGCTGGAGATATGGCTAATATTGATGTTTAGATCGTAAGTTTATCTAAACATACCATTCCAAATGGCGCAAAAGCTTGGAATACAATTATTTTGACTTCCGCCTTGCGGTACTAGATACTTTTAAACTAGGCTGTGAAATATCTACGCAGCCTGGTTTTTAAAGTTGCATTAAATGCGATAAGCGAAGCTTAAGCCTATGTCTATCGCAATTTTTCTAAAAACCTCACTGGCTGGGGAAGTGGATTCACTCATTGCGATCGGATTTCCAGTATCACTACCGCTACAAATCCGGGGATCAATAGGAATTTGTCCCAACAAAGGCGCTTGTAATTCTGCGGCTAGTTGTTCGCCGCCACCACTACCAAAAATCGGTGTGCGTAAACCACAATCACCGCAAATTAAATAACTCATATTTTCAATGATGCCAAGGACAGGAACACCCACTTGGCGAAACATATATATATTACGTCGTACATCTGCAACAGCCACTTGTTGAGGAGTTGTCACTAAAATGACTCCACAAATTGGGCTTTCTTGGATAATTGTAATTTGAGCATCACCTGTACCTGGAGGTAAATCTATCAATAAATAATCTAATTCACCCCATTCTACATCTTGCAAAAATTGCGTGAGAATTTTATGCAATACAGGCCCCCGCCATGCCAAAGGACGATTTGCTTCTGCAAGTAAACCCACTGACATTATTTTTATTCCCTGAGCTTCTAGAGGTAAAAACTTATCACCTGTGGGAGTATTAATTACTTTAATATCGGCTTTGCCTAAACCTAACATTTGGGGAATATTGGGGCCATAAACATCAGCATCTAATAATCCTACTTTTGCTCCTTGTAATTTTAAAGCTGTGGCTATATTAACGGCTGTTGTAGATTTGCCCACACCACCTTTACCACTAGAGATGCCTAGAGTTGTTTTAACACCTGGAATTGTACAAATTTGAATATAAGTTTTTTTACACCAAGATAGAAATGACAATTTAGATTGAATTTCTGCCTGTAATTGGTGCTGATGAGAACCAATATATAAACGTAAGTAAATATAGTCATCAACTATGCGTAAGTTTCGTACCATTCCCAAACTAACGATGTCATTATTTAAGGTAGGTTCGATAACCTGTTTGAGTAATTGGACGACTTCTTGCTGATGGGCTGTAGTCATATCTTCTGGATGTTGAAAAGGGTATTCCTATACCTCACGTTAGCGTAGCCAAGTTCAGGCTGTTCCAAATACGAGTTCATTCCAGTAAATGGATTTTTCATTGCGCTTTCCCTTAGTTATTTACTGCTCAATTGAGATTATTCTATCTCTTTGAATCTTCTGAATTGCCCGTTGCGCTTGGATGGACACTTCTTTGTCAGGATCGTCTAAGGCTTGTTGCAGTGGGTTAATAACATCAGGATGAGCTAAATTACCAAGTGCGATCGCAGCCTCTTTGCGGACATCTGCATATTCATCTGTTAATGCTTGAATTAATCTCGGCATAACTTGAATATCTGGGATTTTTTGCAAAGTTTGTGCTGCTGATTTGCGTACTTGCCAATGTTCATCACCTAAAGCTATTTCTAGTGCTGAAGTTGCTTGCTGATTTTCATGAATAGCCAGAGATTTAGCTGCATTACGACGAACTTGCCAGTCACTATCATTTGTAAGTGCTTGAGCAAGTATTGTAATTACTTGTGTATCTTGTAAATGTCCTAAAGTTAAAGCAGTAGCACGACGGACAATTGGTTCTTGGTCAAAGATTAAATCCAAAGCTTGTGGACATTTTTCTATTTGATTTATATATCGAAGTGTAGTAATTGCTGCTTCTCTTAACTCGTAATTTTTTGATTCTAAAAAGGGTAAAATATCCGGTAAAGATTGAATATCATGAATCTTTCGCAACAGCACTAAAATATTTAGTTGTATATTGACATCATTAATTTGTAACTTATCTAATAAAAGTAACAATTCATCTGGTGTCACCAATTCATTTAATGCTGATGCAGCTTCAGCGCGAATATCTGAATCTGTTGAAGTTAAGCATTCAATTAAAGCAGGAATTGCCACAGGATCGGCAATTTCCCAAAGTGCAGATATGGCTATTTTTTGTACAGCGATATTTTCATCTTTCAAAGCAATAATTAAAGCGTCTATTGTTTCTTCATCGCCTAAATGTTGTAAAGTTTTGACAGCTACTAAGCGGTCATTTACTTTAGGCGATCGCAGCATTTCTAGCCAATTTTTAAGGTCATCATTCATTATTCTACCACACAGTCACAGAGGATAAGAGAAAAACTATCGCAATAAAAAGGGAATTTGTACTGTAATTGCATTAGTGGGACATTCTTTTTCACAAGGAAGACAAAACCAGCACTCATCATATTTCATATATGCTTTCCCTGTTTCTGGATTTTTTGCTAATACATCAAGGGGACAAACTTCAATACAAGCTGTGCATTTCTCTAAGCATTTTGATTCGTCAACGATGACAGGAACATCTATTCTTTGTGTGATTAAAGCCATACATTTATTACTCTCTATTCAATAAATCAACTTTAAATGAAAAATTCTAATCCTTCCCACGGAGATGCTTTAGCACTGTTTATTCTGGTTTTTAAATCAGAAGCATGAATTTCCAGTTTATGATCGTTTGGATCAAGGAAATATAAAGAAGCACCTTCGCTTTTATTTTCTTGCCAAATTTTTGCTCCTGATTGCTGAATGCGTTGGCTAAGAATAGGAAAATCTTCAATAGAAACAGTTAGACTCATCCATTTTACTAGTAAGCGAAAAGCTAGCACATTGGTATAAAAATTAATAGATTCCTCTAAGTTTCTGACAGATAAAGTAATGTGGTTAATTCCAGTAATCATTTTGAAATTATTTACTATTGAGGTTGCAATTTTTTATAAAATGTCACCGACTGTTTGATATTCGTATAACCAATTTTTTCATAAAACAAGTGAGCTTCTTTGCGTTTAATATTAGAACGTAACAGAACACTATCACATCCAGCCAGAGAAGCCCACTGTTCAATTTGTTGCATCAAAAAACGTCCAATTCCACTATGACGATAATCTTTATCTACAACTAATCCCAAAATAATCGCTGGAGTTGAAATAACTATAGAGTCACAAATATGAGCGTGCGCCCAACCAATTACATATTCATCTTCTAAAGTGGCAACATACACAATACAAGCATCGTTATTTTTAATTTTAGTTAGGCGCTGCTCTATTTGTTGATTTGTTACAGGATATTCAAGTTGTTTGCAAAGACTAGCAATTCTCTCTACATCTTTAATTTCAACTTGTCTAATTTTAATTTTCTCACCTATAGTAACTTTATTTGTCATGATTTAATTTTAAATTACAATTATTTAGTTATCCAACGTTGCACGGATAAAGCGATAGCCTATATCAATCTCTGTCAAATTGTGAATATTGCCATATTTTTTCGTCCATTTCCCACTACTTAAATCTGCTGTAAGTAACTGTACTCCTTGCTCAATTAAATCTTGGTTTGCTAATGCAAAAGATGATATTCCCGCACGTACTTCTGTTTGAAGATATAACTCTGGTCGCCTCCAGGCTGCTGCTGCAAATAAATCAGATAAATCGTATGGTAACAAAAGGGGTATGGCTTCAACATGCTTTTTAGTATTCCTCTGAATTAAGTTTATCTGTTCATTAAGTGGTAAAAATCGTAAGGCATCTTCCCACAAAAAGGGAAAATAATCATAAAGCCATATCTTCTGAGCTAATCTAATATCAAAACTTAGTAAAACTATTATTCCATCTCTAATAACTCGTTGCATTTCTTGAAACGCTTTTTCGAGATGAGTAAAGTGATGAATTGCTAAGATACTTACAACGCCATCAACAGACTTATCTGGTAGAGGTAAATTTTCTGCATAGCCAGTGAACCACTTAACTTGCGGATATTCTAATGCTTGTTTTTGCATTACTAAAGAAGGTTCGATAGCATTAACAAAAAATCCTTGATTAGCTAGCGCTAGGCTGTAACCACCAGTACCAGCCCCAATATCAGCAATAATGCTATTTTTGGGTAAATTGAGTAAATCAATTAATTTATTGACAATACGGATATCAGGAACACGAGTTTTAGAATATTGTTGACCAATTGAATTATAAATAGACATATTTATAATAAGATCCTTCAAAAGAATTTAAAGTTTAAATGAAGAAATTAAAAGCTTGTTAGTTAACCAACTCCAGCAACTTTAAAAGTTCACTTATCATAAACTTTGGTTGCACTCCTTGTAGTAAATTTTGTTTTTTTCGGTTGTAATAGCAAAAATCAATATTGGCTTGCATTGCTCCCGCATAGTCATGAGTGAGAGAATCTCCTACGTAAAGGACTTCTCCTGGTCTTAAATCTAATCTAGATAATGCATGATTAAATATTTCAGCAGATGGTTTAGCAAAACCAATTGCTTCAGAAACTACAACTTCCTCAAAAAAATGCTCAATTCCCGCAGCTTGCATTCTTGGTAGTTGTGCTGATACAAAACCGTTGGTGATAACAGCCAAACGATAATTACGTACAAGAACAGTTAATACTTCATTTACATCAGGTTCCATTACAGCAGAATGATTAAAAATATGCCAAAAACTTTGACTAAGATTGCTGATTTGATCTGTTTGTATATCTAAGTGAGCAAGTGTACTTCGATAAGACATTTCGATTAATTCATTAGGAGAAAAAGTTTCTCGCTGTCTCCAATACTTGGAATTATAAGTTTCAAAGACTTGAAGAAAAATAGTCTTACTGGCTCCATTTAAATCTAAAGATACTGCACAATCTTCCAACGCTCCCAGAATAGCTTGGCGTTCACATAGCTCAAAATTCAACAGTGTATTATCGAGATCAAAAATTATAGCTTCATAACCCATTTTTGTTATCTTAGGCTCAAGTTAAGTTTTCACAAATCAATCCAATATCGGGAAATAATTTTGTCCGAATTCTCCAAGAATCCCTGGCTTGTTAATTTACCTTGATTTTTCTGAATTATACGAGCGGAAGCAAAATTATCTTGGTTGCAGGTTAAGAGAACACGACTCAATCCTATATTTCTAGCTTTTTCTAAAGTCATAGCCAGTATTTTTGTACCGTATCCCTTGCTTCTCTGGAGAGGATGAATCATATATCCAATATGTCCTCCTTGATGTTCTAGAGTAGGTACTAGCCAATGGCGTAATTGGCTTTCGCCAAGAATTACTTTACTCTGCATAACTAACCAAAAAGTTGTTGCAGGTACAAAACCAGGCTTTAAACTAATACCTTTTGAATTATTTTCTAAATACTGAATATAGGCGGAAAAATTTTCTTGAATTAACGTCAAATTATTTTGATCAAATAGACGTGATTCACCAAGTTTTTTATATTCCACCACCATATCAATAAACTCTGAGTACAAATCACAAGTTGGATTAATTAATTCAAGCATTTTAGAAAAGTTATTGAATTGCTAATTAATTTTTAGATACTCTAATTACAATTTTTTCTCATCCGAATAGATGGCATTTTTCGACCAGAATGTAGGGTATGTTCTTCAAAATCTTCATTCATATAACTATTAACTTGATAAAACGGTTCAGCATTGAGCGAAGCGTTCAGATGTAATTCAGACAATCCTTGCTCACGTGCTAATTGCTCTAACTCTTGAAGTATTACAGTTCCTACTCCAGAACGACCGAAACTTGGAGACACGTACACAGCACGTAATTCGTTATTACTGACAACAATTGCACCAAAGCCCACAATTCGACCACTAATTTCTGCCACAATTCGGGTTTCTTCCCCAACAACAGTGTTGTCTGCAAAGGCTTTGATTTTAGACGGCGTAATTGGAGATGCCCAATCTTGAATAATTTCTTTTGGATAACATGATGAAGCAGTTTCATGAATCGCAGCTCGGTGTACTTTTAAGACGTTCTCTGCATCTGATGGCAGACAACTTCGTACTTTTATATCTGACTTCACAACTTCCGACATAATATATTACGAGTTACTGTTCCAAATAATGTCTTTGACTTGGATTTGCTTAGGAACTAAGATGTGGGTTGAGGAACGAAACCCAACACCTAAAACCCTTGTAATTGTTGGATTTCACTATGTTTAATCCAACCTACGTATCTGTTTTATTTTTTCTGGAATTGGTATTACTTAGCTGCAACACTATAAGATTCTTTAATTGTATCTACTTCCACTATGTAAGGATCTACAGGACGTTTAAACAATACCATTTCCCCTAATTCATCTTTCTTTAAATTGACATGACAAAACCATTCTTCATCATTTTTCTCTGGATAATCTAAACGATAATGATAAAGGCCCCAACGAGTTTCTTGACGATATAATGATGCTCTGGCTGCCATTTCTGCACAGTCACGAATAAAGTGAACTTCTAGACTACGCATCAATTCATGAGGGTCACGAGCGCCCATTAAATCTAATGTTTCTTGATATTGTACAAAATGTTTTAAACCAATTTCGATTTTATTACCTGATTTTGGTGGTTGTAGATAATCATTAACTAAGCGTCTTAATTTATATTCTACTTGAGTGTGAGGTACACCATTAGGGCGAGTTAATGGAGCATATATTCTAGCTTTTTCAGCTTCTAAAAAATACGTATCTGGTTCTAAAAAATCTATATTTTGTATATATTCAATGGCATCAGTTCCCGCTATGCGACCGAAAACAAATGCCCCAATCATATAATTATGGGGAACGCTAGCCATATCTCCGGCTGCATATAAACCTGGGATGCTTGTTTGAGCATTTTCATTTACCCATACACCAGAAGCACTATGACCGCTACATAAGCCTATTTCTGAGATGTGCATCTCTACGCCGTGGGTACGGTAATCTTCATTTCTACCTTGATGAAAGCGTTCTCTACTTGGTCGTTCATTTGCCCAAAGTATGGATTCAATTTCTGCAATTGTATCTTCATCTAAATGGGTCATTTTGAGTTGGACTGGCCCTTTCCCAGAATTTAATTCTTTCCAGATTTCCAACATCATTTGACCACTCCAATAGTCACAACTAATGAAGCGATTCCCTTCAGCGTTGGCTGTATGTGCGCCAAAAGGCCCAGCAACATAAGCACAGGCGGGGCCGTTGTAATCTTTAATTAAAGGATTAATTTGAAAGCATTCAATATTGCTGAGTTCTGCACCTGCATGATAAGCCATTGAATAGCCATCTCCGGCATTGGTAGGATTTTCATAAGTGCCATAGAGATAGCCAGAAGCGGGTAATCCTAATCTGCCACAAGCACCTGTACAGAGGATGACGGCTTTAGCTTGAATGACAATATAATCACCGTTCCTGACATCAAATCCTACTGCACCAATAGCACGTCCTTCTTTGACTAAGACACGGGTTGCCATGACGCGATTTGTCACTTTGACTTTGTGGCGTTTGACTTGGCGGGTAAGAATGGTTTTCAGGTCTTTACCTTCTGGCATGGGTAAGACATATTTACCCACACGATGCACTTGTTTTAAGTCATAGTTGCCTTGGGCATCTTTTTGAAATTTCACACCCCAGGTTTCTAATTCTTGGATAACTTCATAACCTAATTTGCCTGTTTGATATACGGCTTTTTGGTTGAGAATACCATCATTGGCTAAGGTGACTTCGCGGACGTATTGTTCTGGGGTGGAATGTCCGGGAATAACTGCGGTATTCACACCATCCATACCCATTGCGATCGCACCACTCCGTCGGATGTTAGCTTTTTCTAAAATCAGCACCTCTGCGTCAGGATTGGCTTGTTTGGCTTTGATTCCAGCCATTGTCCCGGCTGTACCGCCACCAATGACAAGTACATCAGTTTTTATTTGTTGGGTGTTGATGTCCATAAGCTTTTGGGAGTGTTGAGGATACGTAGAACATTTAAGCTAAAATCAATATAAATACTACGGTAAATTGAGCAAATTACCGTATTTTACTGATAGAATATTTACATGGATAAGCCGCAAATGCAAGCTCCGAAAATTACGATCGCATAATTAGTGTGTATTAGCTAACTTTTGAACTTTTACTAGTGATGCTGAAAGTGATATTTTTGCAGTCAGGAAAGTTTCAACCTTCTACCTGCTCTATCTCTACACCCATTCCTTGGTCTAGTTCTATGAACTTTGGCCCGGCGATCAGAACTACGATCATCATTAAAATACTCGTCACCATGATGATGCTCACGACGCTAGGATCTTCAAAATTACTTGTAGCTACTAATAATGCTGCGGCAAAATTGCGTTGAGCTGTTCCGACTCCTAGCACTCGTTGAGTATCGATACCAGGGCCGCCCAAAAGATAACCGACGCTAAAGGAGAAAATTATGAAAACGGCACAAACGAAAATTGCACCTGTTTGTAATAAGCCAATGATATCGTTAGTGTGAACTATCAGCCTGACAACCAGACCTAAAAGTAATCCAGCATTAGATAATTTGAACAAAATCGGCTGGATAATCGGGGCGATCGCACTGAATTTTGCTTTGATGAATAACCCAATGATCAATGGGCTAACCATCATTAACAATAAGGGTTTGGCAATGTCCCAGGAGTTAATTTGCACACCTTCCACCACTAAGGGTAGTACAATCGGCATATAAAAAATTGTGCCCAGCATTAGCAACATCATTAATCCCACCGAGAAAGCTATATTGCCTTTGACTATGTGGGCAAGTTTAGGTAGTGCTGGAGGCCCTGATGCTACTGCCATAATCAGTAAGCCATCTCTTAGTGGTTCACTTAAATGTACTACTTGCAGTAACAAATATACAAAAAGCGGCACTAGTACAAAATTTGTCAGCAGTGATGAGATCACTAAGCGAGGGTTGCGAAGTGGTTCCCAAATCTGTTGTACGGTGAGACTTAACCC
>NZ_JADEXU010000082.1 GCF_015206895.1 Nostoc sp. LEGE 12450 | reverse complement strand
GGGTACAAGAAGCGAGAACCTGAAACAAGTCTTTCCCCTTGTCCCCAATTCTCCTTGTCCCCAAGTCCTCTTCCCAATTCCCAATTCCCAATTCTTATGTGCAACACCTGAGACGATAATATGGGAGAGTAGCTTGTTGTGCTTTCCGAGGGTGCTATCTCGTGCTATCTATACTGCGTGCTGACTTTCGTATCATATTTGAACGTGACCCAGCTGCTCGTAACTGGTTGGAAGTTTTATTTTGTTACCCTGGTTTGCAAGCCCTGCTATTCCATAGGCTGGCTCACTGGTTGTACGCTCTTGGTCTTCCCTTTTTTCCCCGCCTGATTTCTCACTTGGCTCGGTTTTTGACTGGAATTGAAATCCACCCTGGTGCAGCAATTGGAAAAAGTGTGTTTATTGACCACGGTATGGGCGTAGTAATTGGTGAAACTGCGATCGTGGGAGACTATGCCCTAATTTATCAAGGTGTCACCCTTGGAGGTACTGGTAAAGAATGTGGCAAACGCCATCCAACTATGGGTGAAAACGTCGTAGTCGGGGCTGGAGCAAAGGTACTAGGCAATATCCAAATTGGTAATAATGTTCGTATTGGCGCTGGGTCTGTTGTTCTAAGGGATGTACCTTCAGACTGTACTGTGGTAGGGGTGCCTGGGCGCATCATGTATCGTTCTGGAGTTCGGGTTTCACCTCTTGAACACAATAACTTACCAGATTCAGAAGCTCAAGTAATTCGTGCTTTAGTAGACCGGATTGAGGCGTTGGAAGAACAAATACAAACTCTTCAGCGCACCAATTCTTCAGAAAAAACTCCTGTTTTAGTGGGTTGTTTAGCCACCAAAGAGGATGAGCCAACCCACGATGCTCGCTGGTGCAACCTCAAAGATAAGACCATCCAGCAATTTCTAGATGGTGCTGGCATTTAGTTAAAAGTCAAGGGTTAAAGGTCAATCTTTTGACTCTTGGCTAAATCACGGATTAATTGCTTCGCTAGACCACTCTTGCTGGTCATTACGGTGGTAAAGCCATCGATTTTGTGGTTCGCCGCGTAATTCTAAATGGTCTACTTGCACCGGATCGAGTAGCAGGAGACAAAAATTAGGTACTGGCTCAATAGGATCGGGTGGTGATGGCTCAAAGGCCCCTGATTCTTTGATTCTGGGTTTACCAGGATAGGGCCAACCAAACTGTAAACGCGCCGCATCACTTAATTCTTGCCACATTCCGATCCGGGCTGGCTGTAAATCCTGGTGAGAATCATCACTGCTGATTAAGGTCAAATCACCAGCCATGCGGAATTGTTCTCGTGTATTGGGGAAGTACCAGCAAATTTCTGCCCAAGGTTGTTGCTGTATTTGGTCGGCTTTGGCGCTACGAGTATCAGTGATAAATCTTAGCTGGTTTGTATCTTCTAGGAAGCCGCGAAAGACTAGGGTACGATTAGCGGGGCGGCCATTGGGTTGCACTGTTGCTAGTTGCAGGTAACGGGCATAAACAAGGCTGCGGTTGCGATGGAGTGCATGAGCGATCGCACCTCGCCAAGGAGCAAGAGACATATCAATTAAAAATTAAAAATGAAGAAAGTCAGATTAAATCTGGGTTTCTAGGTTTGGGTCTGTTGTCTTATTTTAGACAATTGGTACAACACTAAGTAAATAATTTTGCAATTGTCTCTGTGTCTTTGCGTGAGTATTATCCTCAATTCAACGCAGAATATACAGTATGTTGTATAAATTTGCAGATGAGCTATGGCAGAAATTCAAGTTGGAATTGAAGGGGAAGGCGCACCAGCAGCAGCCGAGGCTTTGCTAGAAATTCCTGGAATATCGGGAAGCTATGAAGTACCGACGCAAAGAGAGGGAACTTTAGCGGCGATCGCAACTATTATTACCATTGTGGGTGGTGTTGCAGCTTTAGCTGAACAAATTCGCAAATGGTATCAAGAATGGCATAAATCTCATCCTGGGAAGCAATTTGATGTGGTAATTCTTGACCCTGATACTGGAAACAGGATTTTACTCGAAGAAGCTACTATAGAGGAAATCACGGAAATCCTCAAATCTATCAGCAAATAAGTGCAAACTATCCGCATTCAACTTCGGGAAAGTACGCAGGAAACAGTTGAACTCAGGTATTGGCTACCTCAAAAAAATCACTATGAATCACGTCGTCTGAAATTAGCAGAAATCGCTGATTTCCTCAACCAACGCGAACGAGATTACTATAAACCGCTGCCCTATTTACCAAAAATCGGGCAGCAGTTATTTTTTTGGTTGGATGGGGATGGACGGTGGTTGAGTCGGGGAATTGCTAACTGTCGCGGTGAGGGGTTGGTAATTGCCATTGATACTGATAAAAAATTGGCACATCTACCTTGGGAAGTGCTGCATGATGGTGAGGATTTTTTGGTGAAGCGGGTTAATCCAGTGGTGTTACCTCTGCGCTGGATTGAGAAAGAAACGGAAGAGTTTGCTGTGGAAGCACGACAATTGCGAGTATTGTTTATGGCAACCGACCCGGAAGACGTGGAAGCAAAGTTAGATTTTGAACAGGAAGAGGCGAGAATTCTGGCTGATACGCGAGATTTTGCTGTAGATTTGCGGGTGGAAGAAAGCGGTTGCGTTAGCGAGTTGGGTAAGGTGTGGAGTCGCTATTTTAATGACTTTGATGTGTTTCACCTCACAGGACACGCCTCAATTAAAGCTGAAGCACCTTACACGCCTTACTTTATCACTGAGACGGAAATTGGAGAACGCCACGAAACCACAGCCGCAGAACTTGCCGAAGTTTTCCGGTTTCGCTTTCCCAAATTGGTGTTTTTATCTGGGTGTCGGACTGGACAAGCACCAGATAAAGGGGCTGTCCCTTCAATGGCTGAGGCACTTATTGAACAAGGAGCTAGGGCGGTTTTAAGTTGGGGGCAAAAGGTGGAAGATCGGACAGCTACAGCCGCCGCCGCGCACCTCTACGGGAAGTTGGCTGCCGGATATCAATTAGCTGAAGCACTCGTTAGCACTTACCAGCAGTTGTTTAAACAGAATGTGCGTGACTGGCATTTGTTGCGGTTATATGTCCAGGGAGAATGTCCGGGTGCGTTGGTGGATGTGTTGGGAGATGTGCCACCCTCAGTGCCGGAACCTGCATACCAACAGTTTTTAGATCCCGATACCCAACTGGTGCGGGTGGCGAAACACTCTGAGTTTGTTGGGAGACGGCGGACTTTGCAACGTTGTCTCAAAGCAATTCGCACTTCATTAGGGGTACTAATTCACGGACTGGGGGGTGTGGGTAAGAGTACTGTGACGGCACGACTTCTGGAAAGGATGGTTGGCTATCACAGGCTGGTGAACTTTCGGCAACTCGATGAGGATAAACTGCTCAAAACCCTTGCTGAACAATGTACCTCGGAACGGGGGCATGAAATTCTCAATGGCAAATTACCCTTGATGCAGCGCCTCACCAAGTTTTTCACAGAAGGACTGAATACCAAAGAACAGCGCTTTGCCTTTGTGCTGGATGACTTTGAGGCAAATTTGGAATTACGAAATGGGGTTTATGTCTTGCAACCACAAGTTGTGGATGTACTGCTGGCGTTGCTGAAGGCGATGCAAAATTCCCAACTTCCCCACAAGGTAATTATTACCTGTCGCTACAAATTCACATTGTCGGAACTGAATCATCGTCTCTACCGCGAACCTCTGGGGGCTTTGGCTGGGGCAGATTTAATTAAAAAGTATAATCGTCTGGATTCGTTTAATGGCAGTTGGCAATTTCAGCCAGATTTGCCCGAACGTGCCAAAAAAGCAGCAGATGGAAATCCTCGGCTGTTGGAATGGTTAGATAAGATTTTGCAAAATTCCCCGAAGTCGCCGGAAGCGGAGAGGGGAGTTGAGATGATTCTGCAAAAGATGGCAGATAAGGAAAAGGAATTTCGTGAGGATATTTTGGCACAGGAATTGCTAAAGCAGCAAACTCCAGCTTTGCGTCAAATGCTGGGGAAGTTGTTGGTGTATGAGTTACCTGTTCCTCTAGCTGCTATTGTCCCGATTTGTGAGGATATCTCAAGTTGGGAAAGTCATATTCAACGCGCTGAAATTTTGGGTTTGTTGGAAGTTACCCTCACCAACAACACAGAGAGGTTGTATCGTGTTCCCCGGATTTTGTCTCCGTTGCTAGAGTTTCCAGAAAACCCCAAGGGTGAAGAGTTGTATAAACAAGCTGCACAAATTTTGTATCGCCTGTGGTGGGAAGTGGAAGGTGCGACGGAGGCACAAAAGTTAGAAATTCATCGCTTGGCGTTGTTGGGAAAGGATGAAGAAATTGCGGGGAAAATAGCTAGTTCATTAGAGGTAAACTTGCGGAATCAAAGTCGATTTCGGGAAGCGATACATCTGTGCAAATCAACCTTAGAAATTACTAAAAACCATAGGGTTATCAGAAAAATTGCTTATTGTGAACACCAAATGGGTGAGGTTGATCAGGCATTAAACTATTATCAACAAGCTTTAAAGCTTTGTCCAGCAGAAGACCAAAAAGAATTAGCATCAATTTATCATCATTTTGGGATGCTTAAAGCCGACACAGGGGATGTGGATCAAGCGATCGCACTCTACAATCAGTCTTTAGAAATAGATGAACGCATTGGATATGTCCAAAGCAAAGCGGCGACTTTGCACCAACTGGGAATAATCTACGCCGACAAAGGGGAAGTGGATCAAGCGATCGCACTCTACAATCAGTCTTTGGAAATATCTGAACGCATTGGTCATGTCCAAGGCAAAGCGGTGACGTTGCACCAACTGGGAGTAATCCACGCCAACAAAGGGGAAGTAGATCAAGCGATCGCACTCTACAATCAGTCTTTAGAAATAGATGAACGCATTGGATATGTCCAAAGCAAAGCGGCGACGTTGCACCAACTGGGAATAATCTACGCCGACAAAGGGGAAGTGGATCAAGCGATCGCACTCTACAATCAAGTCCTTGAAATTGATGAACGCAGTGGAAATGTCCAAGGCAAAGCGGCGACGTTGAACCGACTGGGACGTATTTACGCCGACAAAGGGGAAGTGGATCAAGCGATCGCACTCTACAATCAGTCTTTGGAAATAAATGAACGCATTGGTGATATCCGAACTCAAGCAATGACTCTGTGTTGGTTAGGACATTTGGCAGAACAGCAGGGTGAATACACTAAAGCGATATCCTATTTGCAACCAGCTTTAGAGATTTTGCAGCGATTGAAGTCACCGGATGCTGAAAGTGTGAGTGCAAGTCTTGATAGGGTAATTCGTAATTCGTAATTCGTAATTACAGGACGGAAAGATTTTTTGTCTCACGCAAAGGCGCAAAGAAGAACGCGAGAGTGTTTTCTAAATAAATGAAAATTGCTGTAATGAGTCTTTAATAATCGTGAGCGAGTCTTTGATACTCGTGAATGAGTCTTTGATACTCGTGAATGAGTCTTTTATACTCGCGCGAGAGTCTTTGATACTCGTGAATGAGTCTTTTATACTCGCGGACGAGTCTTTTATACTCGCGCGAGAGTCTTTGATACTCGTGAATGAGTCTTTTATACTCGTGGACGAGTCTTTGATACTCGTGAATGAGTCTTTTAACTCCGTTAATGAACCTCGGAGCTTCATTCGTGAACCTCGCAATGTTGTTCGGTTAAGGCAAGAGACGCGATAAATCGCCGTCTCTACAAAAATCATTCCTTTGTAGAGACGGCGATTTATCGCGTCTTCGTGATTATGGGATTTATTTCATTAATAGATTTTGATAGCAATTTAGGTGAGAGAATCAGGATCTATGCCGAGCGATGTCTACGACGGGCTACGCCTACGCACTTTTCAATCAGTCTTTGCAAATAAACAATGCGGTATCTTAATTAATGAACCAATTTTCTATGTTTATACCATCAAAATCTTGAAAATCTGCTACATTATTCGTTACTAAAATCAAGTTATTTGTAACTGCAATACTCGCAATTTGCCCATCAATAAATCCAGGAATTTTACCAATTTTTGATAATCTAGCTCTTTCCTGAGCATGATATTGTGCAGATTTTAGATCGTAATCAAATAAAGGGATTTCTGCTAAAATTACGATGTTGATATAATCCTCTATATCTTGACGTTTTTTAGAAACAGGAAGACGTAAACAACCATATAACATTTCATGGATAACTAGGATAGCTGTGGCTGTTTCTTGTCTATATAATCTTAGCTTTTCCATTACTTTCTCATTGGGATGAGGTCGTTTAGCCTCCGACAAAATATTAGTATCTAGTAAATAATTTAGACTCATAAATTAACTTCTCTTCCTGGTGACTTATCCCGTAGATTTTCAAAAGTGTCATCATCAATACTTTCTAAATCAACTCTTTGTCTAAAATCTTGTAAAGCTGACCAAAAATCAGTAATGTCTTTACCTTCTCTTATTTTTTTTTGATGTTCAGATATAGAAAATGGTTTTTTAACTGATAATTTATATTTGAGAAATTGAATAAAATCTAAAACTTCTTGCTGTTTCTCTGGTGGTAATTCTCGGAATGTTTGTAGAACTGTTTGTTCAATAGTCATAGTTTTACCTCTGCTAGATAAGATATGATTACATTATAAGGAAATTGCTGTAATGAGGCTTTGATCTTCGTGGATGAGTCTTTGAACTCCATTTTAGATTAAATCAGAATCTATGCCGAGCGATGTCTAACGACAAGCAGCTGACGCTCCTTCTCTGCGAGACGCTGCGCGAACGTCGCTACCGCTTCGCTAATGCGTCTACGCAATTGTTATGCTTTATTTCATTAATGAATTTTGATAGCAATTCAGGTGAGAGAATCAGGATCTATGCCGAGCGATCGCAACCGTTCGGCTATTAATTAGACACGTTGTTTGTCTTGCTGGGGTTGTTGAGCGTATTTCATCTTTACTTCTGGTGTTAAAAACCGACACCTGCCCCCTGTCCTTTTGCCTACTGTCTCAGTTCTTTGATGTTTTTCATCACTTGTTGGTATAAGTCGTTGTTAACCTGGCTTTGAAAAATGCTCGCTGCTTTTTCTAAATCCTTGAGTGCCCCCTGTCTATCTCCAGTGGTGGCGCGGGCATTTCCTCGGTTATTGTAGGCAGGGGCAAAGTTAGGGTTAAGACGAATGGCTTGATTGTAATCTGCGATCGCACCCTTTGGATCTCCATTGGCAGCACGAGCATTTCCTCGGTTATTGTAAGCGATCGCATATCTGGGATTAAGGCGAATTGCTTGACCGAGATCGTCTATTGCCCCTTTTTTGTCTCCATTGGCGGCGCGGGCATTTCCCCGGTTGTTGTAGGCTTCGGCGTAGTTGGGATTAAGGCGAATCGCTTCACTGTAATCTTTAACTGCTTCTCTGTTACCTTCTAGTGAGGCGCGGGCATTCCCCAAGTTATTGTAAGCTTCAGCGTCGTTAGGGTTGATGCGGAGGGCTTGATTGTAATCTGCGATCGCTTTTTCTTTGTCTCCCAAATCAAAATAGGCTAATCCCCGGCCGTTGTAGGCTGCGCCATATTGAGAGTTTTGACTAATTGCCTTACTATAGGATGCGATCGCAGCTTGTAAATCGCCGTTTAAATGCTGATTCTTTCCTTGAAGATAGAATTCCCCACCTCTGGATGCTGTAGCTGAACGACGGCTAGGTGTACTAACTCCTATTTCTGTCACCAAAACACTCTCATTCTTGCTACAAGAAACACTGCTAATTGCTGTCAATGTAGTAAAAATAGCTATAGTAAATACTTGATTTACCCTTGTTCGCTTTTGTCTAAATAAACGCCGTCTCATAATTTAATATAAACTGCCATAACACCTGAACGCAATTAGTACCAAAATCTAGATTTTAATTCTTTAACTCAATGGTTATTCTAACTTTGGATAGACGTTTCAAGTCAATTAACAAATTTACCAGATATTCAATATATTTATATAATAGTTATATTAAGGGAAGAACATCAATTATAAAGTATAAAAATTGTCAATTCAGCTCTTTGTTATTGTGATCTCTCTACTTCTTGGCAATGGATTTATGAGTAGAAAGCTACTGTAGCTCATGTTTTTTAAGATACTTTTTGGAAAAAATATATTTGAAATCTTAAGATTTGCTATAAAGGATAACTTCATAAATTCTGGCATTTGTAGCTTTATGGACAATTTACTCATCTTCTGTTTCACTCTCTTGAGCTTTAGGAGTTAGCCGCCAAGAGGTAGTTTTTTCAATATCTACAGATAGTTGTTCTAGATTTGCTCCTAAATCTTTTTGGAGTTTCTGAGTTAGCGTGATGGGAAAATCTAAATCAATATCTTGGGTTTGTGCTAGCCTGGCTAATTCCGAAAAAGTCGCTTTGACTGTAGTGCGATCGTAACTTGTCAGCTTATGATAAGAAGTTTCAGATATATTTTGAGCTTGCATAGCTTTTTTCATGCGTTCTTGCAAATGCTCAAATTCTGAGTTCAACAACTTCCATTGTTGTTCAAGTTGTGAGTATCTAGTACTTAGTGATATTAAATCTTCCGTTGCGGGTTCGGGGTTGGCTTTGGCTTGTAAACCTAATAAATTTGAGTGGATTTGAGCAAGATAAATACAATCTAGATAAGCATACTCTATCTGTTCTTCAGTCAGGGGGCGTTTTCCCCAATCGCTGGTTTGCTCTTGTTTATCAATATTGTTAAAGCTACAAAGTGCTGTAGCTATGGTTTTGAGTTGATAGTTAGGTAATGGCAAAATATGGTAGGGAATTTTTTTTGCCATTTCTAAAGTGCAGGTAATATTTTTAGCTTTCTTGTTACCGAGAAATTTTAGATCATAACTGGCATTGTGAAAAACTTTTTCAATGGCAGAATTTATCATAATTTTTTGAATAAATTCAGCTATGATATTAGGTTGGTCTAGCACATCTAAAAGATAGACGCGATCGCCACTCATATCTTGAGGATTATCTAACACCTGAATCAGCGATAATCTAGGATTACGACTTTTATAGTCAGCTACTTCTGTATCGATCCACAGTGTTTTGACATTGGTGTATTCAGCGACAATAGCACTAATTTCGCTGGCAGAAGTGAGGTAGGGCATTGGCTGATATTTCCTGAATATTTAGGGCATTGTAAGTAAGCTATAGTTTTATAAAGTAACATTTTGTTGGTAACTTTGCTGGCACAGTATTGCAAAAACCATGAAGTTTTGAGCTGCATAGGCGTAGACATCGCCAAACTGACTGAAATCTGATAACATCGATTCACTACTTTAAGGCTGCATAGTTTATCATTGGAAAAGCTCCTCAGCATCTACATTAAATTCATAGGAGCTACAGGCCGTATATAGAGGTATCTTGGTTAGCAACCGTCAATAAAATTGAATTGGTGCTTCTCAAAAATGGCTGCAAAATCTTAGTCTAAACAAATCGTTCAAGCTTCAATTTTCAGTAACCTGAGTAATTGCTTGGACACTTTTGCTACTTCACATTTAATTGCTTTTTAACATCTGCTCCTCACCATGACACACAAATTAATTGCTTCCAGTAATCAATTCGGAGATAGATAATGAAAAAGCTAATTCTATTAATCGTTAGTAGCATTTTGGTAGTTGGTACTTTTGGCTGCCAAGAGGCTCCCAAAACTGGTTCGGAAACTCCTAGCACTACTAATGAAGCTGCTCAAGTACCAGCAAAACCTGCTTCACAGACAAATGAAGCGGCTAAAGTTCCAGGAATACAAACAACTCCTTTAGCAACTAGCACAGATACTAAAGTTAAAACCGGTTCTGAAAAAACGGCAGCAACAAAAGTTAAGAGCGACTTAAAAACTGAAGTTAGCAACAAGTTGAACAAAGGCTTACCAGGCAATAAGTTACAGGTTGAAAACAAAGAGGGTGAAATTATCCTCAAAGGCACAGCGACTTCTGCTGAAGAACTCAAGAAAGCTGAAACTTTGGCTAAGGAAGTTCAAGGTGTGAAGACTGTGAAGGTGGAAGCAAAAGTTGAAGCTGTGAAAAAGCCATAAAAGAATAACTGGAGTTCTCAGTTAACATCGGCATGAAAGCCAAACAGGGACTTACACAAATGTAAGTCCCTATTTTTTATTTGCTCAAATTTAAGTTACACCATTCTATTAGTTTGTCAAGGAAGTTCGTAGTAAAGACTAAACTCCTTCGAATATTGTGCTTTTCTTTGAAATAAGATTTTCCTTACCCTCTCTGCGTTCTTTGCGCCTCTGTGGTAGCTTGCGATAAGCTGCTCGTTTACGATAATCCTGAATTCTTCCCCCTACCCTCTTGCGAATTTTTAATTAGTTGATACACTTGTTCTTCATTAGCCCAGTTAACCAGCGCCTATGGTTCATATCAAGCGCGTGGAACTTACCAACTTCAAATCCTTCGGCGGTACTACTTCAGTCCCTTTGCTGCCGGGGTGTACTGTCATATCTGGGCCAAATGGTTCGGGTAAATCTAATATTCTCGATGCACTGCTATTTTGCCTCGGACTCTCCAGTTCTAAGGGAATGCGAGCCGATCGCTTACCAGATTTGGTAAATAACACCCAAACGTCTAAAGGACGCGCTTCTATTGAAGCTAGCGTCACTGTGACGTTTGATTTATCAGATGAAATCTCACACAAAGACACAAAGGCGCAAAGGGAGGAAGTAGAAGAGGCAGGGGATGCAGGGGAAGCGGTGGAAGAACCAAAATCCAAAATCGTTCGACTGAGCGAAGCCGAAGTCCAAAAGCCAAAATCGGCAGAGTGGAGTGTTACTAGAAGGCTGCGAGTCACTCACCAAGGAAGTTACACGTCGAATTACTATATCAATGGTGAAGCTTGCACGTTGACAGAGTTGCATCAGCAACTAAGTAACCTGCGGGTTTATCCTGAAGGCTACAACGTGGTGCTGCAAGGGGATGTCACTAGCATTATCTCTATGAATGCGCGGGAACGCCGGGAAATTATTGATGAATTGGCTGGGGTGGCGGCATTTGATCGCAAAATCATTCAAGCCAAATCAACTTTAGATGAGGTGAAGGAAAAAGAAGATAGCTGTCGGATTATTGAGACAGAATTAACTGCACAGCGCGATCGCCTTTCCCAAGATCGGGCTAAAGCTGAGAGATATCAAAAACTCCGCACAGAATTTCTAGCGAAACAATCCTGGGAAGCGGTTTTATCATGGCGATCGCTACAAGCACAACAAGAAAAGTTAGTTCACGAAATTCAAACAGGCGATCGCAATTCTACTGAACTCTCAACCCAACTCACAAACCTAAATTCCGAAATTGTCCAAAAAACTGCTGAACTTGAACAACTCAATGCCCATGTCAAAGCATTGGGTGAAGATGAACTTTTGGCGGTACAATCTACCCTCGCCACCCAAGAAGCCGAACGAAAACAACTCCAGCGTCAGCTAACCGAATTACAAACAGCTTCCCAAGAAACCGCTAAACGTCTCACTCAAACTCAGCAAGAAATTCAAAAACACCGACATTCCCTAGAAGAAATTGCCGAAATCCAAATTGTAGAGACGCGATTCATCGCGTCTTCCCAACACCAAAGGAATGAAGCCCACCAATCTCTAGAAACCTCCCGCGAAGCAGCCGCAGAAATCGCCTCGGCTTCGGAAGCGTGGGTGCAGCAACAAACGGCATTCAATCGTCAAATTGAAACTCTGTTGCAAACTTTAGAACCGCAACGCACAGAAAAAGCACAACTCACAGAACGCAATAATCAGTTACAGCAATTAATTTCCGAGCAAACCCAGTTAATTGAACGCGACGAACCGCTATTAGCCCAAAAACAAACCGACTGTAATCAAGTTGAAACGGAATTTAACGCCTCTAGCGAACCCATCCAGAATTTAGCCCAAAATCTCTCAGCCACAGAACAAGAACTGCAAATCCAACAGGAAACCCAAAAGCGGTTACTTTTTGAACAACGGGAAAAACAACGCCAGTTGGATAAAATCGAGGCGCAAACGCAAGCACAGCAAGAAGTCCAAGGAACCCAAGCTAGTAAAGTTATTTTACAATCGGGAATGCCTGGACTTTGTGGCTTGGTTGTGCAGTTGGGAAAGGTGGAACCCCGCCATCAGCTAGCTTTAGAAATGGCTGCCGGTGGACGCTTGGGACATATTGTGGTGGAAGATGATGGTGTAGCCGCAGCCGGGATTGAATTGCTCAAACAGAAACGTGCCGGGAGAGCGACTTTTTTACCACTAAATAAAATTCACGCACCTAAATTTACTCAAGATGCAACGCTGCGTTTCGCTAGTGGCTTTGTTAACTATGCTGTTAACTTAGTCGATTGCGATCGCCGTTACAAAGATGTATTTAGCTATGTTTTTGGTAACACAGTCGTATTTGCCAGCCTTGAGGCGGCGCGGAAAAATTTAGGGTTATATCGCATCGTCACCTTAGACGGGGAATTATTGGAAACTAGCGGTGCAATGACTGGTGGTAGTAACAGCAATCGTTCAGCGTTGCGGTTTGGTACGGGTGAAGCAGCGGAATCTGATGAAGCGATCGCTTTAAAAACTCGTTTGGTGGATATTGAGCGAGTTTTAGAGCGTTGTACAGAAGCGATCGCAACTTTGTCAGCCAGAAGTAAAAAACTCACCCAAGAACTCACAGAAGCTCGTCAGGCGCGGCGCGAACAGCAGTTGCAATTGGAACAGTTGCAAAAAGACATTAAGAATTTAACAGCGCAATTAGAGGGGACGCGATCGCAACTCGCCCAAAACAGCGAGAAGTTAGCCATTGCTCAATCTCGATTAGAAATATTAGAGCGGGAATTACCTGGAAAAGAAAATGAATTGCAACAATTGCGACACGCATTAGCAGAGTTAGAAGCATCTCAAACCCCCAGTGAATGGCAACAAATCCAGGCAACCATTAAAATTCAAGAGCAACAATTGCAACAACGCGAAACAGCGTTACGGGAAGCTGAACAAAGATTAAAAAATTTGGAAAATCAGCAACAACGTTTGCAAGAAAAAATCCAAGAAGGGGAGGAGCGAATTAGCCAATATCATCACGAACAAGAGGCGCAACAAAATCAACTAAATACCCTCAGCACTCAGCACTCAGCACTCAGCACTCTCATCACCCAAACCCGTGCCAACCTCAGCCAAATGGAACAAAATTTGGGTGAAGAGAAACAAAAACGCGACGCTACAGAATTGGAAGTGCGATCGCACCTTTTGCGCCAACAACAATTGCAATGGGAAATCGAAAAACTCAAAGAAACCCAAGAGAAGCGGCGGGAGGAACTAATTGCACTGCAAAGCCAGTTGCGGGATATGGGAGCAGAATTACCCAATCCCCTACCGGAAGTTCCAGATAAGGTAGATTTGGAAGAATTGCAGAAAGAATTGCGATCGCTTACCAAACGCTTACAGGCGATGGAACCTGTTAATATGCTGGCGTTGGAAGAATACGAACGCACCCAAAACCGTCTCCAAGAACTGACGCAAAAATTAGAGACACTAGAAGGGGAACGCACCGAACTACTTTTACGGATTGAAAACTTTACCACATTGCGGCAACTTGCCTTTAAAGAAGCTTTCGATGCTGTCAACGAAAACTTTCAATCGATTTTTGCCATTCTTTCCGACGGTGACGGCTATTTACAACTCGAAAATCCTGAAGATCCTTTTAGCAGTGGACTAAATTTAGTCGCTCACCCCAAAGGTAAACCCGTACAGCGCCTAGCTTCCATGTCTGGGGGAGAAAAATCACTTACAGCCTTGAGCTTTATCTTTGCCCTGCAACGCTACCGTCCATCGCCCTTTTACGCCTTTGACGAAGTGGATATGTTTTTAGATGGAGCAAACGTAGAGCGATTAGCTAGAATGATTAAGCAACAATCACAACAAGCGCAATTTATAGTTGTGAGTTTGCGCCGTCCGATGATAGAATCAGCCGAACGCACAATCGGCGTTACTCAAGCACGAGGAGCTTACACTCAAGTTTTGGGGATTAAGTTACAATCATCCAATACATCTGCTTGAGTTTTTGTTAATAATAGTGTATGGATAAACCGGATTCGAGATCAGGACTCGGTATAGAATGACCTCCGAACAGATAATTAGGCGTTCCGACATATTAAATACCCAGGTGATTACCCGCGACAATGGCAAGCGGCTAGGCATCATCAGTCAAGTCTGGGTTGATATAGATCAACGAGAGGTTGTGGCTCTTGGTTTGCGAGACAGCCTGATCTCCATTTCGGGCATACCGCGCTACATGTACCTCAACAACATCAGCCAGATTGGTGATGTCATCTTAGTTGATAACGAAGATGTAATAGAAGATATCGAAGTTGAATCTCTCAGCAATCTGATTAACTGGGAAGTAATTACAGAAACAGGTGAAGTATTAGGCAAAGTCCGGGGCTTCAAGTTCAACGGTGAAACCGGGAAGCTTAACTCTATAGTCATCGCTTCTTTAGGATTACCCCAAATTCCCGACCAATTTTTGAGTACTTACGAGTTCTCTGTAGATGAAATTGTCAGTACTGGCCCCAATCGATTGATTGTGTTTGAGGGAGCCGAAGAACGGGTGAACCAGTTAACAACTGGTTTATTAGAGCGTTTGGGTATCGGCAAAGCACCCTGGGAGAGGGATGCAGAAGAAGAATACGGCTATACTCCACCACGCCAAGTTGCACCAGGTAATCAACTCCCTAGTGGAGTGCCATTACAGCCACCCAAGCAGAGAGTTCGCGCCCCCGAACCCGTAGCGCGGGAAGAAGAATGGAATGAAGACTATGTGGAAGAGGAAAGGCCACAGCGTCAGGTAATGAAGGCGCGGCAGTATGAATCTATTCAATACGAAGAAGACGAGGAAGAAGATAATTGGAGTGAAGCAACAGGCAACGACAGGTATCAACAACCGCAGCCGCTAAAGTATGAAGCCAAGCCTTACAGCAAGCCTTATGTTGACGAATACGATGATTATGATGATGTAGAAGGTGATGCTTGGGAAGATGAGCCGAAGCCTGTGAATATTCCTAAGAAAGTTAAGGAAAGACAGCCAGAATACGAAGAAGAAGGCGGATATTAATTAATTCGTAGTTTGTAGTTCGTAATTCGTAATTAAAGAAGATTAATTTAGCTCTTTCCTTAGAAGTAAGGAGGGGGCTAATTTTTTAGAACGCACTAGCGACAGCAAGTCGCACAGAATTATTTCCACACAATTTTTAGTTTGGACAAGGGTTTCAGGCTAAATTGGGTGTAATTAATTTTGTTTAAGTACTTATAGTGAAGACACTGTAGGCGATAGCTCTAATATTTTTTTGTTTGTTAACTTTTATTCTTATAAACCTTATTACGATGCCCTACATCTATAACATTTACCAATAAAACATCATCGAAAATATCGTATATAACTCGATAATCGCCTACTCTAATTCGATATGTGTTTTCTTCACCTTGTAATTTTTTAACTCCATTGGGACGTGGTTCTATAGCCAACTCATCTATTTTGTGTTAAATACGATCTTGTAATTCTTGAGATAGTTTTTTAAACATTTTTCTAGCCCCCTTGGTAAATTTAACTTCGTAAGTCACGCTACGTCCTTTTTTCTTTCATTAGCGATTTCCTTTTTAATATCGTTCCATGCGATAAGACTATTATTTTCTACATCACTTTTAGCAGCATGATAGGCTCTTAAATCGTTTTCGTCCTCTTCATCTTCGATTTTTTGAAGTAGTGCATAAATTTCATCTAGGGTACTGTCGTAAGCTTGGTTTAGCAGTACGTTGATAGCTTTGATTAATTGTTCGCGTTCGTGTTCGGTTTTCATAACTAACCCTCTTTAAGATTGTTAAGTTTGATTAATTTATCAATTCTATTTTTTAGTGTCATTTGGTGCAAGCGCGTTGAAATATTCTTCCAGTTTCATAAAGCCAGACCCCTCGAATGAACATTCCACTTCAATGATAAAAGAACACCGGGAAACTCTACGATGAAGGCTGAAAGAGTTTGTAACTAATTAGTGAACTGTTCAGAAACTCCCCAAAAGCTGCTAGCGTCAAACAAAGGAAAAATATCGTTGTGGACTTTCGAGCTTGAAAACGCGTTCTAATTACTGGCAACTACTGCCTTATATCCGACTCCAGTGGAAAACCATCACCAAGGGACTTATTGGTATCTTGGGATACGTGCTGGCGACATTAGTGTTGATAAATCTTGCCGGTAAATTGGCAATTCCCTTTGCACAGGGTAATGTAGTAGCGATCGCTCAAATAACTGGCAGCTGTGCCTTAGTCTTTCTTGTCAGAGGCTTGTTTCAGTCTATACAAGATATGTACATGGCCAAAGCTTCTTTGAGAGTTGCTTTTTATCTCCGCCAGCAAGTCTACGCCCATCTGCAAAAGCTAAATCTCAGCTATTTTGAAACCGCAAAAGCAGGTGATTTATCTTACCGCCTTACGGAAGATGTTGACCGGGTTGGCGAAGTGGTAAATAAAGGATTTCACGACTTTATCCCCTGCATTTTGCAGTTGTTGGCAATTCCGATTTACATGATTTACCTGAATTGGCAACTGACATTAGCAACGGTGATTGTTGCGCCACTGATGGGTATTTTAGTTGGCTGGTTTGGTGAACGTTTACGCAAGTATTCCTTAAAAAGTCAAAATCGCGTGTCGGGTTTATCAGCCATCCTTGCGGAAGTTTTCAACGGTATTCGTTTGGTACAGGCTTTTGCTGCTGAAAATTACGAAATCGCTCGCTTTGGCCATGAAGCAGAACGCAGTCTCAAAGCTAAATACTCAGCCGAACGCCTGAAAGCGATTCAGATTCCCATTGTGGGATTTCTAGAAGCTTTAAGTGCATTATCGTTACTGATTGTGGGAGCGTGGCAAATTTCCCAGAATAACTTGACAGTGGCGAATTTTTTCAGCTATCTGGCGGCGGCGGCGCTGTTAATTGATCCCATCGGTCATACTACTAACAACTACAACGAATTTAAGCAGGGTGAAGCATCTGTTGACCGCGTTTTTGAATTGATGGCAATTCAGCCGACGGTAATCGAAAAGATCAATGCGATCGCTCTCCCCCCAGTCAAAGGCAAAATAGAATATCGTCATATTTCCTTTGCCTATAAGCCTGGTGAACCCGTATTGAAAGATATCAGTTTATTGGTATCACCAGGTGAAGCGATCGCACTTGTGGGTGCTTCGGGTGCTGGTAAAACCACATTTGTCAATCTTCTCCCCCGTTTTTATGACCCCGAAACTGGTCAAATTTTCATTGACGATATTGATATTCGGGATGTGAAGCTGCATAGTCTGCGGCGACAAATTGGGATTGTTCCGCAAGAAACCATCATGTTTTCGGGGACAATTGCCCAAAATATCGCCTTTGGACAAGATGTTTTTGACATGGAAGCAGTTAAAGAGGCGGCGAAAATTGCTAATGCTCATCAGTTCATTAGCCAACTGCCAGAGGGTTATCAGACCTGGGTGGGTGAACGTGGGGTAAACTTATCAGGAGGACAAAGACAAAGAATTGCGATCGCTCGTGCGGTTCTTCTCAATCCCCAAATCTTGATTCTTGATGAGGCGACATCAGCATTAGATTCTGAATCAGAAGCACTGGTACAGGAAGCGCTAGAAAGACTGATGCAAAAACGCACAGTATTTATTATTGCTCACCGCTTATCAACTGTGAGACGGTGCGATCGTATTTTAGTTCTCGAACAGGGACAAATTGTTGAATCAGGAACCCATGAAGAATTATTAGCCCTAGAGCATCGCTACGCGCGGTTTTATGCCCAGCAATTTAGTTAGCAGTGAAAATACACAGAAGGTTAGAGAAAAGTAGAGCTTTTCAAAAGTTTGTGTTGGATTGACTTTTTTGGTTGATTACTTTGTCCTGGTGTCACATAATCGATTCCGAGATTGATGGTACTTTGTTTTTGCACCAACTCCTTTATCCCAATCGCGATATAAGCTATG
The DNA here is from genome assembly GCF_015206895.1 of Nostoc sp. LEGE 12450. Lineage (GTDB taxonomy): Bacteria > Cyanobacteriota > Cyanobacteriia > Cyanobacteriales > Nostocaceae > Nostoc. The sequence continues at coordinate 16,151 of NZ_JADEXU010000082.1, read as the reverse complement.
ACACTCAATTTATATTTACTGCGACATGGAGAAACTACTTTTAGTCAAAGTGGTAATTTCTGCGGTGAAACTGATGCAGAGTTGACAACAGAGGGGATGCAGATGGCATCCGGCTTTGCCGATGCTTATCAACAATTGAAGTGGGAAGCTGTTTATGTTAGCCCGATGAAGCGCACAATTGCAACTGCCAAGCCATTTTGTGATGCTATCGGTATGGATATGCAGTTGCGTGACGGACTTAGAGAAGGTAGTTACGGCGAATGGGAAACTAAGAGTAAATCGTTTGCCCAAGAGAATTACGCAGAAAACTATGTAAAATGGTTGACAGAACCTGCTTGGAATGCACCACTAGGTGGAGAAACTGCGGTAGATATTGCTAACCGTTCTATGCCTGTAATTGCTGAAATTCAAGAAAAACATCACCAAGGTAATGTTTTAGTAGTTTCCCATAAAGCCACGATTCGGATTATGCTTTGCAGTTTACTGGGAATTGATTTGGGACGCTATCGCTATCGGGTGAATATTTTGGTCGCGTCGGTAAGTATGGTTAAATTTGACGTTCATGGCCCTTTGTTAGAAATATTAGGCGATCGCCATCATATACCCGATCATATTCGCTCTCGTCCGGGAACATAATTGGCAAAAAGTTTTGTTATGATGCCTCCCTATCTTCTTTGATTTTTCAAGTTAACTTTAGGGACTTGCGTAAAAATAAAGTACCAGTAAACCGAGTTTCGACTTACCTCGGCTCCGCTCGGCACGAGTCGCTCAACTCTCGATGGCTGAGGGTTGAGCACAGCGATGCACTGAGCGCAGTCGAAGTGTCGAAACCCGTCTGGTTGGGATACTATTAACCCGCAGATCCCTTATACCAAATTAGATGAGCTGACCCTGGGTATTTAGCATGGTTTTTGCAAAAATAATTTCGTTAACAATATCCATAACATCATTGACTACATCTTCTGCTGTTGATTCGTCATTGATATATTGATTCAATGACTTAAATTTTTCCGGTGAGATATTTCCCATTAATTTACTATCCCAATTTGCTAGCATTTCGTCGAACACTTTTTTGGCATCCCCATTAGTACATACGATAGGAATCACTGGAATTTTTTCTTGTTTAGCATACAGATAAGTCTCATAAGTTCCGCCAACGCCTCCTACAAGAATAACCAAATCAGAATGCCGCAAACAATCGAGCCATTCATTAATACCTGACTCGGTGTATTCGACTTTTCCACCTTTAAATACAGCTTGTTTTCCTCGTGGAACAACATGTGTTAACTTATCGGTTAGGCGGATATTTTGCTGTATGATTTTTTCGGAAAACTTATCAGCTACGATATAATCTACTCCCTGCCATCCACCTGTTATCAGGTTATAGTTATATTCTGCTATTTTTTCACCAAGCTTTTGAGCACACCAATTAATTTCATTAGGAATATTAAAGTCTCCTGTTCCTGCAATTAAAATATTCTTTTTGCTTCTGAGTTTAACAGCATCATTTTTAATAGCATCAGTAAGCTGATTGATAAATTCATTAAAGTTCTGAGATGGATCAATGCTTAATTTATCCGAGATAAAAAACATGAACTCATCAATTTTATGGGAAATTTCTCTAATTTTTTCAGCAACATCATACATTGCTGAATCTTCATTAGAAGATACTTCTGAACCTATGAGTTGTTTTAATTTTTCTTTCTGTTGCTTCCAGTAATTTATATACTCGCTCTTACCTTCTTTGGTATATACATTAGCATCCTGTAGAACAACTGGAAAAACTTTTTGTTCATAATCCTTGGATTTCATGATTTTAACAGCTTCAAACATACAATATTCCGATCGCAAATATTTGTCGCTGACAACGACAATTACATAGTTTCCGCGCCCGATTTCCTGCATGAAGTTGTGTATACTCTTACCTAGCGTTAAATAGTTGCGATCGCGAATTAAGTTGTAACGTTCAGAAATAAGTGCGGTGCAAATTTTATCGACTAATTCTTCGCGTTGACTACCTAATTCAGTCTTGTTATCTTTCCATGCATAAGATATGTATATCTGATTCATTTTTTTAAGGTTTTCTAAGATGCGATAGAGAAATTTGGAACCAATAGGTGAAAAAAATTCGTTGCTACATAAACTATCGTCCATCTACGTGGATTGAAAAAATAACCCACGCAGGCAAAAATAATTCTGAGGTAGGTTTTAGAGTATCAGAACTTTGGAGTTTAGTCTGTGTAGCCGTGATTTCTAATTACCAAGGCTGAATAAAATTTTACTTTTATATTTGATAACCGACCTACGTATTTTCTCGCAATTCAATTCGGATTGCTATGTCTATACAATTTAGTTAAAAATTTTTGTAGAGACGTTGCAATGCAACGTCTCTTATTAGATTATTCGTCGTGTAAATTACACCAAATATAATCTCAATAAGTCTGTTTACATGAAAAAGAAAATAGGTGTGATTTTACTATTTTCTAGACTTAATTGCCTGGATTAACTCATAAAAAGGTTGCCAATTATCTTCTTGAGCAATTGCTTCCCAAGTAGACTCAATCACAGGTCTTAATAGTGCCGTTTTAGGATTATGAACAGCTAGTGTTTGGGCAATTACATCGATGCGGTCGCTATCAAAATCATTCAAGATTTTATGGTATAGTATGCACCAATCATCAAAAATTCCTGACGCACCCGGTACTGGCACAATATCTGAATTATTCATCACAAAACCTGGCTCATCTCGCCATTTTAATGAAAAAGTTTGAGCCATCTCATAAAAAAACTGGTGATAACCAACTTGGCTATCTTTCAAGAATTCAACCGTTAGATTCAACAGTTCCGCAGCTTGTGGGTGTGACAATTCCACAAAACCTAACCTTTTCAACATCAAAGAACTGTATTCAGCTTGATAATACTCATCAAACCTTTCTAATGCCACTTCCATTTCGTCTTTATCGAGAATCGCCTTTAAAGGTTCTTGGAGCATTTGTAAATTCAACTTACAAATACTTGGTTGATTACCGTAACAATAGCGTCCATAATAATCAAAATATGCAGCTATAAAGGATGGGTTATAAGTTGGGATAAACGCGTAAGGGCCATAGTCAAAACTCTCTCCAGTAATCGACATATTGTCAGTATTCAGGACTGCATGACAAAAGCCAGCCGCCATCCACTGCGCTACTAGTTCTGCAACTCGTTTAACTAATTCGGCGTAAAACAAGACATATTTATCTTGTTCACTACTTAAGTGTCGATAATACTGCTCAATTACGTGGTCTAACAGCTTCTTAGTTAAATCTGGACGCTGAAAATAGTGCAGTCGCTCAAAAGTGCCAAACCGAATATGAGAACTGCTCATTCTAATCATCACAGATGAACGGGTAGGTGAAGGCTCATCGCCCCGCCAGAGGGGTAAACCCGTTTCAATCATGGTCAAACAGCGCGAGGTACGTACACCCAAGTGGTGCAGTGCTTCCGCAGCCAGAACTTCCCGCACCCCACCTTTGAGCGTGAGCATACCATCGCCTCCACGGGAGTAGGGCGTTCTCCCAGAGCCTTTTGTACCAAAATCGTATAATTCACCATCAGTGGCGCGGACTTGTCCATAGAGAAAGCCTCTACCATCACCCAACTGTCCGTTATATTCACCAAATTGATAGCCGTGGTAACGTAGTGCTAACAAGGGTTTGCGCCCCTGAAACTGGCCAAAAGCTGTGATGAAATCTTCGTCTTTGACTACTTGAGGGTCTAAACCCAAACGAGGTAGTAGTGCATCGTTACGCCAACGCAAGAGGTGTTGGGGAAATTCAGCAGCTGCCACCTCATCATAGTAGTCATCACCTAGAGATTCTAAGGCGCTTTCGTAGTTGAGGGAGAGAAGAGGATTGCTAGAATTTTTGTAGTTTGGAGTTTCAGCCAGAGTCATTACGAGCAAAGCTTAATTCATTCTTCCCTTAATACTACCTCTGGCTTCAACATCAGCATAGACACAAAAAGCGACCATATCTAAAATATGGCAGCGCCACCATCAAAATCTAGAGCGCATAATGAGTAAAGTTTTGCAATTAAAGAAAAAATTAACTCAATTAGCTATTTTAGACGCTACATTTGAGGTTTTTGGCTCAGAATCACACCAATATCAATTCAAACCTTGCTTGACTAACAAAGATATTCAAGTTTTTGAATCTAGATACAATATTAGTTTACCAAGTGAATATAAAAACTTTCTGTTAGAAATTGGCAATGGTGGTGCGGGGCCAGGATACGGCTTATTTGGACTATCAGGAATTGAAGATGAAGATGTCATCGCAGAAAAACTATACCAAGAGAAGTACGAAATTCTCTCTAAACCATTTCCTTTAACGGAAGCATGGAATGATTTAGATTTAATTGTCAACAATAGAAATGAGGCTTACTTTGACAATAAGTTTATCCAGGGTACTCTCACCATTACAACTTATGGTTGTGGAATTGATGCGATATTAGTCATTACCGGGGAGCAGTCAGGAAAAATCTGGATAGATGACCGTACTAATGATAATGGAATATATCCTGCTTCTTTGGATTTTTGTAGTTTTTTCCATGATACCGACCCTGATGATTCTCATCCAAATAGCGACCAGGGACAGCCTTTAAGTTTTTATGATTGGTATGAAGACTGGCTTAACCGAAGTTTGCATCAAATCCGCCAGTCTTCGGAAACTTAAGCTTAATTAAATCAAACTGATTTTTTACTTTTTAATTGGTTGTAATGCTGGTTGAGTAGTTCCTACTGGGTTTGATATTGGTTGTGATGCCTGTGGAGATAGAATTTGTTTTATTTGCTGGTTATAAGTTTGCAAAATTGATTGAACCTGTTTTTGTTGATCTTGATTTAGATCTAAAGATTTTAAGACTATTCTGATTCTCTGACGGGATTGCAGCGCTGCCTTAAATTTAGTGGCTTGAGATGGGTTTAATAGAGCTTCAATATTCTTATCTCTTTGCTGGCGAGCAAGCTGAATTTGTAAGCGCTGTTGCTTTGTAATATTAAGTTTTTGGTGTGCTGTAGGACTATTCTGAGTTGTTAAACCTTTTGTAGTGTGGGAAGTTGGAGCTGGTGTTGCCAAAACAACTCCGTGCAATATGGTAGTAAAAGCGAAGATAGTAGAAAATACAGATAAACGCTTTATAGAATTAATAGACATTTTGAAAAACTCCTCAATCATCTAAAAGAAATTCGTCCATTGGCTCATTAGCCAGATGGTGAACAAATATTACTCTTGCATTTTCTTGTGGAGTTGTTGTGTATTTATTATGGATTTACTATGAATTTATAGATATTGCAAGCTAATGTCTCAATGTTGTTAATTAGCTGTGTATAAATATAATAAAGAGATACAGGAATTATTTAATAAGCTCGGTATCTCTACACTACTAGAAAATAGCTGTTTAAAATTTTGGTGCTTGCCAATTAGTATTTGTAAGACTTGTCATAATATGATCTTCCCATTGTCCATTAATTAACAAATAGTCTCTAGCATATCCTTCAATGACAAATCCGAGTCTTTTCAAGACATTGCCACTGCGCCGATTATGAGGCATATAATTAGCCATAACTCGGTGAAAATTTAACTCTTGAAAGAGATATTGATTTGCGGCTTTTAGCCCTTCTGTCATATATCCTTTACCTTGTTTACTTTCAGCAAGGCTATATCCCACGTAGCAAAAATGAGCGGCTCCTCTTACAAAATTGCTAAAATTTACGGTTCCAATAACTACAGTAGGATTTTTTTTTGTAAAAATAAATAGCTTTAATGATTGCCCATTAATAAATTCGAGAAAACTATTCTCTATCTGATATTGCCAATATTCTTCAGTGAAAAAACCATCAGCCCATAAAGGGTAGAATGGGGTGAGATAAGTTTTGTTATAAATGAAGTATTTAAGAATTTGGGGTATATCTTCATGAATCGCCGCTCGTAATAATAGGCGATCGCTAGTAATTAGTGGCAGTTCTGATATCATAATCGACGGGATCTCTTCCCAGCACATTCTCTAAATTTTATAAATTCTCTCATACCTACGGTTTAGCAGCAGCAGTTAGAACTGTTTTGCCCAATGCCCTGTAAAACAGACAGAGTGAGTATTTTTGCTGGTAATCTGCCATTCCACCAAAATCTTGATAAGCTGATGTCTAATATCTAGAGCGCAAGGATTGAGAGCCAATGGGTGATAAAGCACAGTGCGGGGCATAACTCCGATAAAATCGCTTTGCCCAAACGCTGTACCGCAGGAAATTCAACCAAAAGACAGCTCAAGATTCAACCCAGTCTACAAGAAGGATAGTGATGTGGTGGGAATACGCTACGATTGGCAGGAATTAGAGATTCGGGCGATATACAATATGCCATTGCTAGAGCTTATTTATCAAGCTGCTAGCGTGCATCGCCAATATCATGACCCAACAAAAATACAAGTTTGTAAGCTTATATCCATAAAAACGGGAGGTTGTCCAGAAGATTGTAGCTACTGTGCCCAATCTTCGCGTTATAAAACAGAGGTAAAGGCGCAAGCACTCCTGGAAAAAGAAACCGTTGTTAACATCGCCCAGAAAGCTAAAGAAACTGGTGTGAGTCGCATTTGCATGGGTGCTGCTTGGCGCGAAGTCCGGGATAACTCACAATTTGAGGAAGTCCTGGAGATGGTCAAGGATGTAACCGCAATGGGTTTAGAAGTGTGCTGCACTCTGGGTATGTTGACGGCGAATCAGGCTAGGAAATTAGAAGAAGCGGGACTTTACGCCTACAACCATAACTTAGATACCTCGCAGGAATATTACAGCACAATTATTACCACAAGAACTTATAGCGATCGCTTGAATACAATTGAGAATGTCCGTCAGACAAATGTTACTGTATGTTCCGGCGGTATCCTGGGTTTAGGCGAAACTGTCGATGACCGGGTTGGGATGTTGCAAACTCTGGCAAATTTACATCCGCATCCAGAGTCAGTACCAATTAATATTCTTTCACAAGTGCCGGGCACACCCTTAGAAAATCAGCCTGATGTTCCCATTTGGGATATTGTGCGGATGATTGCCACAGCCAGAATTTTAATGCCAGCTTCTGATGTGCGTCTTAGTGCTGGTAGGGCTAGACTTTCTCAAGTTGAACAAGCTTTCTGCTTTATAGCAGGAGCCAATTCTATCTTTTCTAGCGACGACAACAAAATGTTGACGGTGACAACTCCCTGTCCAGATTACGAGACTGACCGAGAAATGCTCAATTTACTTGGTTTGGGGATGCGTCCACCTTCTCAAAGACAAGAGAAGGTAGCAAGTCCAGCAGTTGTAGGATAAATATCTTCTTGTGGGATGGGTGTCTCACCCGTCCCTGGATAAACTGAGGGCAGGTAAGACTTTCCTGCGGAACGCTACGCGTAGCTTGCTTCCCCGGAGGGGTACGGCGTGAGCGCTCAGTCGAACGCTGCCCGCCCCACAAAAGTCTTAGTTAAATTATCTTGGCAGTCCGCAGACCGAACAACAGACCGACAGACAAACCGAAGAACAAAGCTAAAAAGCCGATGTAAGCTGCAATTGCAAACATTTATTTTTCTCCACAATACTTCCTAAATATATTGAATCATTAGTTATTAGTCATTTGTCATTTGTCATTTGTCATTGGGGCATGGTTATTCTTGTCTGCCTCATCTCCCCCACTCCCAGATTGCGATAGAATACAGCCCACGGGCGCTTGTTTGGGGTTGAGCAATGACTTCTTTAATTAATGTAAATTTACCAGAGCAGTCTTATGAGATTGCGATCGCACCTTCGAGTTTAGATCAACTGGGTCAACAGATGGCTAATCTGAAACTAGGCAAGAAAGTACTGCTAGTTTCTAATCCAACGATTTTTAAGCATTATGGGGAAAGAGCAATTACATCCCTGACATCTGCGGGATTTGAAGTCGCTAGCTGCACCCTACCGCCTGGTGAACGCTACAAAAACCTCAATTCCATCCAAAAACTCTACGATGTCGCCTTAGAAAACCGCCTAGAACGTTCTGCGACGATGGTGGCTTTGGGCGGAGGTGTGATTGGCGATATGACTGGCTTTGCCGCCGCAACTTGGCTGCGCGGTATTAATGTTGTCCAAGTGCCTACAACTCTTTTGGCAATGGTAGATTCGGCAATCGGTGGCAAAACTGGCGTAAATCATCCCCACGGTAAAAACTTGATTGGGGCATTCCATCAGCCGCGCTTGGTTTTGATTGACCCAGATGTTTTAAAAACCCTTCCGATGCGCGAGTTTCGGGCAGGAATGGCAGAAGTTATTAAGTACGGTGTAATTTGGGATGCTGAATTGTTTGCTCAGTTGGAAGCAAGTAAACGGCTTGACCAACTCCGCTATGTAAAACCTGAGCTAATCAACAGTATATTAACGCGCTCTTGCCAAGCCAAAGCTGACGTTGTTGCCAAAGATGAGAAAGAAGGTGGATTACGGGCGATTCTCAACTATGGACATACCATCGGTCATGCAGTAGAAAGCTTGACTGGTTATCGTTTAGTGAATCACGGTGAAGCTGTAGCCATTGGTATGGTAGCAGCCGGCCAAATTGCTGTGGAATTGGGAATGTGGCAAAAGGAAGACACGGAACGTCAAAATGCTTTAATCCAAAAAACGGGTTTACCGACTCAGTTACCATCTGGGTTGGATATTGAAGGAATTATTGAGGCGTTGCAACTAGATAAAAAAGTCAAAGCAGGAAAAGTGCGGTTTGTTTTACCAACGCAAATTGGTGTAGTTACAGTTACCGACGAAGTGCCATCAGATATTATTCGGCAAGTGTTGCGGGGAATGTGAACAGTTTGCAGAAGAATTCAGGAGTCAGAATGAGCTAATAGAAGTCAGAATTGAAATTAGTTGCTCTGTCCTTCAATTACGAATTACGAATTACTGAGCCATGATACTCCAAGCCAAAAATCAATTAACCTTGCAAGAGTTCTTAAATCTTTCACCAGGTGAAGGAGATATAACTTATGAACTTGTTGATGGTCAAGCAATTCCTAAAATGTCACCAAAATTTTTTCACGCCAAACTTACCCGTGTTCTTCTCAATTTGATTGAGCAATCATGTGAAGGTAAAGGAGAAGTTTGCCCAGAATGGTCTGTTGCATTAAATCGTCGGGGGCGAGATTGGGTACCAACACCAGATATTTTGTACATCTCTTATGAACGTTTACCCACTAAGTGGGATGAAAACGAAGCTTGTCCTGTTCCTCCCGATTTGGTGATTGAAATTATTTCACCCGGACAAACCTTTGGACAAATGGCAGCTAAAGCCAAAGACTATTTGGATGCTAAAGTGCTGCGGGTGTGGGTGGTAGATAGTAAAGCCAGAAGTATTACTGTTTTTTATCCAGATGCAGCACCACAAACTTATATGGGAGACGAATTACTCACAGATTCCCTATTTGAGGGACTAGAATTTACTGTTGAGCAGGTATTTCAAAAAGCGAAAATACCATTAGATGCCGAATAGCACATTTTTTGCGTCTAGCACAATTTGACGCATATCATTTTTTTTGCCTGCTTGATATTGAGAAATGAATTCATCAATATCTATAATGTTTCTTCCCATACTTTCATGTGTACATAAGCTTAGACAGTCGTAGCCATTGTTAGAGATTATTTCCTCAACAAATCCAGTCATGACCACAAGGTATGTAAGCTGGTCAGGTTGACTACCGTAAAAATCAGATTGGATAAATTTCACAAGTTTTAATTCTCCTAGAGTTACTTTTACTTCCTCCATAACTTCTCGTCTTGCAGTTTCCTCACAAGTAAATTCGCCTATCTGCACATGTCCCCCAGGGAGGTCAATACCACGGTCAAGGAGAGCGCATACAATCAAACCATTCTTGGTAAAAGGTACGACTAGAACACTTGTTATCTTTTCAAAGGCAGGCAAAAATGAACTGCCAATATCTACAAAATTGACTTTTTGGCCTGTTTGGATGACAGTCTTTCTGCAATCCTTCTCACTCATTGGCTTAATTTCTGCTATTTAATATAGTTATAAGACTCCTATTTTATTTTTCAAACTGCGGTTCTTTCTGCGGTTGCTGCTGGCTATTTGTTGGTTGCAATTTCTGAAATAAAGATGGTGGCGTAGCTTTACGGAATGCACCGCAGTAGTGCATAGTCATAACTGCTTTAAAAGCCCAATGGTCTTTTGACACATCACTAAAGGGATTCGGTAAAGTTTCTGCTTGATTTTGGATACAAGCATTCAAAACTTGATTCGATTTTGCTGGTGTGTCGGTAGTAGGTTCTTGAGATTTCACAGGAGTAACAAAGTTAGTAATAGCTAGCACTACGACTGTTACCAAAAGTTTGTAGTTCATAATTTGAGTTTTCTAGGGATGAAAGTCTACCCTATCTTAGTTCCCAGGCTGTTGCCCAGGAACTAGAATAACCTAAGCGTTAGAAAACATGGTAAGCATTACTAATAGAACAACTAATCCACTGATCCAAAGAGCTAACGAACCCCAACTAACTGAATCTTTTTGTACTCTTTGCCAGAAATTGTTAACTAAGTTATTTCGAATTGCCATTTTATAACCTCCAATTTTTATTAAACTTGCACTTACTCAAGGTATGAAGCCTGGATTGAGCAAAGAAAAGTTCATCTTTAGGAGTATCAGCCTTTATTTGCTGATTCCCAAAGACTAATCAACAGAGATTTAAATTAATCCGTTCAGGGATGTTTACGATAATGCGTGTGTCTTAACGCATTACCGATCTAATAAACAAAAATTTACAAAAAGAGATTTGTTGATGCTTAACTTTATTTTCTCATACGTAACTGTTTACACTTAGAAATTTGGCAATTTTGAGAGAATTCTTAATGTTGCCTTAATCATGTGTAAAAGCTAGTGTTTTTTTAATCAAAAACTACTTAAATACTGGTTATGTTTCACTTTCACTCGTGATTTATCTAGACTTTAAAATAGACACAATTAATAATGAAATGGTAGGTAAATAATGGTGCAACAAATAAGACAGAAGGAACCGCAATATATCTGTGTTATTCCAGTTGAGAGAATTACAGCTAACCAAGACGAAGAAATTATGACCTTTGGTGTATCAGCCGACGATGCAAAAAAACAAGGTGAGGAATTATTAGCATCTACCTATGGTTGTAATAAATCACAAGTTTTGGAATTGATCCAGCAAGCACGAATTGAACCAATAGCTCAGTGGTGTGCCCCGAAAGAGCGTTAAAAGTACTTATGACGGTCTTGGCAACAGCAAGTATTAGCACCCAAAATGGTATGGAAATATTCGGCTTATCTGCATAAAGGAGGAATGAATCTATGACCGATGCCAAGCAAACTTCTCCGCGCCGCCGTCGCTCTTGGGCAGAGCCATATAAGATCAAGGTGGTTGAGCCATTAAAAATCACTACTCGCGCTGAACGCGAATAGGCGATGTCTACGACGGGCTGCGCCTACGCACAAGCCGGTTACAATACTTTTCTACTGCGTTCTGAAGATGTCTACATTGATTTGCTAACTGATAGCGGCACTTCAGCTATGAGCGATTATCAGTGGGCAGGAATGATGCTGGGTGATAAAGCTTATGCCGGCAGCAAAAATTTTTACTATTTAGAAGCAAGTATCCAAAAGTATTACGTCTATCGCCATATTGTACCCACTCATCAAGGGCGTGGTGCGGAAAACATTCTTTCTCAAATACTGATTAAACCAGGAGACTACATACCTGGCAATATGTATTTCACCGCTCTTAATGACTATAATATTTACGAAGAAGCACGTAACTTAATAGTGATTTATGAAGGCTTACATACTTACGGTGGTATGGCTGGCCGGGATATGGAAGCTATGGCACGCGGTATAGAAGAGTCAGTTCAAGACGATCATATTCGTGCCCGTATCGGTCAGGTCGAGTATCTCGGACAAAAGCTTTTAGATTGGAGTATTCCAATTGTTGTGCCGATTGGCGGTCATGCCATTTATTTAGATGCCAAACGCTTTTTACCACAAATCTCCCAAGACCAATTTCCGGCACAACGTCTAGCAGCAGAACTGTATCTAGAAGCAGGCATTTGGGCAATGGAACGGGGCATCGTTTCGGCAGGGCGTAGCAAAGAAACAGGTGATAATTATTATCCAGAGTTAGAACTAGTCCGTTTAACTATTCCCCGCCGTGTTTACACCCAGGCTCACATGGATCTAACTGCTGAAGCCGTTGAAGAAGTTTATCATAATCGCGATCGCCTACGCGGACTCAAAATGATTTATGAGCCGAAGTATCTCCGCTTCTTTCAAGCAAGGTTTGAATGACTTTAGAGCTAGTAAAGGCACTGAATTGAAAAAACTAATATAGAGAAAGTGTAAAAAATAGTGCCGTACTAAGAACTAAACTATGTTACCGTTCAAAACTCTACTACGCGTCCGCCACTATGAGATGGACGCACTTGGACATGTAAATAACGCCGTCTACCAAAATTATCTAGAACAAGCAGCCATTGAGCATTCAGAATACCTGGGTTTAACGTTGGATGTATATCGGGAAGTAGGTGGCGTATTTGTCATGCGGCGAGTAGAAATTGAGTATTTACGCCCGGCAGTAGCAGGCGATACCCTAGAGGTCACTACTTGGTTGAAAGAAATGCGCGGGACTCGTGCCTTCCGATGCTACGAAATTCGTAAACAAAACCAAGATGATTTGTTAGTAACGGCAGAGGCACTATGGGTTTGGGTGGATGCACAGACAATGCGCCCACGACCAATTCCCGGCATCATGTTAGACAAATTTTTGCAAATCCAAAACCCAGGTGTTACAACCTAAAAATGGTTTGTTATTCGCCATTTAATGAATCTTAATTATTCTCATGAAAAATAAATGATTTATTTTTTTCCGGTAATGCTGACGATCAAGAATACACAACTATGATGTTATAAGTGCAAAATTTAAATCTGTAGAAACTGCAATCACAATTAGGTCAGTAAATCAGGATTTTCAATTCAATATTAATTATGGAGCCAATTCAGCCACAACAGCGCCGCGTCGCCGATCAAGTGTTTCAGCAATCCCTCGATCAGTTGGAGGATATCTTACAAGAAATTTCCACTGAGGAAGAAGAAATTCCACAACTCCCCCAACTGCATACTACTAATCTTAGTGAAGTCGAAGTCGATCAAGATTTGATCGCTATTGATTTAGCTGCCCTTGAGGACGCAGTTGCTGATATTGAACAATATCTCGAAGAAAAGACAAAAACCCAAGAACAGTCATGAGTTTTTATTCCTGTACAAACGTGATTAATCACATCTCTTTTGTACAGACGCGATTAATCGCGTCTCTGACTCATTTGCCGCCGAGCTTCGTATAACATTAAAGCGGCTGCGATCGCTACATTCAAAGATTCTACCCCAGGACTCAAAGGAATTCTGACTTGTTGATCTGCGATCGCTGCTAAATCTGCCGACAATCCAGCACCTTCATTTCCCAGTAAAATCAGACTGGGTTTGCGCCAGTCCACTTCCCAATAAGTTAAAGTCGCACTGGGTAAGGTTGCCACTACCTGCATTCCCGCTTGCTGACTTTGTTGAACTGTTGCTTTTAAATCTTCGCTTACGGACATTGCAAGGCGAAACCATTGCCCTGCTGAAGCCCGGAGGACTTTTGGGCTGTCTAAATCAACACTATCTCCACTTACCCACAAACCTGATGCTCCCACCGCCGCCGCAGTGCGAATCATCGTACCCAGGTTTCCCGGATCTTGCACCGTTTCTAAAGCTAGAACTAAACCAGTAAATGGTAGTTGAGTTTGGCTATCCCTTCGTTTTGCCGTTGCTACCACACCATCAGGTTGGACTGTAGTAGCGATCGCATTTAATACTTCCTCGCTGACAATCTCGGTGCGATCGCTTTTACTACAAGCCTCTTCCCAGAGTGACGAGTGCGCTGCTTGCCAATCTGGAGTACAACACACTGTTTCTAGTGGGTAATCTACCGCACAGGCTTCTTCCAACAGGTGCGTCCCTTCCAGTAAAAATAACTGCTGTTTGTGCCGCTCCTTGGTGGAGTGGAGTTTGCGAATTTGCTTAACTAAGGAATTTTGTAAACTGGTCAACACAATTTTATATTTTTGATTTTGGATTTTAGACTAATTCAAAATCACTAATCTAAAATCCAAAATTGATATGCGGAACCCGGGACTTGAACCCGGAAGCCTTGCGGCACTAGAACCTGAATCTAGCGCGTCTGCCATTCCGCCAGTTCCGCTGGCACTTATTCTTTATCGACAATTTCTTATTATTGCGTTATGTTTTACCTTTGTCAAGTGAAAACATAAAGCTTCGTTTAAGAGGCTCAAACTAGAAAAGACTTTTTCAGGAGATTAGGTCAAATTAAAATATTAACTGAACAGTACAGCATTGATTTTTAGAGAACACTTAAGTTATTTTACTGAGTATTTAATTTAGCTTAAAACAACTACTTCTTACTTCTTTTTTATTAAATTTTTTAAAAGCTCAAAATGCTTGCTGCTGCTTCTTTTCAGCCTGATTTCTTCACTAAAAAACAGTTTTTTTATGCAAGATATTGCTTTAAAATGTGGACAATTTGAATCTTTAATGTAGAATCAAAACCAACTTCAAACATATAAAATACGTATTACTTTTGGAGGTAGGCTTATCAATCCTTCTACCAGCTTACCAGATGCCAAAATAGCTCCAGAAGCAGACTCCTCAGTCTTGCAAATTTGGGGTGGGCATCCTTTGCGTGGTCATGTGAAAATTAGCGGGGCAAAAAATGCAGCATTGGTAATCATGGCTGGAGCCTTGCTGTGTCCGGGCGATTGTCGTATCCGCAATGTCCCCTTATTAGCGGACGTAGACCGGATGGGTCAGGTATTATCGGCTTTGGGTGTAAGCTTAACGCGCCAAGGCGATATTTTAGACATCAACGCCAGCGAAATTAAAACATCAAAAGCTCCCTACGAACTAGTTACCCAACTGAGGGCGAGTTTCTTCGCCATTGGTGCCATTCTTGCAAGATTGGGAGTAGCACAGATGCCCTTACCAGGCGGTTGTGCTATTGGGGCAAGACCAGTTGACTTGCATGTTCGAGGACTGCAAGCAATGGGGGCTGAGGTGCAGATTGAGCATGGCATTTGTAATGCCTACGTCCCTGGCAGCAGCCGGAGATTAAAAGGTGCGAAGATTTACTTAGATATCGCCAGTGTCGGAGCGACAGAAAACTTGATGATGGCGGCTACCCTAGCAGAGGGCGAAACCATCATCGAAAATGCTGCCAGAGAACCGGAAGTAGTTGATTTAGCTAACTTCTGTAACGCGATGGGAGCGAAGATCAAAGGGGCGGGTACTAGCAGGATTATTGTTGAAGGAGTCCCCAAGCTGCATTCTGTTGACTACAGTATCATTCCCGATCGCATTGAGGCCGGGACATTTTTGCTGGCAGCAGCAATTACCCGTTCCGAACTTCTTCTTTCGCCAGTGGCTCCAGAACATCTTATACCAGTGATTGCGAAGCTGCGGGATATTGGGGTGACGATAATTGAGGACAAGCCTGAACACTTACGCATTCTGCCGGCGGAAACTCTCAAGGCTACGGATATTGAAACCCAATATCATCCGGGTTTTCCCACAGATATGCAAGCGCCATTCATGTCTTTGCTGACATTGGCCGAAGGCGACAGCGTGATTAACGAATCCGTCTTTGAAAATCGCTTGCGTCATGCCTCAGAGTTAAATCGCTTGGGGGCAGACATTCGTGTTAAAGGCAACGCTGCTTTCGTTCGGGGAGTGCCGAAATTGTCTGGCGCACCAGTATTAGGCACAGACTTACGAGCATCAGCAGCGTTAGTCATAGCAGGACTGGCAGCAGAAGGAAAAACTACCATTCAAGGATTACAGCACCTTGATCGCGGCTATGATCGGCTCGATATGAAGTTGCAGCAATTAGGAGCTAAAATCCTTCGTGTAGGCGAAACATCAGCAGATGCCGAAATCGCTCCCAGCATCAGCATTTCAAGTTGAAATTGATAGGTTGAACAAGAGGCAAGGGAGCAGGGAGCAGGGGGAAATGAAGAAGCAGGGGAGCAGGGAGA
>NZ_JADEXU010000368.1 GCF_015206895.1 Nostoc sp. LEGE 12450 | reverse complement strand
TCAATAACAAACTCAAGCTAATTAAGCGTTCCGCTTATGGGTTCAGAAATTTTAATAATTTTAGAGTGAGATGCTTATTGAATTGGCATTTTAATTATTAGTTAAGCATAACAAGTACTGAAGAGCCGAACTTATTTACACCTAGTTACTTAAACAGTGAGAGGTTATTTTCAAACACACTCATTTACTTAGCAGCAGTCAATATATTTTCGATATCTGCTAGCTGTGGAACTCCTGAAAAAGTTGGACTATTAATAATAAAGAAAGGTGTGCCAGAAACACCTAACTTCTCTGCTAATTGGATATCTTTTGTAATTGCGGGAGTAGCAAGAGTGAGATCGCGTTTAAATTTACTTAAATCTAGATTCAGTTTTTTAGCAATATCTAAATATAACGCCTCACCTAATTGCTTTTGATTAGTAAATAGCGCATCATGATATTCCCAAAATTTGCCCTGTTGATATGCTGCCCAAGCTGCTGTCGCAGATGGTAATGCTTCAGCATGAATTGAAATTAGGGGTAAATTCTTGTAAACTAATTTTACCTTATCTGGATACTTTACTAACAATTGTTTCAATGTTTTATGTGCCTCGGCACAGTAGGGACATTGAAAATCGGAAAATTCTATCAGCACAGTTTTTGATTGAGTTGAACCTGTGGTGGGAGACTCACCAATCACTGTTTGAGGATTCGTCTTTAAATCTTGTAAAAATACTTGCTGTGCTTGCTTGAGTTTCTGTTGTTGCTGCTGCTGATAAACTTGAACAGATTCAATAATTGCCTGTGGATGTTCGCGGATAATTTGTAAGACTTGCTGTTCTAATTGCGGATCAATTCGGCTAGCAGCTTGTGCAGGAAATGACCAAGCGACAACTAAACATAGCAGACTTATAGCTACCCAAGTACGCATATATTGAATTAATAGACTAAACGAATCAAAGAATTTACTCATAGAAAAACTCATAAATATTTTTGCCTAACTTTATAGAGGGGCAGTTGCTTCGACTTTAAAGTACGCTTCAAGGAAAAATCCCATAATCAAAGTTATGAAAATTCCCTTTTTACTGATTAAAAAGATCCAGCGATCATCCCAGCAAGCAAAATAAAACCAATCCACACGTTTTGCCGGAACATCTTACCATAAACAGAATTAGGTAAATCTCGCTGTCTTAATCGCAGAGATTGCCAAACCCATCCCATACTAGCAACTGCAAGGCTAATCCAGAAGGCTAAGTGCAGATTTATGAGCAAACCTAACCAAGCCAATAACAAGATTGTGCCAGCAAAGAAAATTCCGATCGCTACAGGGGCATAATTCCCAAAAAATAGGGCGCTTGAATTAACACCAATGCGGCGATCGTCTTCCTTGTCACTCATGGCATAAACTGTATCAAATCCCAATGTCCACAGTACAGTCGCGCCCCAAAGTAACCAAGTTGGTAGAGTGATGGTTTGAGTAACTGCACTCCAGCTAATCAACACCCCAAAACCCCAGGCGATGGAAAGTACCAGTTGCGGTACAGGAAACACTCGCTTTGCGCCTGGATAAAGGACAATTACGGGCACTGCTGCCACACATAACCAGAAACTTAGGGGGTTAAGGTAAAGGGCCAGGATAGCTGCACATACTAGTGATACGATCGCAACTACAATCCCAACTTTCACAGATAAAGCGCGAGAAGCGAGGGGGCGATCGCGTGTTCTCTCCACTTCTGGATCGATATCCCGATCCCATAAATCATTGACAACACATCCCGCCGCACTTGTGGCCAGAGTACCCAATATAATCACACCAACCAGAGGTAAGGGTGGTTTCCCAGAAGCTGCTAAAAACACTGCCCAAAGAGCAGGAATCATTAAAATTAACCGTCCTTCTGGTTTATGCCAGCGTAAAAGCCGGATAATTACAAGCCAAACTGGTAACTGGGGGCGTTCTGGCATCGTTAACATAGAAATCAACAAATAACTTTAGATAGATGAGTTCACACATCTTTACATCTATAGAATAACGTTATTTGTTATTTGTAAAAACATCACCCAAAATGGCAACTTTAAATATCTTTTAATAGTCGCTAGCGTTAGACGCATTAGGGTGAATATACTTAGCTCAGTTGCCCTTGACGAAACTGAGTTGCGAGTGCTGAGTACTTTTTTATTTACTCAGCATTCAGTTTGAGTAAGTGCGTTGCAATAAAAGGTTAAAGGGGAAAGGGGAAAGGGGAAAGGGATGAACAGGTCGCCCACAAGGGGCGAGGTTTTTACCTTCCCCATAAAATTTGGAT
>NZ_JADEXU010000081.1 GCF_015206895.1 Nostoc sp. LEGE 12450 | reverse complement strand
TTGCTGGTTTTCATACACACTGAGTCGCTTGGCAATGGCAACCAAAGCATCTAAGGATGATGTATATTGAATGGTCTGTTTACGCATTTTATCTCTACTTCAAAATCATCATATTTTGATTATAAGTGAGCGCCACTCCATAATTTCCTCATCAAGCGCTATTAAATTTAGGCAAATTCTCATTAAATAGTAGCTATTGTGGCGTTCCTGTATCGTCACTACTGCTTCCACACAAGGTTGTACCCCCTTTCAACAGCTGCCAGTAGTTTCGATTGCTTGGATGACAGATACGGTGGGAGCAAAATCCCCAACCCCTGCAACAGCCGAACCACAGAAGAGTCACGGCGGGCCACTTCATGCAACTGCCGTAACTTTACACATAACTACTGCTTCATTCACTTTCATGCGATGGCGTAACCGCTTTTTTCCGGTGGCGTTCGTCGAACGCGAGTGCGTCTCTAAAAGAGAAGAGAAGGTATCGCTCAAAACCTTGAGACAACAAATCATCCCCCAATGTCTTTGCCACTCTTGTAGTTCATCGCTCTAGGTTTCCTCTTGCCTATAGGGACTACTTTCGATTGCTTGGGTGCTTGTGGCGGACGGCATATTTCACAGTAGAGTGGTCGCACACCAAAGGTTTCTCGTTGTGTAGGTTGTTCACACTGCTTACACACAAAGTTGAAAACGCGAGTATGAATTTCCCGCTTGTGCGCTCTGACGGTGTACTCTCTGACTTGGATTTCTTTGCTTGCCATTGCTTATTGCAATTAGTAACTTTTTGGATCTTAGCCTTTGCTAAGAGCCTGTCAAGAAACAACTTTTACAATTTATTGTCTAGGAAGCTTACTGAGAAAGCATTTCTAGCTAAAAAGAGGCAAGGTTGTTACATGACAAGCTCTAAGAAGATTTCAATGCTCTGGGTAAACATAATCACCCGTTTTGTGAATGGGAATACGGCTACGCCAAAACCAGAGTGAGAGTTGCAACGACCAAACCCAACTGCAACGCCTCACTACATTGAAAAATCACAAACATTTGGAGTTAATCATGGATATCCAAGCTACTCTCACCTTGACGATCCAAGCAGTCGTTATGAGCTTTGTTGCGCTGATGGTTTTCGATTTCATAGATGGTTTGTGGGTTGTACCCTTGCCACCAATCGAATGGGAGCCATCAGTTATTGAACAGCCCACAGTTTCCGCAACTTCTCCACAACAGGAAATTCAACAAGCCACTCCAAGGGCGATCGCATTTGAGAAGATTTCCGACCCCTGGACTCTAGAACCACAATCCCCTCACCATTCTGTTCCCACGCCAGCAGTTATAATCCTTTTCCCCAGACTCCGACTACTCCCACCTAACCCGTCTTAGCTCAAACGGCTACGCCAAAGCGAAAGTGATGTATTCATATATATAGATATGGTCAGCCTTATAGCCACACAAGGAACTCTATTTGACCTAGAAACAGTTCTGGACTACGGACAATCAATCCTCAACGTTGCTCAAGAACTCACCAAATCACTGATTGAGAAACGGACTATCGGGACTAAAACAATTCAGTCCCAGATGAATCGCCACTTTCACGGCACGGCAGCAGAGGGCGCATGGCAGTGGAAAGATGCTTACGAAGCTCTTGAAGTAGCACAAATATTATATCTGCGCCAAAAAGGTTACAAGCTTTTATTAGAGTCGCCGCTAACAGTATTATTGGAATTGGAGAAGTTAGTAGCCCTTTGTCCAACGCAAACACGGCGCAGTGAAGAGTCGGTACAGCTTCAGCAATTCTCCACCCCTCTGCCGCTATCATTTCTGGTAGCCAAAGCAGGATTTATACAAGCTACTGATTTGGTGCTGGAGCCATCAGCCGGGACTGGTTTGTTAGCACAAATGGCTAAATTGCACAGTGCAAGTCTGATGCTCAACGAGCTTGCACCCGATAGAAGTAAGATTCTGCGGCGATTATTTCCTGGTACACCATTATTTTCAATAAACGCGGAACAGATTAACGACTATCTGGTTGGCAAGACTCAGCTTTTTATCTGCCTAAAGTGATGGAAGAACTATGCTTTCGTAAAATATCGGCTAAAGCTGCTAATAAGTTATCTTGGTTAGTTTGATTAATATGAGATACTTCTGAATGCTCTTGAGTTCTCAAAAAATCATTTTCAATTTGTTTTAGATCAACTACTTCTATAGATTGCTTGCCTTCAATTTTATCGTAAGGATTCAGGTCTAATATTGAGGAAGTAAAGAAGGGCAAGACAGGCAGTTACTAGAATTAGCAATTAAAGCCTGTGCAAAAAAATCAATGACAGACCTATCTTGACGGCGACAAGTCTGTACCACGGTCAACAAATTAGCAGTATGTTGAAACCGCTCCATTGAACGGGAACCACCACTAACTTTACGTTTTGTCACAGCCAAACGCAGCGATCGTTCAGCCTGATTATTATCAGGAGGAACTTCAGGATGGTCAAGGAAATACCACCATTGGCTTGCTTTATCGCGCAAAGAACGTAAAAGCTGACCTGCTGTTGCTCCTGCTTTGTCAATCCACTGCTTGAGTGAGGAGTGCAACTTAGCTTTGAATTGATTGACCCAATCGTTATAACTACTTGAATCAAGAGTCTTAAACCATTGAGCATAACTGCTAAAAGCTTCATCAATTAAATCAACAAAAGCTTCACCGATAGCTTGGTTGTGAAGACCTGGAAGTATAATTAGTTTTTTGAAGTGACGACGTAGATGTGCTAAACATTTCTGCTGGGCAACAACTTGATAGCCATTGTAAACACTAAAATCGTCACTGCTGAGTACCCCTGCATATTTAGCCCCTAAAATCGTTTCTAATTCAGATCGTGAACGAGTATCAGCCGCAGTAAACAGGCAGAAATCAGAATTGGCAACTACCCACAACCATTCTTTAACTCCTTTAACTGACCAAGGTGTTTCATCCACATGGATGTTAGGTTGTGTCTGTTTTACCCAATTACTTAATTCATTGATGCTTGGTTCAATCGCTTGTTGGATTCGTTCATTAGTTGCGACTAATGTTCCTAGCCCAATATCAATTTGTCCCAGTTCCCACAACATTTCTTGCTGTTTCTCGTAGGGCATGTGTGCATAATTATTTACCCATCCTAAAAACGCCTGTAATCTAACTCCTAAATCTTGCCCTGGAACGATATCTGGCGACCATGAGGCTGTTTGTACATTTCCACAACACTCACACACGCAGGTATGACGTTGATATTCCACTATTTCAATGGGACGTTCTATCAATTGCGCTACCGAATGCTTTTCTACCTTCACTGCTACACTCGCAAATGCTTTTTTACCACAACAGACACAATCACTTGGACGTAAGATTTCATAACGATCTACTTTCCCAAAACCCTTACGTGTTTTTCCCTGATGTCCTACCTGCCCGCCTGGTTTTCTCTTGGGATGATTTGATTCCTCTTGGGGGGGAGCTTTTTTGTTTTCACTCTTTTTCAGAATGTCCCCAGATGGTGGTTTCGATGAAGTCTTACTGTCCAAATCTCTGCTGACTTTTAACCGTTCTACTTCAAGGTGTAGTTCGT
Source organism: Nostoc sp. LEGE 12450 (assembly GCF_015206895.1). Taxonomy (GTDB): domain Bacteria; phylum Cyanobacteriota; class Cyanobacteriia; order Cyanobacteriales; family Nostocaceae; genus Nostoc. Next base: position 31,620 of record NZ_JADEXU010000081.1, on the reverse strand, counting down.
AGATGATTTTCTGTAACTCACGTATTACCTTGCTCTGCTCAATAATTATCTCCACCAGTTCTTCTTTTGATAACTGGTTCAAGCTTTCTCGGTCTAAATCTTGAGGCAGGTTTTGGTTCATATTTGTGATACTCCCCCTCAAGTGTCCCCCTTGTCAATACTCTGCCACCTGAATCCTTACCTTTTATAATTTTTAACTTTTAATACATACTTTATATAAGAATCGTATATCGTAGCACTTGATACACATTTAACTTGTGCATCTATTGATACAGTATATAGATTATCTATTGCATGAGTTACTTTGAAGGTTAAATCAATTCCAGCATTATCTGAAGGTCTGTTACTAAAAGAAACATCTACTCCAGCAATTGCTGCAATCATCTTTATATAAGCATAACTAAACTCTTCTTTTTTACTGTTCTCGTCCATAAAGACTTAAATAAAAAACTGAATGAGCAAAAAGCTATGTGCAGCATATCACAACCTGATGACTTACATAGTGATACGAAAAATCAAGGATTTGGGCAAGGGTTCACAAGTATAGGAGTGTGAGGGTTGAATGAAGTGCTTAAAATTTATGCAAGCCACACCCTTCTACTTAATCTTCACCACCAATCTCTGTGCGTGAGTCAGGTTTATAACTCTACCCGTTATTGCTTGTCTAAACCCCCACTTACACCTTTGCTTCCCAAGATTCCAGTTGAGTCTTCCGCTTCCTCCAGTCTGGCATTATGCAAGAGAGCGCTTCCCAAAAACCATCACCATGATTGCGGTGCAGCAAGTGAATAATCTCATGTGCTACCACATACTCCAAGACTGACAAAGGCGCATCAACTAACTGCCAATTAATGCGAATTACCCCATCTTTAGAGCAGGTTCCCCAAACTCGCTTTTGCTCTGAAAGCTTGACAGGTGATAACTGAACACCCAACTTACGGGCATAAACTTTGGTGAAGTGCTGAATATCCTGCCAAGCGCGATCGCGTTTCCAATGAGTTAATGCTTGCTCAATAGCATCTTCTCTTTCGTCTCTTGCCAACTGATGAGGTACTTGAATGAAAAAGCGGCTTCTGCAAGCGATAGTAACCTGTTCTACATCGGCTGACTCTACCTGCAACATTAAACGGCGACCTCGGTACATTACTTTCGCCCCACTCACGTAACGCTGAGGGAGTTCCGGTGAATGCTTCGAGCGACAATCTTCAACTGCATTGAATAGCCAGCGACGTTTGCTGTCAAGGAAAGCAGTGATTTTTTCTACAGGAGTATCAGGTGGTGCAACTACTTCCACTGCTTCAGAGGTGACAACGATACGCTGCTGCTTGGTACGGTTACTGTAGCGCACGGTGTAGGAGATGTTGGTTTGACCGATTTGTAGAATAGGCATAACAATTAAAGGGAGCAAACCGGAAGCTACTAGCGATTAGACAGACTCAAACTCTTTATTATTAGCATTTTAAGAGCAGCCCTTCTTCCTGATGTCAGAAGAATTTATTTTTGGGCGAATGCAAGTTTTACCTACCTCGACTGAAGAATTAGCTAATACCTCTTTGTACATACAAAGTAAATTTTCTAAATGATCGCCACTTAACTTGTTAAAGGGTGCCGGAAATTCTTCTACAAGCATGATATCTCCATCCTTGACATTAAAGCCTAGAGCGCGAGCGCCGATTGTAACACCTGCATGCAGATAAACTTCCCGAAGTTCCAAATCCAGATATTTAGCAATACGGAGTGCGACATCATAAGTAGCTAATAGACCGAAGCCTTTTACGTCATCACTAACAGACTTAACAAATTGGTAAATGGTATCAAAGCTGTCAAAACTGCTGATTTCTAGAATCTCAAAGCGTTCTAAGGCAACTGAAATTGCCTCAGCTAAACACTGGCGACCGACAAGACGTTGATGATCGTTAACTTTTCTCTGTTCGTCTTCGCTGAGGAAAGCTTTCTTGACAGCATCTCTTAAATTATCAGCTTTCTTATACCAAGAATATTGTGCCTCAGCATCGCGGTAAACATTGGCAAGATAGTCGTTATATATTTTGGTGTAGGATGTCATACTTGTAAACTCATCACTCAAGTTTTGCTGTAATGTTTGAGCGCATACTCATCAACTTTACTAGGTATATCTTTCCAATTTTCTAGCTTTGAATTAAACACCAATGCACGCACTTTCTGCCGTAGCTCTTTGCGTAACTGTTCTTTCAAATACCAACCATGAGGCGCGGTTTCATCGCTAGAATAAAGTGCATCAATTTCCTGTGCTGCTTTCTCTAAAGGACTTAGCTCATTATCCGAGGTAGCACTGTTAGAACTGCTCTGCTTGCTGCTATTGTCTTCATCTTGGTTTGCTGGTAAGAATGCCTCTAAAATCTTGAGGACACCGTAAGCTTGCTGGTTCAAACTCGTTTTTTTATAAGCTTGTTCAGCCGTTTGCATCTCGCGCAGGATTTGTTCATACTGTTTAAGAGTTGCAGCAGCTTCAAGTTGACCTTGCTCAAACTGACGCAGAACTTCTAAAACTCTCTCTGAAAATGTGTCGTAGTATAAGGGATTTTCATCAACTTTCTGCTGCATAATTTTGCGAAGTTCGGCACTTTTGCGTACTGCCGCAGTTTTAATTTCTGGTTCGGGGCGATTGCTTGTAAAATCTTTCCAAAAATCTGGGTCTGTGATGTCATGTAATTTGCAAAGCGTTGTTATACCTGTAATATCCAGGTGTTCGTTTAGCATTTCTCGGATTTTGGCACTGACATCACGAGAAAGATTAGATTCGCGTTTCTCAAAAGTTAGGGTTCCCAAGGGTAAAAATCCAGCTACCCATTTGAGGTCAGTTCTGTAGTCAAGAATAAATGGGTCAGGGCTAAGGGCATCGTAAGCTTTAATAAAGGGTCTGGCTTGGCGATGAAAATCGTACCATCTATCCTCAGTTCCCAAATGTTGAATGAGAGCGTCGTATTCTTGACGAATATCTCCTGTATTGCGGGGAATGGGTTTGAGGAATTTCATTACCTCTGCATGGGCAGCTTTTAGTTGATTGCGTTCCACCTCCAAGTCTCTCATTGCGTTTTTCACATCGGCTTGACGGTAGGTAGATAAAGCTTCAGTGAGGTTTTTGGTAACGCCAATGTAGTCAACAATTAGCCCAAATTCTTTGTGATCACCATAAACGCGGTTTGTACGTGCGATCGCTTGCAGCAAGTTATGTTCTTTTAGAGGATTATCTAAATACATGACACTTTCGCGGGGTGCATCAAACCCAGTCAGTAGCTTATTGCAGATAATGAGAAAATGCACCGGAGGTACTTCACCACGTTGAACTTTGGCTTCGTATTCAACATCATCCCCAGTAAATCTATTAGTGGCAGCAAGTTCACCGTCTTTATCTAAGGCATATTTTCTCAAGTCTTTGCGGAGTGTATTAATATACTTGTCTTCGCTCGGTTTACCATCTTCTTGGTTACTGGAGTAAATCGGAACACTCATCGCTTCCGCCCAAGCTGTTGCTGTTTCTGGGTCAAAACCTTGTTTAGTTAAGCTCTTGCTGATGATTTTATCTAATGCCTTTTTGTAGAGAATGATCGCTTCTCGGTCTATTGCAACTATTTGAGCTTTAAACCCTTCTGGGGCAGCATGAAGAGAAAAGTGCGTCCAAATATCGTAGGCAAGCAGTTCAATGCGTTGGCGGTGTTTGACTAAATCTTCAACTTTCACTCCTCGCGCTTTAATCTTGTTGACAACTTCCTCCGGTTCATTAGCAAACCAGTTATCAAACAAGATATCTAGCCGTTTCTCATCTACCTCCCATTCTGCTTTCCGGCTAGTGTAGCGAATCGGAACCGTAGCACCATCGGCTACCGCGTCATCTATGCTGTAGCGGTCAAGATAACCTTCACCTGGAAGGCTGAAGTTTTCGTAAGTGTCTTGGTCAGTATTTTGAATCGGTGTACCAGTAAAACCGATAAAACAAGCATGAACTAAGGTTTTTTCTAAGAATGTACCCAAGTCTCTCTCTTGGGTACGGTGGCATTCATCTACTAAAATAATCCAGTTGTTGCTGTTAAGTGCTTGTTTGGTTGATTCATTAAATTTAAAAATAGTAGACAGTAAAGTTAAGCCCACAGGATTGCTGTTAATGGCTTTTTGCAGCTCATCACCAGAAGTAATACGTGTAGGGTTAGGCAGCCCACAGGCTAAAAACGTGTTAGCAATTTGGGTATCTAAATCAATGCGATCTGTAAGAATTAAAATATTGGGATTTTCTAAAGAAGGAGAATCAATTGTTTTGTGAGTTTTGAGTTTGAGAGTGGCAAATACCATTGTCAAACTTTTACCTGACCCTTGGGTATGCCAAATCAAGCCTTTACGATATTTGCGTTCTGGGAGACTGGGATTTGGTTTTAGAGGTGCAAGCACTCTGTCTACTATTTTGTTGACTGCACGAAATTGCTGGTAACGACAGATTTTCTTAGTTACTTTCTGTTCTCGTTTCTCGAAAACAATGAAGTGTGCCAAGATATCGAGTAACCGAGAGGGTTCTAGTAAATACCAGAGTTGCTTCTCTAATTTATTGCTGAAGTTGATTCCCTCCGTTACCGCTTCTTCTTTCCAAGCTCCCCAGTAAGCTGAAGCTGCGTCTGTTGCCCCGTAAAGAACATTTACCCCATCAGTGATGATGTTAAAGGCATTGGAGTAGAACAGGCGGGGAATATCACGCTCATATTGTTTAATTTGCTCAAATGCTTCTCCCGTTTTGTCTTTGGCAATGAAGGGTTTTTTTGCTTCTATGACAACAAGCGGGATACCGTTAATGAAAATTACAATATCAGGTTTACGGGAGTTTTGAGATTTGACGTAAAGCTGGTTAGTGGCTGTGAAAGTATTGTTTTCGGGGTAGAGGAAGTCAATGAGGCAAATAGTTTTTTTGGTGGCTTCACCAGGAACGTTACGGCTATAGTTGCCCCGCAGCAGGTTTGTCCATTGTTCATTATCGTTTACAGCCAGCATATCCTGGTAGGTAGCGCGGGCAACTTCTTCAGGGATATTGTTAATACGTTGGATAGCTGCAATAAAGATGTCGCGGAGGATGACTTGGTTAAGAGTGTCTCTGACGGTTTGGTTTTGTTGGGGTTGCAGCCAAGTGAAGCCGAATTTTACTAAGGCATCTATACAAGGTTTTTCGCCAAGGGTGTATTCGGGGCCTTTGTTCATGGTGTTACTCCCGTGCGAACACGACCCGTGAGAAGGTCTTGCATGAGTCCTTTTTTTACAGAATTTAAATGTATAATTTCTAACTCATTGCTTGCAATTTGTTCATCAAGGCTTTCCAGAATAGAGGTAATTTTAATCTGTTCATTTAAAGGTGGTAATGCAACAGGTAGTTTCTCTAAGTCTTTTCCTGTTATGCCACTAACTGCTACTTGTCTAGTTATAACCCTTCGCAACTTCATACCAATTGGGCTTTCCCAGTAATAGAAGTAAAATAGAGAACTAGAAATATCAGATTTAAGACGAAAGCGGATGATGGATGACTCAAAAACTGGATTAATAGAGTGATGCCCTACTATAGAGCATTTCCCAGAGCCTTCTGCTACCAAAGACCGTCTGGCAAACAATAAATCTCCAAATTCTAGAGCAAATTTTTCCTGTTCTCCTTTAGTTAAGCGAACACATCGCCGCTCACACTCTTTAATAATATTTGAACTAAAGATATCTCCCATATCAATCATGGGAATTCCAGAACCATAGTCATCTTTAGATTTATATATTCCGTTTTGTGGCCCAACTTGGGCTAGACTTGCAAAATTAACTACTTTCCACTCTTCTGGAATTTTCCCGATCGCACTTTCTTTAAACCGAGTATGACCAATGCCGCGAGTGAGGAGTTGCTGGAGTAGCCCCTGCTTGACTTTGCGGGTTTGGTCTATGACTGCTTGAGTGGATGCGATCGCTTCATCTACACTGCTTAAAATTTCAGCAATTCTCTTTTGTTCGGAGAGAGGAGGTAAACTAACTTCGATTTCTCTGAGTAACTTAAGATTCAGTCCATTACGACCTTCATCACCAGAAAGGTCACGAAGGAATTGGTATTTATCATCAAGATAGAACAAAAGATATTCTGGATGACAAATCTGATGGTTTACAATAAAGCCTGCTAAAGATTGATTACAAGTAACAGAAGTTTGTAAAATACCAACACTACCTCGCGTTTTTCCTTGACCATTAAGAGCTATCATTACAGTTTTCTCAGGGAGCCAACGAGCATTAGAATTATTCAATCCTTCTTCCGTAATAAACTCAGCCGTATTTTTAATATATTTTTGATGTATCTCTCCAGAGGCCATCCAAGGAATAGAGCCATCCCAGTAACTTGGATTTTGACGGCTAGGTGTACCTCCAGTTTTTACTTCTGCAAATTCTTCAATTTTTATAATGTTCCACCCTTTAGGAACCATAACCCAGTTCCTCCAAAAATCCCAACATTTTCGCCTCAGCCTGATCCCGCTTCTCCAACAATTCTTTTAAAATACTCACTTCTGCTGCCACATCAATCTGTTTTTCCTCCTCAGCAGTTTGCACATATCGAGCAATATTGAGATTAAAATCATTTTTCTCAATCTCTGCTAAATCTACCACTCGTGCAAATCGTTCTTCCTCCTCAAACGCTAAAAACGCTTTAGCTAACTGTTCAACATTCACTTTAGACAGAGTATTTTGATTTTTTCCCTCCACCATCTCCTCAGTACCATTAACAAACAGCACCTTACCCCGTCGTTTGGCTTCTTTATGCTTGTTAACAATCAACACGCAAGCCGGAATACCTGTGCCATAAAATAAATTCGGTGCTAACCCAATCACCGCCTCTATCAAATCGTCTCTCAAAATCCCCTCGCGGATTTTCGCTTCTGCACCACCGCGAAACAGTATGCCGTGTGGTAAAACAACACCCAACTTACCTGTCTCATTCAAGCTGACAATCATGTGCTGGACAAACGCCAAATCTCCATAAGATTTTGGCGGACAACCATAAGTATCTCGATTAAACTTATCTCCATTTCTCCAAGCTTCATCTCCCCAGTTCTTTAGAGAAAAAGGCGGATTTGCCAACACTCGGTCAAATTTCCGTAATACCTTGCTTCCCTCTGCAACTAAATGCTTTGGGTCTCGTAACGTATCACCCCGGAAAATCAATACATCATCGATGTCATGTAGAAATAAATTCATCTCACAAATCGCCCAAGTGTTGAGGTTCATCTCCTGACCATACAATTGCAACGACTTGGAGTTCTTCCCCTGACGCTTGAGATAATTCACCCCTTCCAGTAACATACCGCCAGAACCACAGGTAGGGTCATAAACGCTCATTCCCTCCTCTGGTTGCAAGCACTCAACAATTAAGCGAGTTACCATCTTAGGAGTGTAAAACTCACCTCCCTTTTTTCCCGCATCGTCAGCAAATTTAGAAATTAGATATTCGTAAGCAGCCCCTAGAACATCTGCTTCAACATCAGACTTCCGCAGACGATGCTTGCTAAAATGCTGCAATAATAATTCTAATGTTGCATCAGGAAAGCGTTCTTTATTATTAAAGTCTACATCCTGAAATACACCACGCAGTCGAGTATTTGCATCTTCAATTGCTCGGAAAGCTGCATTAAGCTGTTCACCAATATTAGTAGAATGCTTCCGTACATCATTCCAAAACGCTCCAGGTGGAATATGAAAGCGGTGTTCTTCTGGATCAGCTGCCAATTGTGCATCTTGATAAAGTTTTAGCCGTTCTTCATATTCTTCTTCCCACACATCACACAAACGTTTGAAGAACAGCAGCCCAAAAATGTAGTGTTTGAAGTCCCCTGAGTCAATTTTTCCCCGTAATATGTCAGCAGCATCCCAAAGATGTTTTTCTAGCTGCTGCTGGGTCATTTTGCCAACATAGGTCAACGGTAGCTCAATAGAAGTCTCATTCTTGACCTTCAGCATTTTTTGACTCTCTCTCAAAGAATTCTTCAAAATTTAGGCACGTATCCTAACTTTGTGTGCAATAACTATTTATACCTTAAAAAGAGTAATTTATAGTGTGACATCTATGATTACAGCAAAAAAATCATTAAATACCAACACTAAAGGAATATTGCTAGAGCGGCATAGCGCTCTTAATAGCAACAAGTGCAGAAATATGCAGCTAATTGACATAGTAATTATTACTCATTCCAATCAATTAACACCCCATCTACAACCACAATTCCCCATTGCGGAAACTTCGCCAGCAATTTCTTGATCACAATCTGCAAAGCTGGATCATCACTCCAACACTCCTGCAAAAAGTCAAAACCCGGATTCTGCCCCGAATTTTCCGCAAGTTTGAATTTCTGCATACGCTCCGGTCGCGCATTTGCCCTTGCAACAATCGCCTCATGTGACCATTTTTCAGGATTTGGCACGGACACGGCAGAATTTTCACCCTCATGATCTGCTTTGATTTCTACACCGGAAACTGAATTTTCAACCAACAACGAAGCGGAATAACGCTGTTCTATCTGCCCCTGAGTTTGATTAGCGATCGCAGAATTTACAGATTTTTCATTTTGAGCAACGGGCGCGGCGGAACAAATACCTTCATGAGGGAATATCGCCTCGACACCACAATTCTGCTTTTCAGCCAACAAGGAAGTAGACTGACTCGGTACAGCATCCGCAAGCGTTAGCGTCGTGCCGTCATTCGCCGTAGGCGAGTCTTCCTCGTTCTCTGACACGCCTTGAACAGTCTGAGGCGACGCGCCCCTCAAGGGCGCATGAGCCGTCTCCTCAACTTGCGAAATCTCATAAAGCGTGTCAGAGACACAGTTCACGAACTCTTTTGAAGAGTTCGTGAACTGTTCCTGAGTAGTTCGTGAGGTTTTCTGAAACTCTTGCTCTGACTGTTTTTGACCTAAAATAGATGCTTGATTTAAAGCACCCATTTCTTCACAGCCAGCATCTTTATCTGAATCCCCAGCATTTGATTCTCGTTTTTCAGCATTAGCTTTCTCCCAAAATTCCTTCATCCGGCTACCATGCAAATTCTTCACCATCCAGCTAGCTGTTTCTCGGCCATCCTCTATGGACTTGTCGGGCTTGAAAATGAACAGTCCACTGTCGGAGAGAATTTTCTTTGCACAGATAAAAGTACTGTACCCTAAAGCAGAAGTTAGGGGCATCCACCGGGAACCGTAGGGGTCAGCCGTCCAGCATTCTTGCCACAATTGCGTAACTGAAGGCTTTTGCTGGGAAGCCCATAACATATCTTCTATGGGAATAATCACATGAAGCCGCTTATACGGTGATTGTGCTTTAGCAGCAGCCTTTTTGAGCTTGGGTTTTGTGATAGTTGCGGTCATTTTACAATCTCCTGTTTATGTTGACGCACGGAAATTTCCCCCACTGTGATGCGGGGCAAGGTACTTGTATTTGGTTATCTAAAAAGTCATCAGTACACTAAAAGCCTATTCAGGTTGCCAGAATCGCAACTCATCTCGAAAATACCTGTCAGTTTTCTTGGACTGGTTTCGCCAGTGATCCCAAGCCACCACCAACTCTTCGCCCAAATCCTCTACAACTTCACCCCTCTCAACATACAAAGTCCGGTAGGGGTCAGCGTGGGCAACGATAGAACCAATGCCAATAGTGCGCGGTTGAAGGGATGCGTTCTGGAGAGCAGTAATTAATTCTGTTTCTTGGGTGGTCAATTCCGCCCAGTAGTCCTGTTTGATTACCTCATACTCTTGCGCTACTGCCCAGTAGTCCTGCCACGTACACCCAGGTTTTGCAAGCACCTGCCGAATATCACTAACCGCTTGGGGCAGCATTTCCAGTTGTTCGGCTCGATATGCGATCGCAGATGGCGTTGGTTCACTCCCCAGAATTATTGCAGCAGCTTCAAGCGCCTGGGTGTTGTTCATGGCACTGGCAAGGTTTTTCAATGCCATGCCCATGAGCCGCAGACATTCTTGGGCATTTTCCTTGGGGGGTTCTGCTGCAAGCGATCGCAGATCAATTGTTTTTTCCAAGGCTTGCTTCACCTGCTTGTTCAACGCTTTAGTCGCCTGTTGGGTCATAGTATTTCCCCATTCTTGAACCGAATGCTGTTGTACGGCGTGTTCTAGCTCCTGAATGCGTTGCTGGAGTTGTTGGTTATCAGCTTCTAACTGCCGTAGCGATTCCATCTCATCTAGGCGTTGCTGCAACTGGATGTTTTGCTCTTTCTGCTGCTTGAATAGTCGTTGCAAGGATGAGAGTTGTTCTTGTACTTGTTCTTCGGCTCTAGCTGTGGCCTCTGTTTGCAAGCCAATCCTCAGTTCTTGCTCTAGGCGCTCTAGTTCCTGCTGGTGCTGCTCTCTGGTTTGGGCGATCGCTTCCGTATATTCTGCGGGGTAAGTGCGCTCTCTGGGGAATGGGACGCTGGCGGCATCTAAATCAGCATTGTTGACCAACATCCTCTCACCATCAGCAAAGGTAACAATCTGTTGCCAGCGATTTGGTGCATCTGCCTCAATCACTCCCGAATCTCCATAACGAGGGTGCGATTGTGATGAGATAGTCACAGAATTACACAATTGCGTTTTGGGGTTTTCGGTTTTTGTGGCGCGTTTAGTTGTTGGTGCAACCTGCTGCACTGCTTTGGCGAAATCGGCGGCGGTAGGGAAAGGTTTTTCTTTTGCTGCGATCGCAACAGCTTGTTCTAACTTGTCAGGAGTTTTGACCAACCGGAGTAAGGAGCGTGTCTGGGATGGTTTGGTAATATGCGGCCTCAGTTCTTCTGGTAAGGTATCAACTACTTGCTTGGCCGCAAATAGATCCTTGACTCTGCGATATCCCCCGTGTTTGGTCAACTCGCTTTCGCAATAAGCTTCAAAGCTCTTGTGTCCACCATCTTGGTAATAGCCTTTGTCTCGCATCAGCCGCAGTTCATCAGATGCTTGCCACTCAAAACGGTCGATGGCGGTGAAGGTATCCTGGATACCGTTGTTCAATTTGGTGTAGTCAAGTGCTGATGTTTGTTCGGCTTCTAGTGTCAGCATGGCATTTTACGATCTACTGATAAGAAGGCAAGCAAATGCTTGTCTTGTTTACCTCGCGCTTCAAGTGCGGATAGCAAGTGTGTGAGCAAATGTTATTCGCGTTTGGGCGATTGCCTAAAAAATTAAGTAGCCACTAGAATATGTGGCTACTTAAAATCTAACACCGAGCTAGCTTAAAATCAAGAAAATTATCTAGAATAAAATGGCGTACCTTAAAAATGCTTCACCCCCTGTCAAGAGGGGGTGAAGTTTTCATTATTTGAACCAAGTTGTCGATTTGAGATGACATGGCTTTTAACTGACTTTTAAGCTGCTCATTCTCTCTTGCCAGCCCGGTTGTAACTCCCCCAAGACTTTCTTTAAAACTTCTACATCCTCTACTAGCTTGACTATATCCACTACATTGCTGTGGACAATCATCTCGCCTATATAATTCCTCATGTGGTTTTCGATATCTTCCGTAATCGATATACCATCTTCTTTCAATTTTGTTTTGTACTTCTCGTATAACTCGGCATCTATCTTGATACCTAGCTGGGCAATTCGCCCTTGTGTCTCTGGCTTTTTGTTCGCAGGCATATTTTTCTGTTGGTCTTTATCAACAATATACTCTTGATCCAGAATAATCTCTGCAAACCTTATTGTAAGCCAACTTAATAATCTAGATTTTTATCTTGACTAAATCTAGATTGTTTGCTAGATTATATCTAGAAAGCAAAAAGACGACCGCCCCAAGTCTCGCAAACCGTGCGATCGCCTTTTATCCAACTGAATGGAGATCAATATTATGCCTTATACAACACATACACAGCAAGCAATTCCTAGTTCTTCTGTTGATGAGCAAGCCGTAGCACAAGCCGAGCTTGACAAATACATCGAATCCCAAGCCGAAGCTGTAGCCCCAACCCGAGACCCCCTGACTGCTCGTGACCGTCAGATTATTGGCGAGATTATCGAAGTCCAATCCGAATCAGTTCGCACAATCTGGATCGAAGGCGGAATCACAGTATGGGTGCAATTAGTCGGTGGCGGACGGCTCCCATTTGACCGAGACTGGTTCGCAAAAAGAGTTGCAGAGGTTAAAGCGACACTTCCCGAAACTCCATTGGAACGCAATGAACGCCTGAGCAAAGAACTGGAAACAGCTTGCATCAAATTCGGTTTAACTTACGGACAGATTGACTGGCTTTCCTTTAGCACAACTCTATATCTGAATCGCCACCGTGTTGGCTTCGTCGGGTACAACAGAGCAAATCAATGGTACAGCCGACGTACTCAACTGGGGAATAGCCACACATCTGACAACATTGATGCTGCCATCGCATCACTCGGAATCAGGCAAGCAGTAGCAGCGTAAATACCGAATCTAGAAAAGGCGATTGCAACCAAAACAAGTGCAATCGCTTGCTACTTCACCACGAAATGGCTTAATCATGGCACACGTCATAACAACTACGCCCTCAGTTAAAACACCCGATTGGGACGAACACTGCGAAAAGATACTTCTGCCACCAACAGATGCAAATGTAGAAGTCATAGAAATTTCTGTTTACAAGCTGGTGTATTGCAATGGTGCTTGTCCCAAGTATTACCGCGTCTACAAAACTGGTTCAATGCTTCAATACCTTAGCCAAAAGAAGAGGGTGAAGAGATAGGGCGCTCTGTAGTAGAGTTATTGTCTACCACAACGACAACTCAAACGCTACAATTCGCCCATGTTCGATATTCTATCACTCTTACAATGCCTATTACCCCAGATAAATGCTACGACGATGCGTCAGTTGAACCAAATAATAATGGCGATGCTAGCAATGAATGGGAGAATAACGATGTTAGGAATCTCCCGTTGGACAGGCACTGGTGGTAGTTATCGGACGATGTTGAGATTCTTTCATACAGTAATCCCTTGGGCAACGTTGTTTTGGCTATTTTTCCGCAAGCATTTATTCCGTGCGAATGAGGTATATTTGCTTGCAGGAGATGAAGTTGTAGTGAGTAAATCAGGTAAAAAGACTTATGGGTTGGATAGATTCTTTTCCAGCCTAGCAAGTAAACCAATATTAGGGCTATCTTTCTTTACATTGTCATTAGTAAGTGTTGAACGAAGGCACTCGTTCCCGATTCGGATAGAACAGGTAATCAAGAGCAATGTAGAAAAAAGTAGCCTGTCATCAACCCCAGAAGTAAAACCATTAGACAAACGTAAGCGTGGAAGACCAAAAGGGAGTAAAAACAAAAATAAAACAGAGGTTATTCTCACATCTGAATTGCTAAGAATTAAGAAGATGATTAATGAGCAAGTCTTGTTAATAGCTAACTTTATCCCCCTGACGTACTTAGTACTAGATGGTCATTTTGGGAACAATAATGCTTTGCAGATGGCACGTCTTGTTAACTTGCACATAATTTCTAAGTTGCGCCATGATTCAGCATTATATATACCTTATCAACATCCTGACTCCAATAAGCGCTCTCGTCGTAAATACGGCGATAAAATTGACTACTGTAACATACCTGACAAGTATTTATGTAAAAGTAGCATGAAGGATGAAGTCCAAACTGATGTTTATCAATGCACTCTCCTTCACAAGGAATTTGCCCAAGCACTGAATATAGTTATTTTGGTCAAAACCAATCTTAAAACTAATGCCCGTAGTCATGTAATTCTATTTTCTAGCGACCTAAACTTGTCATACGAAAAGATAGTTGACTACTACAAATTGCGCTTTAAAATCGAGTTTAACTTTCGAGATGCTAAACAGTTTTGGGGATTGGAAGATTTTATGAACCTGAGCCAAGCTGCCGTGACTAATGCTGCTAACTTAGCATTTTTTATGGTCAACTTATCCCATCATCTTCTGTCTGATTTCCGTCAACACAATCCCGACTCCGGCATTATTGATCTTAAGGCTTACTACCGTGGTTTTCGATATGTTCGTGAAATGTTAAAAATGCTTCCCGAAATCCCTGAGCCTATTTTATTAACCAAGATTTTTGCCAAGCTTACTGCTTTAGGACGTATTCATCCCGTTTCTGGTGGCGTTCAACCCTCGTAAATTGGCAGAGGTATTGTACTGTTATTCAATTTTTTACTTACTCCTGAACCATCAACTCTTGTAGCAACGCATCATTTATCCTTTGTGCCTCTGTCCCACTACTTTCCCTAATATCAAAAGCTTGCTGCACTATGGTTTGAACTGACTCTGGTAATGATTCAAATTTTTCCGAATTGAGTATGACGAGGCGGCAACCAGGATAAGGCATAAAATCAGTAAACGGTTCCATCCCCGATGTAATCAGAGTTTTGCTAAGTTCGGCGATGGGATGATGAGGCTTTTGGTTGTCCTCACTGCGGTTGATTTCTGATGCCATATAGCCGCAAAACCAACTCAAAGTGTCAATATCTTTCTGCAATGCTGCCAAAATCCCCGTTACTACTCGTTGGTTGAGGTTGACAGGTAGATTATCAAAGATGCTGTCTAGGTCTTCTGGGTGTCGCTTGTGGCAATAACGCACCGCAGATTCAATAAGTTTATCGATTTTGGTGGGTTGGGGTTGTCCAAATCCCTTTGCACACATGGCACTGCCTCAAAATTTACGTGCTGGAAGACGCGATTTTAACAGAAACAGATTTGTTGGTACGGGAGTAATACCAGAATTGTAGTAACGTTACTCCCTAAGAAGCAGTCAAAGTTTCATAGTCGATTCGATACTTGAATTAATCGATTGTGGCTTTGCATCGGATTGGATTGCCAGTAATAAAGCAATTCATCTATGGCGCTACTTTTTCTTTAAACTGTTTCCCAGCAGAAAACGCAGGCACTTTGGTCGCTGGGATAGTCATTGGCTCATTGGTTTTCGGATTACGCCCTTCGCGTTCTGAGCGTTCGCGTCGCTCGAATGACCCAAACCCTACCAGCGTTATCTTCTCTCCATTAGCCACAGCTTCGGTAACAACTGACAAAAAAGCACTGATTACTTCATCAGCTTGCTTTTTTGTGATGTTGGTCTTTGCCGCTACAGCATCCACTAGTTCGCCTTTGTTCATAAATCACCCTGAAGTATTGCCTTGAAAAAGAAATTTACTTTACTATTACTACCTTTTGGGTAGGATAAGGGTAAAACGACTAACAATCAAGCAGCATACGAAAATTGACAATGCACGGCTACTGCTGTGGCGACTTTGAATTGATGGGTAAAGCCAGTTGAGTTTTAGAAGAGGGGTATGAAATGGGATACAGCCATTTGCGAAATAGTTGCGTTAGACGCGGCATAATCACATAAGTGAGCAGAGCGACACCGAGTCCTGTGCTAATCAGTTGATTGAGCAATAGAGGTAGCCCAGACAGCAACGGTGCTAGCAAACGATTGAGCTGAGGAAGCGTGAAGAATACTCCTAACCAGCTCACTAACGCCATTTTGTAGCGGGGTGGTGGAGACATCATAGGTTTGTTTGAGAGAGTAAACCAGGTTTCCAATCCGGTCAGGGTTTGAATATCTTCTGGCTTTTCAATCAAGGGTTGCAATCGCTCAATCCATTCCCGCCGAATATCTGATTCTAGCCAAGTCTTGAGATTGCCGTAGCAATCGAACTTGAGAATGACCACGTACTCAGGATGGGCGTGATCCTGGGGTCGAATAGTGCTGACACCTAGATGTCCCTTGAATTTTCGTGCATCTGCGGCAATGCCATGAAACCATGCTTCGTAACCTTGCTCACGCCCCGGTTTCACTACATGAGAGATCACAGCAGTGACTGGACAGCTTTCTTCACTGATATTAATTGCTAACGGTTCATCGAACATAGAATTTAACGTTCCGGGTAAAATTTGATAGTTAAAAAAGGAAACGGCTCTTAGGGAGGCCGCTTTCACTCCTATAACAGCCGTCATAATCCAGATCCACGCTACACAACGAATCAACTCGAAACACGGCTGGTATCTTTTCTCAAGGCTTGTGCCTTACCGTGCCTGTACAGACCCAGACCCTAAAACTGAAACGTCGTCCGAATCGTGCCAACAAAAATCGTGTCATTATTGCTGTTGTGATCGGGGTTGATAATAGCAATCGCACCAGGGGTAATTGAGACATTATCGTTCACTTGAAATCGATATAAGGCTTCGAAATGCAATGAGGTGTTGCGATCTACTACCCCAAACTCATTGCTGATAACTTTGGGGGGTTGTCCAAAGACAAAGCCCAATAGGTTGCCTTCCTTGCCCAAATCTGGGAATCCGAAATTAACAGCATAGTAAAAAATCTCAGCGCTGGGATCATTGGGGATATCTTGCGCCGATGCCTGGAGATATCCTACCCATCCCCCTAACCTCAAGGCAGGGTTGATGAGCCAGGAAGCTGCAAGACTATAGCTATTCCCAATAATGTTGTTACTGGCTCCATTGAAGGGGTCATTGGTAATGGTACTACTTGTACCGATATTGATCGCATTTAAAGAACGAGCATAGGTTAAGCCAAAAATTAAGGATTTTGTGGGTTGGAATGTTAGTTGTGCTAGAGCAGAGTAGGAACCATCAAATAATCCCGCCGCAGTAGGGTTATAAGCTTCATTAGCAAGATAAACCATTGCCAAATTCATGGCTGAGTTAAAGTTATAACTGATACCAATGCCTGTCCCACCTGTTTCTTCACGGTAGATGGGGCTGCGAATCCCAAATGCGGAGATAGAACCTCTGCCATCACTTCCCAATAGAGGGTTAATCGTATCGACCACATCAAACAAGGTACCCTGGGCGATCGCAGTCACCTTAACAGCAGATCCGATGGGAAATTCATAATAGAGTTGATTTAAAATTAACTGATTGCCTGTATCACTATCAAAACTTAGGCGAGCCATATTTGTTCCTGTAGCTTCCCTAAAGTTAGGAATATTGCCAGCCTGAAATCGAATTCTTAGTAAATCTTGCCCCGTAAAACTGGTGTTAAAGATCAACCGCACGCGATCGCTAAAAATGATATTATCACCGACCTTACCCCTGGAGCCAGGTGTTTCTCCTGCTGGTACAGCTTTATCATCGTCAAATGCACCACTCACCGCAAAAACTACTTCTCCAGTAAATTTTGTCGTCGTCGAGAATTGCTGAGACTCGAATTGATCTGTGCGTGTTGCTAAGGAATCTACCCGTCCACGCAATATTGAGAGTTCTGCTGCAAATTCCTTTTGAAGTCTTTGCAAAGTTTGTAAATCTTCTCTCTTAATCACATCTGCTGTCGTACTTTCTAGTAGCTGATTGAGCCGAGCCAGACAAGCATTCAACCCGACAGCAAATTCATAGCGAGTGATTGAGCGATTGCCTTGAAATTTTTGATCGGGATAACCACCAATGCAGTCGTAGCGATCGACTAATGCTTGTAATGCTTGTAATGCCCAATCTGTAGGCTGCACATCAGTAAGCTGATTCACAGATGTGACTTGATCGGGCAACGTATCTTCGGCAGTAGCAGACCTAGAAAGGCATTGCTGAGTAAGGCACACTCCAAAGATCAGAGATGACGAGAGAATTAATTGAGAAAAAAGTTTCATTAAGAACAACCACCTTAGAGACACCAGATTGTTCGGCAATTTTTTACCAAGAAGTAGTTGTCACCGCTATGTTTCAAGTAAAGTTGATAACCTAGCGATGACAATACCAACTCAGTTACACACGAGCTAAGGCACTTGCCAAGAATAAATCAGCCCAGCCGTATCAATAATATTTTTGGCAAAACCGAGATATCTAGGCGCTTTCGCCCTCAAGGCGAAAGCGACGGCTGGGCTGATTTATTTATTGGATCTCCCTAAAATAGACGCTTTCTCATTATTTACTGGGAGATCCAGCACTTGAGTTTGCTGCATAGCTGGTCATCAGGTTTTTGTAGTCAGGAATAAACCCTGCTAAAAGACTACCTAGCCCTTCAATATCGTTACGCCAATCACGGTGCAATTCACACACAACGCTAAACCAATTGACTAACTGAACTCCAGCACGAGACATTCGATCCCAAGCTGCATAGCGACAGGCTTCATCGAAGGTTCCAGAGGCATCGGTGACAACAAAAACGTCATAACCTGCCTCCAATGCCGAAAGCGCACAAAAAGTAACACATACATCGGTCACAATTCCGGCAATGATTAATTGCTTTTTGCCTGTGGCTTCTACTGCTTTCACAAAGTCCTCATTGTCCCAAGCGTTGATCTGTCCGGGGCGGGGAATAAAGGGAGCATCGGGAAACTTCTCTTTCAGTTCAGGGATGATGACACCATTGGGGCCATCCTCAAAGCTAGTTGTCAAAACTGTAGGCAGGTTAAAAAACTTGGCTGCACTTGCCAGTGCTAACACATTATTTTTGAAGTCGGCTGCACCAATATCACGCACAAGTGAGAACAGTCCAGTTTGGTGATCGACCAGCAGCACCGCAGCATTATTTTTGTCTAACCGATTGTACTTGAATGTAGACATGAGGTATTTCTCCTAATTTGAGTTATTGGGAATGAGGAATTGCAGAATGCTCTAAATAGCTTATGGCGTAAGCTGTTGCGAGATGGACTCAGTATCCCAACGCGCCTAAAGGACGCAGCGAACGCCGTCTGCGGGGATTTTGAGACCGATGAGGTAGTCAGCGAGGATGTCGTTGACACACGCATTGCCGGCGGTGAGGGCTACACGCCCTCGACGGTCAGCAGGCTCGCGCCGAGCGTCTTGGCGAGGCTGATGCCGCCTTCGTGCCATGCCTTGCCATATTCGGAGCCGCCGCGAATGTTGGCGATCGCGATCGCCGCGTTTGCCGCTTCTAAAATTGCTTTATTGTTCTCTGACATCTGAATCTCTCTTCTGTTCAAAGCAACAAAGTGGTGTGAGTTGTTATGCTGTTGCCCCTCATTGGTTTACTTCTAGGGACTGGTAAACGGCTTACATTGAATCGCCTTCACATTTCGCAGATAGTCCAACTGTGGCTCGAAGTCAGTCGGACAGAAGACATAAACATTGTCCTGCGACAGGCTGATGACCAAACGGTAGCTGGGTGAAATCCCTTCAGAACCTTCGATCAATTCGATTCTGGGAATCACTTGTGAACTGACTTGAGCCAGGGATAGAAAATTGAACAGTAGGAGTACGCCGAACAGAATTGTGATTGCGATTATGGTTGTAGTTGTGATTTTGATTGAAAGAATCTTTCGGTTCATTAGAAATCTTCTGTGGCTTATGGTTGTGTAATGTTCTGTTGTTTCCAGGGAAGCGCGGATCGATAGGGGTTTTCGTGCATATCCAGGACTTCCCAGGTGGTTGGATTGACTCGCCCTGTAACTAAGATTCTGTGTCGTCTCTGGAGATCGCGTACCGCAGACGCTGTGACCGCACCAAAGATGCCATCGACGATTGCCCCTCTTGGATTGCCTAACCTCACACCTGCGGCTCCTAAAAAGCCATTGTCTTGAAGAATGCGTTGTAACAATTGCACGTCTCTGCCGCGATCGCCTTGGCGTAAGGTAGGTAAGGTTAAATCAGTGTAGGCAGTGGCGATCAGAATGGGGGAGGTTTGTTGTGGAGGAATGCTGTGTGCGATCTGCGCTGACGCTCGAAGACTCGCTAATGCTTCGCAAACGCAGCAGCGCTTCGCTATCGCGGGATGAGTGAATGAACCTCCGAGCAATCCTGTTGCGATCATTAGTACTCCGAAAATGAGTTGAGGTTTCATGATTGCCCTCCTGATGGAGATTGGTTTTATTTTGCATCAATTTGCGTCGGAGTGATTACTCCACTCGCTTTGAGACCTGCAACGAGGTAACGCTTGCTGATGAAATGCAGCGATTTCTTTTCGACCCTTGAAATGTGTGCCCTCGAACGTGAGGAAATCGGCAGTTTTGCTGAACGGGGCAGCAAAGCCTTCCCCGCTACCTCGATTCCAAGCATCAATCATCTGGTAAAGGAAAGCACGGATTGCCGACTCGTCAGCATTAGTGGTGGTTTGAGCTGTTTGTGAATTCACACTCTTGAGTTCTCTTTTTAAGTAATAGACCAGTTTTCGAGCAGCATAAATTGTGTTATTAACGCTTGCAAAACTCACGGAACAATTGCAGTCACGCGAATTTCAATCCGCATCGTGGGTAGTCCAAGCGTCGCGACTCCTACCTGTGTCCAGATTGGAGCGTGGTTCGGCATATAATGACGAAATAGCTTGGACATCACTTCGTTAACCTCCGGGGGGAACCCGCCAACATGGTAAGAATTAACGTGAACCACATGCTCCCAACCCGCACCAGCCGTCGCCAAGGTTTGCTCGACGTTCCGGAACGCCTGAGCAATCTCGTCTGCAAGCGATTCGGTAATTTGCAGATTGTCATCCCAGCCGCCTTGCCCTGATATCTCCACTCGATTGTCAATTTTTACCGCTTGTGAGTAATGCAATTGATTTAACAGATATTCCCCATAACCAGGGGTAACAAAAAACTTTGGCTTATTCATGGTGTTCCTCATGTAGTACGTTTGACTCTATCTCGCGTTGCTGAAACGAGTTTGTTTCGGCATCATCCGATTCAGACCCTAATGTTCAGAATTCACTTGCCATGTAATCACAATGATTTCTGCAAACAGTAAGACAACTATTAGCCGCGAAAACGCTTGTAAAATGGCTTCCATTGCCCAGTTCTGACTCTGAACTTCCCAGAGCATCCAAACAATGTTCACTCCAATCACTAACCAGGGTAGAATTACCGATGAATTCCGCCTGCGATAGAAGCGGATCGCTGTCTCACGCCAAAATGGAAAGGTACTGAGAATACAAGCGATATAGGACGTTCCTGCACTAATGAACAAGCTTGTTTGAAGACCCGAAGGCAGGTTTGGGTATCCAAGCGCGATCGCACTCAGGCAAACTCCCAGCGCGAGGTACAGGAAAGTAAACAAGGTAAATCGTTTCATTATTTCTTCTCCGGTGAAGCTTATTCTCTGTACCACACACGCACACATTGAAAGCAATTGACTGTAACGCCCTGGCTGATCATCACTGGGTAGACCCCATTACTGACTGTCACGCCGTAGACACCATCACTTGTGCTTTTCAAGCTATCTGGTAAAACAACGGTTTCAACATTGATCACCTGTATCGAATGGCACTAAGAAAAGCTTTAAGCTATACACCGTAATGATTACAGGTATTTATGCGATTAAGGAGTCAAGGAGTAAGAGCGGAATGTCACTAAGAAAACGTGAAACCTCGCTAGGGAAGGGTGTTGGGGGTAGGGTGTAGTGTTTAAGACAATTAAACTTTAGTTGCGTCAAGGAGTTCAACATTTTCTTGATTCCCCACACCCTACACCCCACACCCAAAAACCAGTTATATCAAGGCTTTGTGCTTAACTTAGTGCCATTCTCACCTGTATCGTTGTATTTTCAATCCACTGATTTTCAGCACTCACAACCTCAGAGAAGGATCCATAATCGGAAGCTCCGCCGAAGGGTCCCCGTTCAGTAATCCGAGGCGCAAAATCTTTGCACTGAATCATTTGATTTACCACCTTAAAACTGTAGAGTTGAGCATCAATTCAAGTAGTGGGCATCGCCCACCATTTTTAAAACCTTTCTTTTTAAAACCCTTCACGGTAAAGCTTTGTGGGCAGTGCTAGCCCTACGATATCTATTCCAAAACTTAAGCCAACCTTGCCAGTAAACCGCTAAGAACAGAGGCAAAAGCATGAAAGCTGATATGGGCTAACATTGCAGCTTCTAGCGAATATTGCCAAAAGAGCCAGCCAAACGCAATCCCCACAATCCCATTCAGTAACAATGCCCGAATAATCACAACTGGAGTGAGGGGAACGATCGCGGCAGTCGCTGGCAGGTGTAGTAGTCCAAATACCAACGCGGCTAGAGTGATCGCACCCTGGTAAATCCCTTGACTTGGCAACGTAACGCCTTGTTTTAGCCCTTTCCACGCGATCCAAACAAGCAGCGACATTAAACCCCAGCGCATCAAAATTTCCTCAGTGATGCCGCCATAGAACATTGCTGTGAGCAAATTCAACCAACTTGGCTCTGTATTATTGGCTGCCCGTAGCGCTTCAGGTAGGACAGGTTGCATCAACTGATCGAGCAACAAGAGAACGATCGCCGCCGCTGCACCCACACCCAAGCTCCACTTCATCTCAACGGCAAAAGATGGAGACTTAGCGGTGTGAAACACCCAATGATCAATCAAATGGGAGCTTAATCCAATACGATAGGCGCAACCAATTCCGATTAGAATGCTAATTGCCAGTAGAATTGAATACTGTAGTCCTTGCAGAAGCATTAAAATCCACAATGGCGGCACTTTTTCGAGCATTTCTGGAGACAGTTTCGCTAACTGTTGCTCGACTAAAGGAATAGACGCGATCGTGTACATCACAATTCCCACACTGCCCAATACAAATAAAATCCCGAATTGTTTCAGAATTGCCATTGGTTTAACCTCCAGATGATCCGTCCTATCAGCCCATGCCAGCAGCTACCATCACCGGAATTGTGGGCAAGTTGAAAACGACGTGAACAATGACAGCAGTCCAGACCGAGCCGCTGCGGCGGAAGACCTCGGCAGTGGCGAGACCCGCGACTACGGCTGCGGGAAAGACGATGTTGATGCCATGACAAAGGGCAAAGATCACGGTGCTACCCACGACCCCGATGAACGAACCGTAGCGCAGCAGCGCGTTAGCGACGACACCTCGAAAGAACAACTCCTCGCCAAGAGGCGTGACGATACCGAGGAACAACGTGGCTAAAACCAGGGATAGTACTCCGCCGCTACCACCCTCTGCGTACACACCCTGAACATTGTTGGTGTTCCCGGTGATCTGAATCCAGCCCAGAACTGCCAATCCCTTGAGTACAAAGGCAACCAGTCCGACTCCGATCGCAATGAGCAACCAGCGCTTAGAGACCGGACGCACACCGAAGGCGTTCAGGGAACGAATCCGCAGCCGCACAGCCACCGCGAACGCGGTTAGCGTGGCGACACCCGTCCACGAAGTCAAAATCAGTCCGTAGACCACGGGGTCAAAACCGAGCCGCCTGAGTAGCGAGCCAACCCCGAATCCGACGATCGCCAAGACGACAAGACCCACAATGATCTCAAGCCAGCCCGGACGGGAGGGCTTGTTAGGTGCAGACTGCTCCGAGGACGCGATGGGGGACTTCCATGGCTGCTGCGAATAGTTAGAAGGCACTTTAGACATGATGATCAACTCCTTTGATCCATTTGCTGATGGTTTTACGAACTGACGAGATCACCGACGACCAATTCGATCGCTCTGGGAAACAGGTTCGGATACCTCGTCGCGTTTGAACACCTTGTAGGCGATCGCCAGGAACACAAGGATTGTAACCAGCAGCGATAGCGCGTGGAAGGTTGCGTGGAACGCGCTGACTGTGAGCAGGGCTGGGGTGGTCACAACGGTTCCAGTTGGTATTGAGCCGAGATATAAGTAAAAACCTGCAAGATGGTCTCGAAACTCATACTATATTTAGGGTTCAGCCATTTTTTAAGTAAAATTGGCAGGATAACGTAAATCTTGGGTATGTATCGCTACAAAAACTAGAGTATTTATTAATTTTATTTACAGGTTTTACAGCAAGGACTTTGAGTATCCTTCGCAATGGATTGTCTGTAACTATTACAGGCAAAGGATTATAGCCCAAAATATTAGCCTTCTACCACAGAGTATTTATTAAACTCTTGGGTTGGCGAAAAGCAATTATTGACCCTCAGACTGCAAGTATCTTCAGGCAAAATCCTACTTTCGCTTAAAAAACGTTCAAACTTATATACAGCAGGGCTTAAGAGACCATCTTGCTGTTTTTTACTTGTATCTCGGCTCAATACCTAGATAAGGCCATTACAAATGCCTTAGATGCTGTAACTAAAAAAGACATTATTGGATGGTTCACGCACTGCTGTTACTATATTGCACCCAACTGAGAACCGCTATAAGTTTGGGACAAGCGCGTACAATGAAACCTACTTTGGCACGGTGATACCCTTAGCTACTATGAACTTTACGCCGTAGTAAACTTATTATACCTATACAAGATATCAAAGCTACAACATTTGATGGTTCAGGAACAGTTGGTGTTTTCTGTGTATCTAAGAAATTGGCCATATCTTCACCAATGATTTGATGTACACGACGAGTAGGATGAATCTCGTCGAAGTAATAATAATTATCAGGTGTTGAACAACCAGGCTCTAACCCCCCAGTGGTGTATAAAAGTTTGCAGGCATCATTTATATTGGTAAAACCAAATGTCGCTGGGGTAGAGCGAATTTTGTTGCTAATTGCAACATGGTCATACAGTGCAACTTCGACACCTAATTGCTTATTCAGGGTATCGAGTTGACCGGGAAGACTTTTATTGATAACATCTCTAAACTTAGCTGCCTCTTCTGAGTATTGCTCAAAAAGTGGTAATGCAGCTAAATCTGTAGAATTTACAACAAAAAACTGTTCTGCACCTAGCACTGCAAGTTGTGATATTCCAGAAACAATATTGTTAACAGCAGCATCAGCTAATACATCGACCGAACCAGTCTGATTATTAAAAAACCTTTCTAATAAGTCATTTGTAGATATAAAAATGAAGTATAATCCCTTAGAATCTAGCACGCGATTAACTTCTGCTTTATATTCTTCGATTTGACCGAATAAACCAGTATTTTGATATTTATCAAGCCAAGTACTTAAATTGCCATTACCGCTTTTTGCACCACCCACAGCATAATCTGTTAATTGTAATTTTTTTTGTTTTGCTAGTACCTCAACTGATGTTAAGCCGGGATTATTTGTCCATCGACCATCAGAGTCATACACGTCTACTTGGGGGAATATAAATGCTCCAGGCACCCCAGAGTTAACTGCTGCTGTTGTAATCCGAAGTGCTGCCCCATTATCTGAATAGCTATCACCAAAACCATAAATACGAGAAATAGAGTTGAAAGAAGCAGCATAAGCATTATTAACACTTACACACAAAAAAGCCGCACTACTTACTGTGGCAGTAACAAATGTCTTGAAAGTTGTATTTTTCAGCATAGATCAATGCATTTCCCAATATCTAAAATTATGTTCAAAGGTGTAACCTTTACTTTTAATTCACTATGCTTATTCATGGTGTTCCTCTGTTCAGTAACGATTGTCGATAAGCGAAGTGAAATCGTAGTAAAAGCGAAAAAATTCACGGCTTCACAGCAATTTTTGATTATCACTCGGCGGACTTTCTGCTTTGCAAGAATACATCCTGACTTTTGCAGATGATTTACGCCGCGCTGCTGGTTTCATCCTTGACCTCGGTTTTGATAACGAAAGCCCTTAACTCGACAATATTATCGCCGCGAAAGCGCCAGACATCGCAGTACGAGTAATGAGCCGCTTTCCCATCTTCGTCCTTCATGGTGATGTCGCCGAGTGCCGTGACGAAATCACCCTCAGCGATTAAGTTAGCGACCCTAAACTTTGGTGGCTCTATGTATGTCATTGCCATCCATTGGCGAACGGCTTCCTTTCCTTTAAGGGTCTTGTCACCTACAAATGTCCATTCCATGTCGTCGGCGCAGAACGACAAGAATCCTTCATTGTTGCCTTGGGCGATCGCCGCGTTTGCCTCTTCTAAGATGGCTTTATTTTTGTCTGACATTTGAATTTCTCCTCTATTCAAGTTGTCTTTGTTTTAACCAACTTGAGTTTAGTAAGTTCCAACACTCAACTTTGAGTATGCTCCAGCGCAACTCGATCCCAATATCCTAAATTGGCTGCTGCTTCATAGGTGCTTTGGAAAAAAGCAAGGAGCATTGCATCTGGATCGTCAGTTTGTCTCATGGCTTCATAGGGTAGGATAAACTCTTGCATCTCTGAGCTGTAAAAAGCTTCTGTGGGTTGGATCGGGTAATCATGGAACCCTTCCGGCGTAGGGTAAGCATAAGCGTAAAAAACAGGCTCCACCATTGATCCACCCCCTGGCCAAAAGCCGCAACTGCTAACTTCGTGTGAATAGGCTTCTCGTGTAACCCAATCTGCCATATTCGGAACTCCCCCTGGGTGTTCTGGCGCACGACGACCAGAGAAACGAGTCACAGCAAGATCAAAGCTGCCCCAAAAAAAATGTACAGGGCTGGATTTACCAATAAACTGGGAACGGAATAAGGTCATGACCCGATCGACTTGCACAAGAATTCGCCAGAACCGTTGTGCATATTCCGGATCATAAGCTGCATGTTGATAGTCCTGATCGAACGGGATTGGTTCTGACACTTCTTGCGGCATTGTCCAGATTTGGACTTCGATGCCGATGTCGCTCAATGTAGTTAGCACCATTTGGTAAAAATCTGCCACAGAGCGAGGAGCCAGTGCAATTCTTTTAGTAATGCCGTCGCTAGTGTCGATTTGTAGTTGATGGTCGAGAAAATCAAAGCTAATTTGAAAGTTACGAGTTCCGCAAGGGATTGAAGCGGTTGTTAGTCCACGCGGTGTGACATAAAGAGTAGATTGCCACCAGTGATTGAGTTTAGGTGCCAGCGCCAACCGGATTTTACCGATGATTTGCGTCCATAGATGGAGAGTTGCATAGGTATCCTGCCAAGCTGCTAGGGGCAAACTAGGCCAAACGATATCAATGGGAGTACTTTGATTAGAAACAGCCATGAAAATCACCCACATGAGGAGAACATGTTGAAGAAATGAGAAGGAAATCTAGATGAAATCAGAATCGCTATCAATAGTCTTTTCCCTGTTCATCTGCAAAACACCATAACCACTGCTCCCCCAATTCAGCCGAACTAACCACTGCATGACTGGTTGCTTCATAATGACGGCGAGCATGTTGATGCTCAGAAGAATCGCAGCACAGCATTTTGCCACAGGTTTGACAAATCCGGAGGTGTACCCAGCGGCTATTTATTTTAATGCACTCTTCACAACGAAATACGGGATAAGCTGCTTTAGAAATCAGGTTTTCTACAGTTAGATTGTTGAGATGTTCGCAGGTCATAGTTTTTTGGTATTCCTGGTAGGAGACAACGGTGAACAGTTAGTCAATTTCTGATCGGTTAGCGCCCTTGTTTCGGGGATAAGCGATTGTCTGTTGTTCATCTCAACCATCAGCTAGTCGCGCCCTGCCGCAATTATCTTTTCTGCCAAGCCGACCGGGTTGGAAAACATCACCTCATGACTACCGGACATTTGCACGAACCGAAATAGTCCCAAGCGGCTAGACATTCTGGGATGCCAACCCCAATCGCCTTGAGGAAGGACGTTGTCTTCGGTACAGTAGAGGTAGCTTTTGGGGATGGGCAGCGAGTAAAACTGCTTCAAGTCTAACTTGTCAAGCCACGGTTGATACGGTTCAGGCGATAATTGTGCGTAACTCGATCGAGCCAGTTCGAGGTCAGCGTCGTTGATAAACGCTTCTCGCCAAATCTCAAAAGGTAGCATTACCGTATGATCGCCCGATTGCCTCGCTAGCTGATCGGATAACGCTTGAGAGTGCGGTGGGGTGTTATCGTTGAGGCTTTCACCATCATTGAGGACAAAGGCATTGAAGAAGATGAGTCGTCGAATGCGTTGCCTTTGGCCGGCGAAGCCATCGCTGATTGCTTCAGCAACTTTGGCAATAATTGTCCCACCGAAACTATGTCCGACTAGAACGATATCGTTTAAGTCTTTACTCACAATGTAATCGACGATCGATTGCGTGCATTGAGCATGGTTGACGTTTTTGTTCACGCCTTTGCCATGTCCAGCGATCGTGGGCGCAAAAGCATGATGTCCCTTTGCTTCTAGTTGATCAATGACTGCCTGCCAAGCAGAACCATCATGCCAGGAGCCATGAACTAAGACAAAAGTTGACATAGAATCCCTCCTTGTAGATGTGATCAGCAAATCAAGCTCGTCTGTTCTCTCTTGAAATGGGCCAGTTCGCTGTGTATCCGCCATCGATCACTAAAGATTTTCCAGTGATGTAGCCAGATGCGTTTATGCCTCGTCTATAGCGCGGTTGCAGCACAATCGATGAGCTTGGCAACAGCATCTGCATGGGCAACCATCACAACATGGAACGCGCCATTCACTACAGCAGTACTCATGATGGCTCCTAGAGAGTTTCAATGAACATTGACTGAAAACGATGGCTGGGTTTCCTAAGATCGTGATCAATCATCCCTAGCAGTGAGATTTGCATGAATCAGACTGGTGCATAAATTGTTTCGTCTTCTTTGCGCCAAGCTGGATCAACTAGACAAACGAAAACAATGGGTTTGTTGCCGTAGTTGTGAAGGAACTGGATTGCATTTGGAGGAATGTAAACCGCATCACCTGGTTCAATGCGACGAACTTCACTGTCGATCGACATTTCGCCAACACCGCTAATGATGTAATAAACCTCAGAAGTTTTTAGAGAATGGGGAATCGAAGTTTTGCCAACAGGTAAGATCGCATGCGCCAAACTGTAACGCAAGTTGATGTCTTGTTTGTCAGGATGAAGCAGTTCGCGCAGAACAGTTCCATCTCCAGCGATAATTTCTTCACAGTCGTTTAGTTTTTGGATCAGCATAAGTTTAGGCTTGCAATTATACAATCGGAGCAAGTTCAGAATCTGTGAATTTTGGACGAGAAATTTGCCTGTTCCACGCGCCGTTGAATTACGTACTGATGGGCCGAAATCCCCATCGTTCGCTTAAACAAACTTGAACAGTAAGTCGGGCTGATGTTAACTACACTTGCCAGTTCGGCTAAGGATAAATCACGATTCAGATGAGCATGAATGTAATCGATCGCCTGCTGCAATTGGCTGTAAGTTAAGCTTCTATTCTCAGGCATGATAATTTGTACGACCTCAGAATAGTAGCGCAACAGATGAATCACTAACGCTTGAGACAGAGACAGTATTTTATCTTTTTCAAAATGCTGTCTCCTATTTTACTTGTTGCTTCCGTAGAGGAAACCTCAAGTATTAGTGTCCACCTGAGGTCGCTGGAGGGGTTGTTGCAAGAAGCTGAAGTTCCCAGGCAAGGGCCACCGCACTAGCACCGCCATGCTCAAGAATAATATCTGATACACCCGCAGATGTTTCTGTGCGTGCCCAGTCACGCTGCCATTCAGCAAGTACAGCCATCCAGTTGATTGGAATTGCGCCAGCCTGAACCATACGGCGAACAGCCATGTCATGAGCTTCCGCAGTAACACCGCCCGAAGCATCGGTAACGATGAATACTTCATAACCTTCACCTAGCGCCTGGATTGCTGGCATTGCGAGACAGATTTCGGTGTAAAGCGCAGCAAGTATAAGTTGCTTGCGGCCACTTTTCTTCACTACATCTGTAACGTTTGGATCTTCCCAGGTATTGATGAAAGTGCGGTTGATCGGTTTTTGATCAGGAAAAACATCCTGTAGTCCCTTAATGATGTAACCTCCTCTCTCTTCAATGACTGTGGTAAGGATTGTTGGTACGTTGAACACTTTTGCCGATTTAGCAAGACCAATAACATTGTTAATGATCATCGTAGGTTCATGGCTGTTCAAGTTGGTGAACTGATAGGGCTGGTGGTCAATCAGTACCAGGATGCTATCTTCTGGACGAAGCAGTCCTTCTAAGCCGATTTTTGGATTTTTAGACATCGCTATAAGTCTCCATTCAATGTTTACTTTTCAGACACGCCCTAGCGTGTGAGTCTGACTCAACGGGGTGAATCACAGAGTTTTTTCGCAAGCCAGAAATGCAGCAGATCACTGATTATTCCTGCTGAAGAAAGTCCAGCAACAGGGGATTGATCTGATCAGCGTGAGTCCAGTTGATGGCGTGCGGCCCACCGGGAATGACAACCAGCCTGAGTGTTGATCGCCCAGCGCAGAATGACGAACAGGTAGGGAGCGGCAATCGATCGTTCGCCAGTGAGCCAGTTTCGTCCGTCGAGATAACCGAGGATAGCGACGTTTTCAGTGAGTGAAAAGTGATCGTACTTGCCTCTACTTCGTTATCGACAACGAACTCCCCTTGCTATAATGCGTTCCCACAGCAGCTCAAAAACCGCTTCAACACCATCACTCAAGGCTGGCGGCGTCACGAGCGTTAGTCGGTTCTCATTAAGAGTAAAGGTGCGAACTAACGTTGTACCAACGCGATTAGGAATTGATGCAATTTTGATCTGGTGAGTTACTGTGTTGCCACTCAACGTATAAGTTCCAGCGTAAGCATTGAATGTTGTAAATGCTTGAGCAAGCTCTTCCACGGGTAAAGATTGCATCTGGGGAGTCAGCGGTGATCTGACCTCCTGACTCAGCGGTGAGCGATCGCTCCTAGAAAACATCACCATCATGTGACCATCTGATGTGTAAGTGATGTAGCCAACCGGATGAGTTCCATACACGTCTGGAGTCACCGTTCCATCAGCGTAAATGGCGGTTGCAGAAATTAACTTCCAAATGCCAATTAGCGGATTGTTCTGGATTGATGGTGTAGACATAATGTGCAACCGTTGCTTTATAATTCTCTGCTAGAGAGAGTAACGGGTTTCAACACAAAATCAAATTCCGTTGTGTAAAATTGTTTACTTTGATTCCGTGCCTTGAGTTCGTCTAGCGCTTCGTGCTTTTGTAATTCAACGATCATTGATCGCACTGCAAAGGTTGTATCTGAATCCAAGTGAGGATCACCAGCAATAAAAATTTGTGTTGTCAGCGACGTGTACTCTGGGGCACTGACTTTGAAATGGATGTGAGCTGCCCGCCAGGGATGCCGTCCCAACAGTCGCAACAACTCGCCAGATGGACCACTGGCTGGCACCTTGTAACCTATTGGCACCACGGTTTCAAACATGTACTTTCCACTCTCGTTCGTTTTGAAACGTCCCCGAAAGTTCCCCAGCGGCTGAGATGGATCTTGAATGTCATATAATCCTTTGGAGTTGGGTTGCCAAACATCAATCACAGCATTGGCGATCGGTTGACCGTTCAAATTGAAAACTCTGCCTGACAGGAGAAGCGCGTCTCCTTCTGCATCAATACCCAAGCGATCGTTCAACTGCCGTTCTGGTGCATTCGGTACATACAATGGTCCTTCTAAATTGCTTTCTGTAGCGCGATGGGCATCGTGCAGCAATTCTACCAACTCTGAGATCCCGAGTATATCCGTTAACAGATGGATTTCTCCAATGGGAATCTCTTGAGTGTGATGACTTGCCTGGTTGAGAAAATTACGTCCCTGCTGCAATTCTGATTGGGTTAGATTCACTTCACGCACAAACTCATGCAAATGTCGAATCAAGCTCGTGTAAATTTCATACAGTCGTGGGTGAGATTTGCCGCTATCGCCATGATTAATGACGGCTTCAGTGATAGTGTCAAGTGCGATTTTCTGCACGATCAAACTCCTTTTTAGTTACATGATTAATGATGGTTGTTTTACGGCGACTATCTTGACTTAAGTAGGTAGGCATCAAAAAAATCCGGTATGTTAAGATATATAAATACTGAAAATGCATCTACAAAGTGATTTGTGTATGGGGGCACGTTTAAGGGTATTTCTGACGCATGAG
>NZ_JADEXU010000080.1 GCF_015206895.1 Nostoc sp. LEGE 12450 | reverse complement strand
AGATTTAATGTGTCTAATCGTAAATTATCGCCTTTTCTAAAGGTAATAACTATTGCATTGATTGCTGGTGTAAGTAGTGTGGGTATCAGTCTGCTTGCAGGCACAACTAAACTTGACCGTATGTTGGGAATTCAAAAGCCAAAAGGTGAGAATGCTAAAACAAATTTAGGTAAGGCAATGATTGTAGATGCACAGTCTATCACCTCAGCTACAGACCAGATGAATGAAGTGCCAAAGACTTTTCAGGGAACAATTGTTTATCAAGCAAAACTAAAAGCAAATGAGAAATTCATTGCCCTAACTTTTGATGATGGCCCTGGTCCAAAAAATACGGCACAGATTTTAGAAATTTTGAAGAAAAATAATATTAAAGCGACATTCTTTATGCTTGGGCAAATGGTGAAATATTTTCCCCAAGTTGCAAAGCAAGTGGCTGCTGATGGTCACGTAATTGGTAATCATACATGGCATCATTGGTATTTTAAAATGGATGAAGCGACTGCGGCTAGTGAAATTGACCGCACAGCAGATATTATTTACAAGACGACTGGAGAGAAAACGACTCTGTTTCGTCCCCCTGGAGGCTTTCTGAATAATGGACTAGCCCAATATGCCAGAAACGAGAAGTATGCTGTCATGATGTGGTCAGAACAGTCGGGAGATGCTGAACGTCATTCGCCTCAAGTGCCAATGTTAGTTAAAAATGTGCTGAAATATGCAAAGCCGGGTGCAATCGTACTTTTGCACGATGGGGGCGGTAATCGTTCTAAATCTGTCAAAGCTTTACCAGAAATGATCGCAGGTTTGAAGGCTCAAGGCTATCGATTTGTGACAATTCCCCAATTGCTGGAAATGCAAGCTCAAGAAGAAAGCGCTGTAACGGCAGTATCACCTGTAATCACAAATCATGAACATCCAGACCATTAGTTTAATCATCAGTGACAAACTAAACTATTGGGTAACAATGCCATTGTTTCGACTGACAATGCTATTGCATCGGTCTGAATTAACGTTGCATCGACTGACAATGCTATTGTATCGGCTAGCAATGCCATTGCATCGATTGACAATGCCATTGCATCGGTCTGCATTAACATTGCAGCAATCTAAAATCGAGTTTCATACTGAACTTGGAATAAATTTTCATCCCCTAAATTAGTTGAGCCTCGCATCAAAATTTCATCATTGAGTCGATAAAGGACGTTATAACGGAAAGACTCATCGCTAGAAAGAGGGCGTGATAAAGAAGCAGAGAAATTTCTATTAATATTAAACACACCTTCTGCTGATAAATTCAGAACTGAAGCTGTCCTTGTTTCATTACTAGTAGTAGGGGTAGGAAATATCCGAAATTCGCTGAAACCAACAGCTTGACCGATCGCAGTAATAGTTCCTTGTAAACCACCTAAAATGGTAGAACTAGCGAAATTAGTCAGCCCTTGTCCTGCATCTGCTTGACCGAAAGAACCAAGAATAGAGCCACCTAGCAAAGCAACTATTTCTCCACGACTACGGCTAGGTTCACTCGTCAGTTCCAAATTTTCGCCCAATTCACTCGCTGGCCCGTCCACTCTTGCTTGAACGCGAACGGTACGTAAAGTACCGAAGTTAGTCGCAGAAACATCGCTGATTTCAGCAGACAATGGTGATTCCAAAATTCGGCTGTTCGTTGCTGATGCTTCCGGTACAATCGCAGTCAGCCGAACATCCAAAGTAGGGTCAAGTCCTTGACTTGGAGTAAACCGCGCAGTTTGTTCGTAGCCTCGCGCCAAAGCAAACTCAGTGGAAAATAAGCTCAGTCGTCCTCCTGTCAAACGAATCAATCCTTCAGGAAGTGGCTTGGCTAATGTACCATTGATGGTCAAGTCGCCTTTTGCCTCAAAGTTCAGTATGGGCTGACTTAATGCGGCTCCTCCTGGTACAAAGCTTAATAGGGATTCAGTGGTAACACGAACATCGTCATCTAGACTCAACCTTAAATCTGCAAACTCTACAGGTAAATTGGGTGGAGTTGCTGCGGTGTTAGCATTATTATCTGGTTTAGTAACACTCTCTGCTGTAGTCACTGCGCTAGCGTTACTTTCTGGTGTAGGTGTAGCATTAGCGTTAACCTGTTCTCTATTTAGATTTATGACGTTAGTGTTAGCTTCTGTTGTAGCTGCTGATTTTGTCTTAGCAGTATTTCCAATAATCACTCGACCATCACTTAGCCGAATCTCTCCACCAATTACGGGTTTTAAGGCTGTTCCGCGAATTACAGCATTGCCGCCGACACCGCCTTCATACAATCCTGCAAGCTTAAAGTTGAGTTTGTCTGCTATTGATATTGTCAGGGGATTCGCTGTGGCTGGCTGAGGATTGAGAATTGGCAGGATGCCTGATGCAGTTATTTGCCCTTCATTGTAAAGAGCTTGAATGTTGTTAACATTCACCGTACTACCATTGAATTGTGCTGTCCCTGTCACATTCGTTAGGGGTTCAGATAAAGCTTGAGCGCTAATAGTTGCATTGTTAACTGTGGCGTTTCCATTGATAATTGGTTCGTTTAAAGTACCCTGAACATTTAAGTCTACTTTTCCTTGACCATCTACCCAAGTAACTTGATTATTAGTAAACAGATTTAATAGTGCCAATCCTTCATTGTTCACATCGGCGTTGATGCTGATTTGATTGCTATCTGGTTGCACTTCGGCAAATGGTAACGGCGCAGGTACGCTACCTGTAATCGTAACTGGTTGTGTTCCTGTTACTAGTAGGGTACTGTCGAAATTCAAACGAGCATTGTTGTAGTCAAAGTTCACCTGTCCGCTTTGTACAGGTTGCTGGTTGAGAGTCGCATTCGCCAGTGCCACATTCCCTTGCGCTCTGGGATCTTGTAAACTACCTCCTAATGTGGCATCAGCATTTACATTACCAGTGATATCTATGGGGTATCTTTCTATAAAAGGTTGTAAAAGTGATAAAGGTAGACTTGCTACATTCAACTTTCCAGATAATTGTTCAGTTCCTAACTGTCCCGAAAATGCCACTAGTCCTTGATTTATCCCAATACTCAAGGGCGAAAGTGTGACGATTCCATCGGCAAAATTGCCTTGAGCAACGACTTGATTAATGGAGTATTCACCCCATTTCCAGTTCGCACCTTGGAAATTAAAGCCGACATTCAACCCAGATTTTAATGAGCCATTAGCTGTAATTCCACCGCTCAAAGCACCCGTTAATTCTGCAAGGGTAGGTAAAGATAAGTCTCTTTTTGCCTCTACTTGCTGTTGTTGTGTTATGGATGTTGCAATTTTTGAAAAATATGCAAGCTGTGTGAGCAAATCTGCATTGGGCAAACTGATAGGCTTGGTATCAAGTACTTCTGCTCCAGCCAAGGTTGGAGGCTGCAATCCGGTGCCAAGGTCTTGAAAGTCGAAGATATTAAATGCTTGTAAAAGTCTCTCGATTCTGGCTTGGTCTAAGTTAGCTTGGAGTTGAAATTGCGGATCGTTCCCTGTTTGCACATTTCCACTTAAAGCGATGTTGCTATCTCCAATCCGCAATAGACCATTAGCCAAGCTAGCAGTACCATCAGCATAATTGATGCTGCCGCGAAATTCGTCTGCTGCAACTCTGGCAACGCGAGGCCCTGCGATCGCAACGTCTCCCGCAACTGCATAATTATTAAGATTGACAACTAAATTTCCTGATAATTGCCCCCCTAAAGGTTTCAACTGATTGTTTGGTAAAAAGCCCCCAATCAAAGCTATGGGAAACTGTTGAGCGTTGATGAGTAAGTTCTCTCCTTCGGTTCTACCTGTAGTAACTGCCTCATCCCGCTTGACTAAAAATGAAGTTGGACGATAATCTGCACCCAGGTTAAGCGCAATCCTGTCTTGCTTCCCGGCTAATCGCAGACTTGCTCCCTGTCCTCCCTGAAAATTCACGTTTCCAGTTAAAAGCGGGTCAAATGCCAAGTTACTAACCTGAAAATTCCGTAACCGAATGTTGCCGTTAGCTTGCGGTACATCTGGAGTACCTGTAACTCTTCCCTTAAAATCAAGTACCCCCGCTAACGCAACGTCTCCAGGAACTTGAAAACCAGTATTTTTTAAGTTAAAATTCTGTGCCAGTACGTTTAAATCAAACCCCGCAATTTTAGGTGCGCCTGTTGGTGGAGACTGAATTGCGATCGCACCATTAGCACTCAATCCTGGGGTACTTGCGTTTTCAACTATAATCTGCTGTCCATTCCACTGAAATTGAGCGGTGAGCGGTTTTGCCAGCAGTGCTACCCCTTGGGAAAGGCGGATTTGTCCAGCAGCGCGAATATCTGCAAGCTGAAAAGATTTTGTTGTGCCTGCTAACTGAATATTGCTATTGAGCCGTCCTCGCAGTTGTGGTGAGAAACGGTTGAGTTGAATTTGAGAAGTTTTGACAACTCCTTGCCAGCGTTGTTGTGCAAGTTGACCTTGAGCCACAATTGTCCCACCTGCCACGTTCAACACCGCACCTGGTAAAAGGATATTCTCTCCTTGTTTAGCAACAACAACCCTTGCGTTAGTGGGATAGGTAGCTGTAGGCGCTTGCACCTGTGCTACTGCTTGCAGGTTGCTCAGAGTGCCGGAGATATTGGCATTTGCCGATACATTCCCAATGGTAATGCCGGGTGAGGATTTGTATGCTCGTGCGATCGCATCCCCTGGTAAATTTTGTGCTTGTACATTCAACGCCACCCTACCTTGGGGTGCAAGCTGAAGTTGACCGCTAGCTATTACTTGCCCTCCCACCTCTGGATTTGCTTGAACGCGAGCAACATTGACGTTTAAAGGTGTACCTAGCGATCCAGAAACTTTAGCGTTCGCAGATATACCACCAAGATTCAGGGGAGTTGAAATATTGTAACCTTGAGCGATCGCATTTCCTGGTAAACCTTGAGCTTGAATACCTATATCTACTTGACCTTGGGGAGCTAGTTGAATTTGACCACTGGCTGTAATTTGCCCCCCTGTTGGCGGCGTTACCTGAACACTAGAAATATCAAGGTTCAACGGCTGTTTACCAAGTGAGCCAGAGACTTCTGCTTTTGCCGAGACATTTCCAACTGCGATCGGTAAACTAACGCCATAGCCACGCGCTAAAATATCCCCAGATACTCCGTCAACTTGAGCATTAAATCTTACGTCGCTTTTGGCTCCCAAATTAGCTTGACCGCCTCCTGTGATTTGACCACCGGCTGCGGGGAATATTTTCAAATTAGAGACAGCAAGTTGAGATGCCGTTTGAGAAACATTCAAACGGAAATCAGTATTGACAGCTTTGAAGAGAACGCGGTCAACTTGAATAGGTTTTGTATTGTTTACTGTACCGCTAACAACTGGTTTTTGAAGTGCGCCTAACACCTGAATATTTGCTTGAATTTCGCCACTAGCTGGGACTGACGAATTTACATTCAATGTATCTAAAATATTTTTAGCACTAACTGGTTTTATCTGAGCAGAGACATTAAAACCAGTTTGAGTATTAATTGTTCCATTAGCCAGAATGGGAACTTTGCCAAAGTTCGTACTCAAATTTTCTAAAGCAACTGTCTGACCTTGAAATGAAAATCTCCCATTAAAATTAGAAACTTGCTGAGGGATATTTTTAATTTTGGCAGTGATTTGATTAGCAGTAGCATTTCCTGTAATCGCTATATCTGACAGTTTGGGTGGAATCTGAACTGCTAAGTCAGCATTTAAATACCCTGCTTGTAAGGCAATTGGTAACTCAATTAATCGACTAATATCAGATGCTTGTAAATTTTGTGCTTGCAGCTTGAGATTAGTTTGTTGAGCTTTTAGTTGTGTCTCACCAGAGATTTTTACTCCACCTCCCCTAGCGAGTTGAGCATTGATGTCATAACCAATCCTCTGATTTTGATCAAAAAATTGGGCAACACCACCAACTTGATTTAATATTACTGAACCTTTCGGTTTAGTTGGTGCGGCGAACGGCATCAACTCCACATTTCCATCTTGAATTTGAAGTGTTTGCAATTCGGTTTGAATAGCACCTTTTCCTTCCCCAGCCTTAACTTGGGCTGTAACCCAACGACCATCTCGATCCTGTTGGATGTAGACATTGGGCTGAACTAACGTTACATTTAATGTCAGTTTTCTAGTTAAGAGAACTTGCAAGGGCGAAAACTGCACATCCAAAGCTTTTGCTACCACCTGATCTGCATCGGTAGTAGTTGCTGGTATGGATAAAGAGCTAAATCTCAGACTAGAGAGCGAAAAACGTTCAACTTTCCCTACTTTTACTGGTCGCCCAAGCAATTGTTCGAGATTTTGCTGCACTAATGGCGCTAAATCCTTATATACATAGCTTCTAGCCCACCAAGCACCGACTGCAATTCCGACCAGCAAAACGACACCGAGAGCCAAACTGGTACGTCCTAAGAGGAGGAGCCATAAACGAGGATTAGATGGTTCCTGATTATTTTTTGAATTTGGAGAGCGCGTCATTATCGTTACTAGTACCAGTACTTTTTTCTGGAGTGAGCCGAGAGACAGGCTAGTACCGCAAGGCGGAATTAAAAATTAAAAATTAAAAATTAAAAATGAATACAGCGTAGGCAATTCGTTGATTTGGAAAGGGTGGCTTATTTACGCCGTGCTGTACTAGCCTCAGTTGTATCAGTAAGTTACAAACTATGGTTTCATAATATGAAGACTTTCGCAAGAACTTTGCGGCAGGCTAATTCTATTCTCCAGGAAAAGCTGCCCCAATGAGACGCTTTGTAAATGTTTCATATTATTCCATAATCTTGCATAATTCCTGAATATATTTTGTGATAACTCCTGTATATATAACCCTGGTTAGAAAATTAAAACTCTGTATAATCTAACTTAATATAGATGACAGAAAGTAATTTTAAATTTAAGAGTAATCTAGAGTTGAATGAAATTCCTGAAGCTAGATTTAGATTCCCCCTTCTTGAAGAAATCTGGCATTTGGGTAGCAATTTTACTCAATTAATACTAATTTTATGTATAGTGAATTAGGCTGAATCTATTTAGACAAATTATGGATTACAGCTTAATCATGGTGGTTTAAATAATTGGAAAAAGTTAGCTTGTTTTTATTTAGAAAAGACAATTTATGGTTGATTAATGCACCCAGCTATAAAAGTAAAATGAGGCATCCATTTTTATTCAGTAATGGGATGCGAATGTCTACGACAAACTACGTGAATGCACTTACAAAAACCCAGATAATTTTATCCACTAATTCATCAAGTAAAAATTGAGATTCCGGCGGTGCTACTACACATCAACACGCCGGAACTATATCAAGAAAAACTGCTTAGTATTAGACAGCAATAATTACTAACAAGATTATCGGCTTATCTAAAAATTTAGGAACCTGAGCTTTTAGATTACTCCATCGCCAACCCGATCATTGCTCGCTTGAATCATCAATCATTTCTGGTACTAAAGCTGGGTTACTCTTGCGTTCTTCTGGCGATTGCTCCCGAATAACATCGTCGATTCTCGCAGGGTGTTTGATTTTGTCCAGTAGTTCTGGACTTAGTTGCGACGGTTCACCTTCTGGATTCGATTTTTCAGCTTGACTAGGAACTGTTTCCTTATTCATCACTATTTCCTAAAACTTATACGCCAAGCTTAAGTCCTTCTGTGGTGAGGCATACACTATCTTGAGACTTATTTCACGCAGTGGTAGGTAACAAGTTCTATTAATCTTTTGGTTGCCGATTGTCTAAAACTCCATGAGTTTAGCAGCGATCGCGTGCCTTGTGTAGTCCAAGAAATTCAGCTACATTAAGTCCATAGGAAGGCAGTTGACAAATAATTTGTCGCTCTAAAAATGTCGATTAACTAATTATTTGTCGTCTTAACTAATTAATGTCGTTTATATAAAATAGCTATAAGTCTTACAGAATAAAGTATATAGCTTTTTTAGGCTAAACTTAATACCATTCATGATTTAACTAATTAGCTATCGTAAATTAAAGACATAACATTTTAAGCGTCGTTTTTTCAAAAAACAGCTTTAAAAATTTTTCGGCTATAGATAACGAAATAAATGTCGTTTTTCTGAAATGAGATAAATATAAAAAATTAAATGTCGCTTTTTGGAGCAAAATAGTATTATGTTAAATAGTATGTAAACAAATACAAGTAATAAATAAGACATATACGTAATAGTGTCTTATTGTTTCTCTCTACTTGCGAAGTCATACTCCTATTCCGGCTTCATCTCAATGCAAGCTAAATCTGTAAACTTGGATTTTCTTAGAGAGACTTGCTGTACTGCCTAATCAATTAGTTTCAAGCTATGAAGTTTGTTATGGGTGAAACTCCAAACTCCAATGAGGTTGCTGAATTTTTGCTTCTGCACGATCGCTCGGATCAGGTTGATAAAACTTCGGAGAGTGCAGACGCAAAAGAAAACAATGTAATTGTTACTGAACTCTCGGCAGAAGCTAAGTTGAGAGTGGAAGTATTACAAAATCTAATTGGGCCATGCGATCGCAAAACCTACGGAATTAAATTAAAGCAAGCCGCAGAAAAACTTGGCAAGACGGTTCGGACAGTACAGCGACTCGTCAAAAAATATCAAGAACAGGGTTTATCAGGCGTTACTGAAGCCGAACGTTCTGACAAAGGTGGCTATCGGATTGATGATGGTTGGCAAGATTTTATCGTCAAAACTTATAAAGAAGGTAACAAGGACGGTAGAAAAATGACACCGGCCCAAGTCGCAATTCGAGTTCAGGTTAGAGCCGGACAGCTAGGTTTAGAGAAATATCCCTGCCACATGACGGTTTATCGCGTTCTTAACCCAATTATTGAACGTAAAGAGCAGAAGCAAAAGGTAAGAAATATTGGTTGGCGTGGATCGAGAGTTTCCCATCAAACTCGTGATGGTCAGACCCTCGATGTACATCATAGTAACCATGTTTGGCAGTGCGACCATACAAAATTGGATGTCATGCTAGTTGACCAGTACGGTGAAACTTTGGCACGTCCTTGGTTCACAAAAATTACAGATAGCTATTCGCGCTGTATTATGGGCATCCATTTAGGTTTTGATCCACCTAGTTCTCTGGTAGTCGCCTTAGCTATGCGTCATGCGATGTTACGCAAGCAGTATAGTTCGGAATATAAACTTTATTGCGAGTGGGGAACTTACGGGGTTCCAGAAAACTTATTTACTGATGGCGGGAAGGATTTTCGCTCCGAGCATTTGAAGCAAATTGGTTTTCAACTTGGTTTTGAGTGCCATTTACGCGATCGCCCTCCCGAAGGTGGTATTGAAGAACGTGGATTTGGGACTATCAACACAGATTTTTTGTCGGGATTTTACGGTTATCTAGGTTCAAATGTACAAGAGCGTCCAGAAGGAGCAGAGGAGGAAGCTTGTATTACTCTGCGAGAATTACATCTATTGATAGTGCGGTACATCATTGATAACTACAATCAGCGAATAGATGCCCGCAGTGGAGATCAAACACGGTTTCAACGCTGGGAGGCGGGATTACCTGCGCTACCAAGTTTGGTTAATGACCGAGAATTAGATATCTGCCTGATGAAAAAGACACGTCGCAGCATTTACAAAGGCGGATATGTAAGCTTTGAAAATATTATGTATCGGGGAGATTACCTGGCAGCTTATGCAGG
Organism: Nostoc sp. LEGE 12450; assembly: GCF_015206895.1. Classification (GTDB taxonomy): domain Bacteria; phylum Cyanobacteriota; class Cyanobacteriia; order Cyanobacteriales; family Nostocaceae; genus Nostoc. The sequence continues at coordinate 25,613 of NZ_JADEXU010000080.1, read as the reverse complement.
AGAAAGTGTGTTGCTGCGATACGACCCCAGAGATATATCAACTGTTTTTGTATACCGTCAAGATTCAGCAAAAGAAGTGCTACTGTCTCAAGCTCATGCGATTGACTTAGAAACTGAGCAAATCTCCTTGGAGGAAGCAAAAGCTGCAAGCCGAAAAATTCGTAGTGCAGGCAAGCAATTAAGTAATAAATCTATCCTTGCAGAAGTGCAAGACAGAGATACTTTTATTAAGCAGAAGAAAAAGACCCATAAGGAACGCAAGAAGGAAGAACAAGCTCAGGTGCATTCTGTAAAACCGTTTCAAACTAAAGAGCCAGTAGAAACTGTCGAAGAAACCCCTCAACCTCAAAAGCGTCGCCCCAGAGTATTTAACTACGAGCAACTTCGCAAAGACTACGATGATTAATCTGATTGAGGCTTCTGGTTTATCGATTTTGAACGCACTTTATATTTGAGAAACCACTGATTATGGCAGAAGATTATTTGCGAAAGTGGGTACAGAATTTATGGGGAGATGACCCGATACCTGAAGAATTACTACCGATAATTGAACGGCTAATTACTCCTAGCGTTGTCGAACTTGACCATATCCAAAAAATCCATGACTGGTTAGACAGTTTGCGCCTTTCTAAACAATGTGGTCGAATCGTTGCACCACCACGAGCGGGTAAGTCAGTGACTTGTGATGTTTATAAGCTGCTGAATAAGCCGCAAAAAAGAACAGGTAAGCGCGATCTTGTACCCGTATTGTATATGCAAGTGCCTGGAGATTGTTCTGCTGGAGAGTTACTAACTTTAATACTTGAAAGTTTGAAATATGATGCAATTTCTGGAAAGCTTACAGACCTGAGACGCCGAGTATTAAGGCTTTTAAAGGAATCAAAAGTCGAGATGCTGGTTATTGATGAAGCAAATTTTCTGAAGTTAAATACTTTTAGTGAAATTGCCCGTATTTATGATTTATTAAATATTTCAATTGTTCTTGTGGGAACAGATGGTCTGGATAATCTCATTAAAAAAGAGCCATATATTCACGACAGATTTATAGAATGTTATAGATTACCATTAGTATCAGAAAAAAAATTTCCTGAATTTATTCAAATTTGGGAAGATGAGGTTTTGTGTTTACCTATCCCATCAAATTTAACTAAACATGAAACTTTAATGCCACTATATCAAAAAACAGGGGGCAAAATTGGTTTAGTGGATAGGGTATTAAGAAGGGCTGCAATTTTATCCTTAAGAAAAGGGTTAAAAAATATTGATAAGGCTACTTTAGATGAGGTTTTGGAGTGGTTTGAGTAATGAAAGCATCTTCAGAAACACCAAGATTTTTTCCAGTAGAGCCGCTCGAAGGAGAAAGCTTGAGCCATTTTTTAGGTCGTTTTCGCAGGGCAAATTATTTAACTGCAACTCAATTAGGTAAATTAACGGGAATTGGCGCAGTTATTTCACGTTGGGAGAAGTTTTATTTAAATCCATTTCCGACAACGCAGGAGTTAGAAGCGTTGGCTGCTGTGGTGGAAATTAAAGTTGACAGATTAATCGAGATGTTGCAACCATTGGGTGTGACGATGAAACCAAGACCAATTCGATTGTGTGGTGCTTGTTATCAGGAGTCACCTTGTCACCGCGTCGAGTGGCAGTTTAAGGATTTGATGGTATGCGATCGCCATCAATTACGCTTACTCACAAAATGCACTAACTGCGAGACACCCTTCTCGATTCCGGCAGATTGGGTACAAGGGGAGTGTCCACATTGCTTTTTACCATTTGCGACGATGGCGAAACGTCAAAAATCTCGCTAAGAAATGCCATCGACCCTTTTATACAATATCAACTAAAGAGCGATCGCTCTTTACGCTCGATGGGAAAAGTTTCGGTTTAATCCCCCAGTCTCGCCAGTAGTTGTAGGCATTGGCTAAGGTTGTGTTGGTTAATGCCGACAGATTAACGCAGATGTTACTACCTGCTGGAATGGGAATGAAAATGGAGCCAATTCGCTTATGTGCTGCCTGTTATGCCGAGTTGCCTTGTCACAAGATTAGAATGGCAGTTGAAGGTGATACAGGGGTGCGATCGCCACAAGTTAAGCTTGCTTTCAGAATGTCTCAACTGTGGGGCTAGGTTTAAGGTTCCAGCGTTGTGGATAGATGGTTGAGTGTCAAAGGTGTTTTATATAAGCAGGCAATCTCGTAGAAAAAGCTGCCTCAGTTAGAGAGCTTGAGGAATGATTTCTGTCAGGTGTAATATTTCAGTGCTAATATATATAGCCTTTTGCATTTTTAACCTTTGTTTAATAGTACAAATTTACTACAATAAATTAGGGTACATAAAATATCCAATTCCGGTTCTAAAGTATGGCACGCGGCGAAATTCTCAGAAAACTCTTCAGAAGCTTCTCTCGCAATGAGAGAGAAGAGTTTTTGGCTGCCGCTATGGAACTTATTGAAGAAGAAAAGAATAAAAACCACATACTGCTTGCTAGAGATTTGGAAAAGCTGCTCCAAAATGGCAATGGATACAGCAAGCCCCTAGCTGCTAATCCTACCCCCTGGAACCAGTTTCCTGAACCACCTAAAGATAAGGATACTGGGCTTGCCTTGCTTGAGGTAAAACAATTCGATCTGACATGGGATCACATCGTCCTCAGTGAAAAAATTTTTGATACTCTCCAAGAAATCGTCCTCGAAAACCGTAAGCAAGATATACTCGCAGCTTATAATCTCAAGCCCAAAAACAAATTACTCTTCTGCGGCCCACCTGGCTGTGGTAAAACGCAAACCGCAAAAGTCCTCTCCAGCGCACTTGGACTGCCGCTCGTTTACGTGAACCTAACAGCAGTATTCTCTTCTTACTTAGGTGAAACTGCAACCAATCTTCAGAAAATTTTTACCTATATCGAAAAGGGAGAATGGCTTGTTTTGTTTGATGAGTTTGATGCGATCGCCCGCGATCGCGATAACTTAAATGAACATGGTGAAGTCAAACGCTTAGTAAATAGCTTGCTACAACTCATCGATAATGCGACTAATCAAAGTATATTTGTCGCCGCCACCAATCATGAGAAACTATTGGACAGCGCCGTTTGGCGACGATTTGATGAAGTTATTTTCTTTGATAACCCATCGGTTGAACTGCGGACGGCTCTTTTGAATCGTTACTTATCTGCTATCCGTTATACTGCTATTAACCTGTCTACCTTTGCTGCTCGACTTGAGAATGCTACTGGAGCAGATATAGAGCGTATCTGCTCTGATGCGATTAAAGCCGTGATTCTACGGGGCGAACGTACCTTGACTGCTGATGATTTAGAGGTTGCGATAGGGCGTTTTCTAGAAAGGCAAAGTATAATAGCAAACTCAAAATAATTATTTACGTCGAACCACAATGGGGAATCAGTTTGAACACCTGAGATTACCGAGAATAATAAACATTGAATTACCTCGACGAGCTACTGGTGGTGGTTTTGGTGGTACAAAACGTACTGATGTCAGTGAACATGGTAAGCAGCTATTAGGTCAAATTTCTAGCCTTATTAAGCCTGTTAAGCAAAAGATTAGTCCTTTCCGTCTTGACCCAAAATTGATTTTTAAGATCAAAATTGCTGATAAACATTCTTTTTCAGACAACTTGGTGACTCAAATAGGACTAAATATTTTAGCACGCGAACCCAATAAAGCTATTGTTGTATTTTCATCTGACAATGAGCTTACTGAGTTCAAGAAACGGTTAGAGAGTTACAGCCGAATTAAAGATGGCCATAAATATGAATACTTAGGGGCAATCGATGAGTTAGTTCCCCTCGAACCTGAAGATCGCATTGGTCATCTGTTAGATATAAAGCGTGTACAACATGGCGAACTTGCGCCTTTAGATTTAGAACTTTGGCACACGGGCGATCGCAAAGAAATGCAAAATTACTTGGACAAGATTGCTCAAGTGCTAGAGGAATTATCCAGTGGTACTGCTCCTATGAGAATGAGTGATAAATATATAGGTGAATATCTATGTATTGCTCGGATTAAAGTCACTCATGAAGTTTTGGAACTATTGCTGCTAGAGGAAATGGTCAAGGAAATTGATCGCCCTCCCCAACCTGGATTTGAGAGAACTGGTGATTACAATCTGCCCATTTCTAGTTTTCCCGAAGTTGTTCCTCCACCTGAAGACAATTGCGGCATTCTTGTGATCGACTCTGGCGTACTGCGTGGTCATCCGTTGATTGCTCCGGTGCTAGGTGAGGCTGAAGTATTCCCAGATGCGAAACGGGAAGTCATACAAGGTGGCCCTGACGATGTACATGGACATGGTACAAGTGTCGCTGGAATTGCTATCTATGGAAATGTTGAGAACTGCATTCAACAGCGTTCATTCAATCCAACAGCTTGGTTATTTTCTGCTCGCGTAACAGACGAGGATGGCAAATATGATGAAGATATTCTCGTAGAAACTCAACTTGATGAAGCTATTCATGCTTTTATTGAACAATATCCCAATTGCAAAGTCATCAATATCTCATTAGGTAACGCTGACCAAATTTACCGAGATGGTATGAAGCAGTTTCGATTAGCTGCGAAGATAGATGAAATTGCTTATCAATATCAACATAAAAACATTGTTTTTGTAATTTCAGCCGGGAATTCTTTCTATGAGGAAGCAGAGTCAGACGAGCAACTAATTACTGATTACCCAAAATACCTGCTGAACGAAAGTGCCAGAATCATTGATCCAGCGACTTCAGCAATAGCACTAACCGTAGGTTCTTTATCATTTGGTCGCGGTAGTATTACAGAACCTTCTGATGTTCGTCGTCAGGCGATCGCAAATTTATCAGGATACCCCTCTCCTTTTACTAGAAAAGGTTTTGGAGTCGATGGAATGATTAAACCTGATCTTGTAGATTTTGGGGGAGATTTTGTATTAGACCTCAAATATCGAGAAGGTCTTGATTTACCTAAAGCTCGTTTGCGACTACCAGATACTGTAGCTGGTGTTTCTGTTGTTACGCTCTCCAAGGAGTACAGTTCTTTATTTCACATCTGTAGTGGTACAAGCTATGCTGCACCTCGTGTTGCTAACCTTGTTGCTCAACTTTTTACAAAATATCCAGATGCCAGTTCCAATCTAATTCGGGCGCTTATTGTCAACTCTGCGGTTCTTCCGAAAGAAATTCCGCCTGAATTTCAATATAACAGTAACCAATCTCAGAGTCAAAAGACAAAGCAAATCGAGAACCAGCTAGCAATCTATGGCTATGGGCAGAGTGATTTAGAACGTGCAATGTATTCTGCTAATAATTATGTTGTTTTATCAGAAGACAATATCTTGATTCCACTAGGTAAGTTTCACATTTATGAAATTCCCCAATTACCGCCTGAATTTTTTGAAGTAAAAGGTACTCGCATACTATCAATTACCTTGGCATTTGATCCACCAACTCGTCCCACTCGTGGAGACTCATATTTAGGGGTCACAATGGAATTTAACCTTTTCAAGGGAATTCATCGCGAAAGTATAGTGAATGCTTATGTAGATGCTAGCAAAACAGATGTACCTGATAATTTTGCAGAAATCTCGCTGGATATCTTAAAGAAAAAATATAAAGGATCTAGTATCGTTAGTAAATTGTCTCCAACTTCTATCCTCCGTAAGAAAGGAACAGTGCAAAGAGGACAAGTAGAAATAACGCCAAAAGCTATAAAATATAATAATTTGCCCATGATCCTAGTTGTAAATTGTAACCGTAAATGGGCAAATCCAGATGAAATAGAAATGCAACGTTATGCCTTAGTCGCTTCCATTAGCCATTCCGATCCTCAAGTTAATTTATACAATCGCATGAGACTCCAGATTAACCAGAGAAGCGATAGAGAGCAAGAACGATTACGAGGAAGAGTTTAATTAATAATCCGGTAATAGGAGTCAGCGTACTATAACTTTATAAGACACAGGAATTACAGCTTGACTCGTTTATAAGGATGCGATCGCACTTTCCAAGCGAAACTCTACAGCATCAAGCGATCACTTCATCAATTTATTTTCTTAGTACTTGTTTCACCCATAAAGTTAAGGTAGTCTATGATCTTGATTTTTGCGGAGATGGCAGAATACCAAAAGCTGATTTAGAAGGTTTAGGCGATCATAGCTATTACCTGATCAACAATTTGCCTTGACATACTGCTGCGGCGATTACATTGATATTAGCGGTAAAAACCTGAATCCCAGGAACAGTAAAATAATCGCCATCATCAGTAACAATTTGCTTGACTCCGGCTGTATCCAAAGCTTTTAGTATGAGTAGGTCATACCCATTGAGGATTTGAGTTTGAAATCTTATAAGTGATGCGTTTGCTACATTGTGATTCAATTAACCGAATTAATCCACCCAGAAAAGCTACTGCGTTTGGTCGTAGAAACCAACATTTGGAAAAGTCGAAAATTACTTCTGAGCAGTCTTGGTTGACTTTTTGCCAAAGTTGAAACAAGCTATCAAAGTCATCTAGGTTATCGTTGACAGTCGGAATTTGAAGAGTAAGGCTCACAATTCCCTTTTGAATGCTTCGTTAAGTATCGATCTTAGCAGGGCTTGTCAGGGTAATTGATGAGTTTTATCTATAATTCTCCTTTGAATGCTTTGTCCAAGATAGAAGGTAGTAGAGCATTAAGTTCTTTCATCGCCTGTTCCCTTTGTCGTTTAATTGTGTCTACTTTGGTTTGTAGTTCATCGAGGTAGTTGACAATACGATGTTGTTTAGGGAGGGGTGGGAGAAAAAAATTAAACTTACGTAAAGCTCCTATATTTAAATGAGGTGATGCAGAACCTTTGCAACGTGGGATAATTTGGTCTTCGTAAACTGAAGGAGACAAAATTTGATAAAGAAAAAACTTGGGTATAACCTTGTTTTTGTCTGGACGAAGCATCATAACACGCTGACCAAGGCTAAATCTTTGCCCTTCCAAAACAATAGCAGCTTTACCAGTTCCGCCACCTTCTCGAACTAAAACAATATCATTTGGTATGGGTTCGCCTCGCACAGTCCGTCGTTTATACTCCTCTTCAGTGGTACAGCGTGCAGTATGTAAGTACAAAGCACCCCAGCCAACATCTGATGAACGAATACAGGGAACGCCGTTATCAGAATACACAGGATTTGAGTGCAAATTATCAATGATGGCAGCACAAACACTTTCAAGAGATACTTCTTGATAATTCTCATGTGGCTTAAAAATCTGGCGCATTGCAGCTTTAGTTAAGGCTTCACTTTCCTCAAGTGCTTTTTGACGTAGCGATCGCACTTCTTCAATCTTCCCCACCAATTCCTCAATCCGTGCCACAATCCGCCGTTGTTCCTCTAGCGGTGGTAGGAAAATTTCCATATTGAGAAATTTTTGTTCTTGCAAGTATAGACGATTCGTAGTACCGTCGCTTGCCTTAATACAAAAATCAATAAAAAGAGGAGTTTTCGTCAGATAATCAAAATATCGAATATCAAGAAGTTCATGATTTACATCAAAAGCCCAAAAATTACCAGTAATAATTGCAGCATCACATTCATCTGGTAGGATACCGAAAGCACCGTTACGAGCATCAATTTTAGATAGAACAAGCTGATTAGATTTAGCAATGAACTGTTTTTTTGTACCTATTTCACTTCCTAATACACGATCACGCATCACGATACCTTGACCATTCATTCGTATAGTAATACGTGTATAAGTACCAATTTCCTGTATATCAATTTCATCTTTGCGCCGCGTCAAAACTTTCCTTAGCGGCATCATATATACCGCTTTACTCATTTCCATTACCTGCCAAAAATTGTTTAATTTCCGCCATAATCTCAGCCACGCGACTATCTTTCTTTAAAATATCAGTCACTAACTGCTCTGGGGGTAAATGCTCAAAATCCTGCTGACTGTTTGGGTTTTTGCGGTCAAGATTATAAATCGCCCAGTAAATAGCATACCCTTTAGCCTTTTCATCTTTAGCAATCTCGCGCTGAACTTGCTCCGCAGTTTGAGTCTGCTTCACCTCATCCTTAACTACCTGAATCTGATTTTTAATCTGTGCAATATCTTTGGATGGTGAAAAATCCAAAATTGAATTTTGCAAACCTTGGATTTTCTCTGCTAATTCCTTGACTGCCTTTGCAAGTTGATTAGCCGTTTCCTCTGCTTTTTTACCAGCATCCCAATGAGGCGTTGCATCTTTTATCGCCTGATTATAAGCTTCCCTAAAGTTATATTTATAAGCTTGTTCATTCTCTTCTCGATTCTTCCACCATGCCACACATTCAGAAAAATCTTCATCCTGTATCGGCTTAGTTTTGGTGTAAGTTTTCCGTCCTTCTGGCAAAGGTAACTCATAATACCAAATCTCATTCGTTTGTCCAGAACGGTCAAAAAACAACAAATTTGTGGGAATGCCAGTATAAGGCGCAAATACCCCATTAGGTAAACGGACAATGGTATGCAGATTAAAATCCTTGAGTAAATCTTCCTTGAGTTTGGCGCAAGTATTATCCCCAAATAGCACCCCATTGGGAAATACTACTGCGGCGCGTCCTGGTTTGGGTCTTTGTCTGAGACGACGCATAATCAACTGAAGGAATAACAACGCCGTTTCCTTGGTTTGTCTATCTGGGGGAAAGTTATTTTTAATTCTGTCTTCCTCCTCACCCCCAAACGGCGGATTTGTGAGAATTACGTCTACCCAATCCTTTTCACCCATCTCCGAAAGGGTAAACCGCAGACTATTTCCATCATCAATATCGGGATATTCAAACCCATGTAACAGCAAACTCATGTGCGCTAACATCAAAGGCAAGGATTTTGCCTCACCGCCAATAATGCTTTTTTGCAATATCTGCCAATCTTGGGCGCTACAATTCTTTTTCAGGTATTCATACGCCTCGACCAAAAAACCACCAGTTCCGCAAGCCGGGTCAAAAATGGTTTCTCCCAGTTTCGGTTCCATAACCTGCACGATAAACCGCACTACCGGACGGGGGGTGTAAAACTCTCCCGAATCTCCCGCCGCGTCTCGCATTTCCTTCAGCATGGACTCATAAAGGGTGCTGAGGAGATTCACTTCTTCTGATTTATCAAAGTGAATATCATTTACCTTATTCAGCACATCCCACAGCAAAGTCCCGCTAATCATGCGGTTAGTGACATCTTTGAATACCTTGGCGATAACATCAGCGCGATCGCGTCCGGTTTTGCTTTTGAGATTCCGCAAATAGGCGAGTAACCCTGAACCTTTCGTGCCATCTGGTAAAATTGCCTCATCATTGTTGATGAAACTTTTCAGGCGATCGCCAGTAAAATTTTCATTAGCTGCCCAATCTCGCCAGCGATAAGGCGGTTGAATCGTTGGTTTATAGGATATTCCCTCTAACTCTGCTTCCACCTCATGCAGTTTCTCGGAATCATCCAGAAGTTTCAAAAACATGATCCAAGTCAACTGAGGGAGACGGTCTAATTCTCCATTCAATCCCTTATCCGTCCGCATGATGTCACGCGCTGACTTAACCACGCTACCTAATTTTTGGGCGGTAGTGACGGGTTGATTATTTTGTTTTGTGGAACGTTTTGGCATTTATGTACTGTATTTATACTTTTTAATAACAATTAATAACTATCTTGACTAGTAATTTGAGTGATATAAGTAAATACGACCGATTCAATAATATCAACAATTTGTTGCACATGCTTCAAAAAAGCCTCTACTTGCTGCTTCTTAACAGTTTCAGAGGCACTTCCTCTATGTGCTATTGAACCCCGTAAATTAATATATTTATCTAATTTTAGAGCCGCTTGAGTGGCTGACATTTTTTTCCAACGCCATGAGTGTGAAATATTTTTAATCGCTAACGACTCATCAAATAATTTATCAATATTTACTGTTATGGGTGTATTTAGTTGTCTGTTTCTTTTTTCTTGTAATTGCGTAAGTCTATTTCTAAGATAGTTTCTCCAACCATCATCTGCAAGACTCCAAACTGCTAATTGATTTTGATCATCTTTTACCGACTTAGCTACTTGTTTTTTGATTTCCGTTGATAAATTATCTGAGGATGTTGCATAATTTACTATGTGTTCTAATCCTTCGGCTGCAATATCTTCACAATATGCTTCCCAAATGGCACAAATCAAAACAACAGCAGATTTATTCAGAACTTCAAGTCCATAACGTCTCCCAGGACTACTCCCACCACTTGATTCATGAAACTCTAATAGTTTATTAATATCTTCACAGTTTTTATCAAATTTTTGTTTAGCATTACTTTCCATATTCAATTTTTATGCAGAATATAATAGATTCTGTAGTTGATTCACTGCTTCCCTAAGTTGATTAACTCCACCAAACCGTTGAGCAATTTCAGCCACATTGCCATATTTCTTAAATTCGCCGTTAGCCTTAAATGTCGTCGGAATATTAAACTCCTCAACTCCTTTTTCTGCATACTTGTCCAAAACTATCTCTAAAATTGCCCTAGCATCTTCCCCATATTGTTCAAAAAAATCAACCTTACGACGACGCAACGCTTCAGCCCGTTGCTTGCAAGTCAGCACCGGAGCATCAAAGGCAATATGACATAGTAAATCAAAAGGGTCTGCTTCAGGAAGATTAGTAACTTGTTTTAACTCATCAAAATCAATATCCCTATCCGCCAACAAATCAATAATTTCTGAACGCTGTTCTGGATCTGCCCAGCGTTGCTGTATTTCTAGAGTAGAACGATACAGGATGCGAACTTGTTCTCTGGTGTAGTCAATTAATCGAGACAAGCGCAGTTGATTGTCTGGGTTTAAATCATAAATTTTTTCTTCAACAATCTCTTCGCTTCCCCCGTCAGCATAATATTTCCGAGGTAGTATGTCATCATCATCTGTAAGTCCCGGAAATCCAGACCTTTCATCGCCTTCTAAGTCGTCTGTTTCTTCTTTTAACTCTGCTGACTCTAATTCTTCTTCATGTTCAGAGAGTATTTGCCCATTATCATCTATCTCTGATTCATTAATCAGGGCGGGTTCGCCGTCAAAATCTCTATCTTCAAACAACACCGTGCTATTGGTGTAGTCGAGTATATTAAACGACCGTTTACCCCGTTCTTCTCGCACACGGGTTCCCCGCCCAATAATCTGCTTAAAGTCTGTAGGTGAACGAATTACACGGGCAAGCACAACATTTTTACAGGTTGGAACATCCACTCCTGTTGTTAGTAACCTAGCAGTTACAGCAATAATATGAGTTTCATTTAAGACATCTTTAAATTTGTATAGATGTCCCTTACCCACATCACCAGCTTCAGAGGTAATGCGAGTGATATAGTCAGGATTTGTTCTGGTGATATCGCTGTTGAGGTTGCGTAATTCCTTGATCATTGCCTTAACGTGTTCCTCATCCACGCAAAAGACAATAGTTTTGGCATAGCGATCGCCACTTCTCAAAAAATCAGTAATGTGTTGTGCGATCGCCTTTGTCCGTGCTTGTCTCACCAATTTCCGCTCAAAGTCTGGAGTGAGATAAACTTCATTGGGAATTGTTCTTCCATAGCGGTCAATCTCTCCAGCGTTAGGTCGCCATCCTTCGCGATCGGAACGGGTAGTAATCCGATAAACTCGATAGGGAGCTAAGAAACCATCATCAATCCCTTGTTTGAGGGAATATGTGTAAAGGGGATTGCCAAAGTAGCGATAGGTATCAACATTATCATCGCGTAGCGGTGTTGCTGTAAGTCCTAACTGATACGCAGGTTCAAAATGTTCTAGAATTTGTCGCCAGTTACTTTCATCCCTGGCGCTACCTCGGTGACACTCATCAACAATAATCAAGTCAAAATAATCAGAACTATATTCTCTGTAAAGTCCAAAGCTATATTGTGTATCACCAATAGCTTGATAAATAGCAAAGTAGAGGTCACGTCCTTTTTTTGCTTCCCCCTGAATTTTGTAAATTCTCTCTTGATTAAAGGCAGAAAAGTCTTTATTCATAGGGTCATCTACCAAAATATTCCGATCTGCCAAAAACAGAATTCTAGGAGAACGGGATTCTCCAGAAGTATTCCAGTCCAAACTTGACAGTTTCCAAGCTATTTGGAAAGCAACAGTAGTTTTACCCGTTCCCGTTGCCATTGTTAGCAGTAGGCGCTTTTGACCTTTGAAAATTGCCGCTAGTGCAGTATTAATAGCATTTCGTTGATAGTAGCGCAGTGGTTTATCTGGAATTGGATAAAACGGAGTTAACAGTTTTTCTGCTATGTTCTCTCTAATTTGTTCCTTCGCTTCCCCAGTGAATCGTCGCCAAAGTTCATCAGGACTAGGAAACGATTCCATCACATCAGACTGCTTACCCGTGATGAAATCAAACTCTACAATTCCTTGTCCGTTAGTGGAGTAAGCAAACTTCACCCCTAAAAGATTGGCATAGTCTATTGCCTGTTCCAGTCCCTCATCAGGAGTTTTATGTTTCCTTTTCGCCTCTACTACCGCTAAGGGAAATTCTCCGTTATACAGCAGCAAATAATCTGTAAATTTTCGTTCACCACGAGGTTGACGCTTGTTCTTGGGGCGAATTTTGCCATTAGTGAAGTAATACTGCTCAGTATAATCGTGAGGCTCTTTTTCCCACCCTGCATCTCTTAGTTTTGGCTCAACATACTTACGGCAGGTATTAGCTTCATTGCTCATTGCTTGCTATTTTACTAGTTAGTTTTCTAACTTAACACCTAGTTATGTCTACGCACAAAAAAAATAATATTACCCTTGTTATTCAAGATGCAAATAATACCTGAGCAATAATCAGCGATCGCACTGCTTTTCTACATACATCGTGGCTCATAATATCTTTAATGTAGTCACGAATCGTGAGTAAATGTGTTACTCAGATCAAGTAAGGTCATAGACATCATTCGCGCAAGGGCTGAATATAGAATCGACGCGCTCAGTGAAAAGCCCTTGGAGCCGATGGAATACTGTAAAAGATGGGTTGATATGTCCCCCGATGACCGAGGGTACAGAAAAGCCTGCATAGCCGCTCTCGCCGAAGCAACTGGGCTGAGTCCAAGGACTATAGGTAATTGGGGTTCCAACTTCGAGAAGCGCCCCAATTATGCAGCGCATATTTTACGTATGGCTGATATGCTCAACCAAATCAAAAAAATAGTCCTACCCCCTGACTTTCCACAACAATAATTTACTCGTGATTCGTGACTAAAATACTTGTGCTAAGAGCAGATATTTCTTAAGTTGAGGTCAGCAAGTATGGGTTTTGGGTGAAGTAGCTTAGTGTCTTCACAATTCCCTGCTGCTATAACCCTTACTAACTCACGAACGCTCAAGATGCAAACTGGGAGGCAATCCCACCAAAACAAACATCAACATCAAATTGATATCCTCTGTCAGTTGCCCCTAGAACCGATGGAGTATTGCCGTCGTTGGGTTACTCACGAACCAGGACGTAATTATCGCAAAGCTTGCATTAATGCGATCGCACAAATTACCGGGACAAGTCCCAAAACTGTAAAAGACTGGGGAAGAGATTTTCGCTACAGACCAAAATACGTCACTCGCATTTTACGACAAGCTGATTTAATCAATCAATTTAAACAGCTTGTTGCTCAAGGAATTATCAATTTACCTTCAGATTTTACCCAGGAATAATTTAGTCGCTAGTCACTATCAATTACTCTAAAAAACCATTGCACTGAATGCAAGGGTTCTTTAAGCTGACATACAGATTGTGTTTTAGACGTGCGCGATGATAGCAACAGCAGAACACCAAATGGATTCAATTTCGACATTTGATATTACAAAATATCCCTTATTCGATGTCATGAAAGACATCAAAATTGGACGCATTCAACTACCAGATTTTCAAAGAGATTGGGTATGGGACGATACCCATGTGCGTCGTTTGCTGGCGAGTATATCACTGGCTTACCCTATTGGTGCAGTCATGATGTTACAGCAAGGTACTCAGCATCAACAATTTAAACCGCGAATGCTTGATGGTGTAATAAATGCTGCAATTCAAACGCCGAATTTGCTTGTGCTTGATGGTCAGCAAAGATTAACTACTTCTTTTATGGTGCTGCTATCTGGGCAACCCGTCGTTATCAAAGACCCCAAAAGCCAGAAATTGGCGAAAAAATGGTATTACCTAGATATTCAAAAATGCCTTGAACCGGAACATGACCGCAAAACCGCCATTATCGCTTTACCCGAATCGAAAATTATGCGAACTCGAAACGGCGATTTTATTGACTGTTCAACTCTCGAAAACGAGTATGAAGCACTTTTGTTCCCATTATCCAAAGTATTCTTTTTCTCTGAATGGCGCAGCAAGTTTTCTAAATATTGGCAGTACAACTCTCAAAAACTCGAACTAATTGACACTTTAGAATTAGAAGTGATCAAAAAATTTGAGCATTATCAAATACCAGTAATTCAACTACGTGACTCATTACCAAAAGAGGCGGTGTGCCAAGTTTTTGAGGATACGAATACAGCCGGATGTGACCTCAATTTCTTCGATTTAATGAGTTCGAGTTACTGTGCGGGTGATTTTAGCCTGCGAGATGATTGGAAGGACCGCGAAAATCGCTTTCAGACATTCAAGGTTCTGCGGAAGGTTCGTAGTACCGATTTTATGCAAGCTGTTACCTTAGTAGCTGGTTACGCTCGAAGAATTGAAGCAGCTAAACAGGGTTGGAATTTAGATAAATTGCCTGGTGTTGCTTGTGGTCGTGCCGAAGTATTAAAATTAACAAAAGAAGAATACCAAATATGGGCTGGCCCCGTTAACAAAGGTTTTGAAGAAGCCGCTCGTTTTCTACGCGGCCAAAAAATCTTTGATGCTGATGATATTGCTTGCCCTATCCAGTTAGTTGCCTTGAGTGCAATTTTAACCATTATTGGCGATCGCTCTCGTTCGTTTCAAGTACGTTCCATGTTAGAGCGTTGGCTGTGGTGCGGGATGTTTGGTGAAATTTATACCCACTGGCACGATTCCCAAGCTGGACGCGATATTGTCGAAGTACCAGCATGGATTGAAGGTGGTTCCGTTCCCTTTGGTATCACGCAAGCAAATTTCTCGTTTGAACGACTTCTTAGCGTCAGAAAGCGACTTGGCGCAGTTTATCAGGGATTTGCGGCATTACTACGGCGTGAAGGCGCAGTAGATTGGATTACAGGCGAGGAAATTAACGACGTTGTTTATTTTGAAGAACAAATCGATTCGCACCATATCTTCCCGGTAGCATGGTGTCGTAAACAAGGCATTGATCCTAAAAAATATAACTGCCTAGTTAATCGCACTCCTCTAAGTGCCAAAACCAATAAAAGAATCGGCAGCAAAGCACCTTCGGCTTACCTCAAAGAGTTCGAGCTACATGGAACTGCGGTAGCTAGCTTGGATGAAATAATGCGATCGCATGGCATCAAACTAGAAATTTTACGCAACGACGACTTTGAAATATTTTTCCAAGTAAGAGCAAAAGCATTAATGGAACTAATTGGGAAAGCTATGGGCAAATATTTAAGCCTTGAATTAGTTGAGGATACTGATGGAGATTTATGTAATGGGAATAGTTACAGGCTAGATCCAGAAATCATCACCAAATATTAGGTGATTAGCAATAGAGTCAACACTTCCAAGCCAACTCTATTTCTCAGCAGATGCAGACTCTTGTTTTTTCAACCAATCCTTAATAGCATCTTCCAACGCTGCCGTCTGGGTTACTTCCAAACGAGCGCAGGCAATCTCAAATGCAATTTTTAACTCTTTAGGGATTCTTCCCCTAACTTCTCGTGTTTCTTCAGTCATCCCAGCACCAAGTCCCTGTCCGGGCTTAATTTTTGCACAGTATATTAACAAAAATGTATTTGCGCTATTTAGCTCTTGCGCTATTGCGTCATTAAGCTCATAATTAAATTGGGTTATTGATTACAACAATGCTTACGTGCATCTATGAGCGTGATCACGATTCAATGTCGTCTAGTTGCAGATGACGAAACCCTCCGCCATCTTTGGGAATTCATGGCAGAGAAAAATACGCCCTTAGTTAATGAAATATTGGAACGATTAGGAAAACATTCTGAATTCGAGATATGGATCAAAACTGCAAAAGTTCCCAAAACTGTGATCAAAGAATTGTGTGATTTTCTCAAAACCCAAGAACCATTTATAGGTCAACCAGGTCGTTTTTATACGTCTGCAATAACCTTAGTCACGTATATATACAAGTCTTGGTTGGCTTTAAATAGGCGACGACAGCTTAAAATTGAAGGGAAAGAGCGATGGTTAGAAATGCTCAAAACTGATGTAGAACTTGAGCAAGAAAGTAAATCAAGTTTAGAAAATATCAGAACAAAATCAACTGAAATATTAGCTTCATTTGCAACACACCAGACTCATGAGACAAATCATAAGCTGAGAGTGAAAAGAAGCAGGAAGCCTAAAGATGGAAAAGCTGATAGACCAGATAAAGTTATAACTATTAAACCAAGCCATCTATTTGAAGCTTATCGCCAAACAGAAGATGCTCTGACAAGATGTGCCTTAGTCTACCTCCTCAAAAATAATTGTCAGGTAAGTTTTGTTGAAGAAGACCTCGAACAATACATCAAACAAAGACGAAAAAAAGAAATAGAAATTGAACGGTTGAAAATCCAACTAACAAACCGAGTTCCTAAAGGACGAGATTTAACTGGTGAAAAATGGCTAAAGACCCTAGAACAAGCAGTTCAGCAAGTTGTCCAAGATGAAAAGGAAGCTAAATCGTGGCAAGCCAACCTTTTAAGAAAATCGAGTTCTGTTCCTTTCCCAGTAGTTTATGAAACTACTGAGGACATGAAATGGGAAATCAAAGATAAGAAAAGACTTTTTGTTTGTTTTAACGGGTTGAGAAAGCTTAAGTTTGAACTATATTGTGATAAAAGACACCTTCATTTATTTCATCGCTTTCTAGAAGACCAAGAAACTAAACGTAAAGGTAAAAAACAACATTCCAGTAGCTTATTTACTTTACGTACTGGACGAATATCTTGGTTAGAGCAAGAAGGTAAAGGAAAACCTTGGAACGTACACCGTTTAGTTCTTTTTTGCTCTCTTGATACTCGCATGTGGACTGTTGAAGGAACTCAACAAGTTATTGAAGAAAAAACAGCAGATATTAAGAATAAGTTAGTAAAAGCTGAAGAGAAAGGCAAACTCAAACCTCAACAGAAAGATGATGTCATCCGTAAACAATCTACACTTGCTAGAATTAATACACCCTTTCCTCGTCCCAGTAAACCCTTATATGAAGGTAAATCGAATATTCTAGTTGGTGTTAGCCTTGGTTTAGAAAAACCTGTAACCATTGCTGTTTTTGATGCAGCTAATAACAAAGTCCTTGTTTATCGCAGCGTTAAGCAGTTACTAGGTGATAATTACAACTTACTTAACCGTCAACGACAGCAAAAACAACGCTCTTCTCACGAACGTCACAAATCTCAAAAACAGTTTGCGCCAAACGATTTTGGCGAATCCGAGTTAGGACAATATTTAGACAGGTTACTAGCCACAAAAATTGTGGAAATTGCAAAAGTATACTCTGCTGGAAGTATTGTTATACCAAAGCTTGGTGATATGCGGGAAATTATTCAAAGCGAAGTTCTCTTCAAAGCTGAGAAAAAAATACCCGGTTTTATCGAAGGCCAAAAGAATTACGCCAAAGAGTACCGACGACAAGTACATAACTGGAGTTATGGAAGATTGATTGAGAATATCCAAAATCAAGCCGCAAAAGTTGGAATCTCTATTGAAACACAACAGCAAGCAATTAGAGGTAGTCCACAAGAGCAAGCACGGAATTTAGCCTTATTTGCTTATCAATGCAGAATTACTTCATCAATCTAAATAAAATACTGAACCTTGAAAACTTAATATGAAAAATAACAGCGCCGCAATTCATACTGTTTACAGCCTCTGTATTGCGAAAAATCTGGGTTAGTTTGACAGTTGGAAGACTGTTATGCTTTCTGACCCTGGTAACTGCCCGCTCTTGATGCTGCTGTCTAGCTTGACTAGACAGGATATGCCCTTTTTTGTAGCTTAGATAAACCAATTATTTTCCGACCTGTTCAGCGACGAAAAAAGAAGTTTATACAAGGATAGCAAAATAGGGACAGGTGCGCTCCCAGCAATAAAGAGTAAAGCTTTTTGCCCTAGCCGTTTTCGTAACGGTGCGGTTTACCGCAGTGGTGGTTACTGAATCACCCTCTTCGCCGAGGGAACCCTCTCAAATATTTTTTGGCAAGGCAAAGCGTGGGCAAAATCCCTGCACTCCCGCCAAAAACTGAAAACCCTTGTCCAGCATCAAATTCAGAAATCAGACTGTCAGTTAATGTAGTTTTTGAATTTTCAGTTGGACATGCTTCAAAGCAGACCTGACAAAAGTGTTTGTGGACAGCTTGCAAAACAAGGGTGCTAGACGGGTCGAGTTTCAACAACCATCCCGGCTAGGGGTGGGTTGAAAAAATTTTCATCATTACAATTTTATTAAGAGGGTTGAAAGGCGCACTTCGTTCGGGATTATCCTGAATATTTGCAGTTAAACCACGTCCATCTTCAAAACTGGAGGTTTTTAAACAGCCTGTTGATATATGTAGCTTTTGGTATATAAGCTTTTCAAGCAATATTGCAAACACCACAGGTTTGAACCTGGATGAAGTTTATATTAGACTTTGGGGAAGATTGATTTTGAACCAGCCCCAAAAAAGACAGTCGGCGACATTAATTTGTTAACGGCTGCAAGAGCAACTTTGATGACATTAATTTGTTAACAGCGATATTAATTCGTTAATCACGACATTAATATGTTAACGACGACAAATAATTAGTTATTCGACAAAAAAAATCGGGATGACTGGATTCGAACCAGCGGCCCCTTCGTCCCGAACGAAGTGCGCTACCAAGCTGCGCCACATCCCGCCATAAAAATGGCATTGTAAATTAAGAATATCACAACCCGTGCCAAATGACAGAATTACATCTATATATATGATCGCTTCACCCAAGGCTTTGCTTGCTACGATTAAATTTGTATAACTCTAGTGGTAAAAGCGGATTGTGACTGTAAAACCAGACTGGTTGCGGGTAAAAGCACCTCAGCATGAGCGCATCGGTAACGTTAAAGACATTTTGCGGGATTTATCCCTCAATACAGTTTGTGAAGAAGCATCCTGTCCGAATATTGGCGAATGCTTCAATGCCGGTACTGCTACGTTTTTGATTATGGGCCCGGCTTGTACACGCGCTTGTCCCTACTGCGATATTGATTTTGAGAAAAAACCGAAACCACTAGACCCCACGGAACCTGCACGACTAGCGGAAGCTGTTCGCCGCATGAACCTTAATCATGTAGTAATCACTTCTGTAAATCGAGATGACTTGTTTGATGGTGGTGCATCTCAGTTTGTAGCGTGTATTGATGCGGTTCACTCTGTTTCACCTAACACCACAATTGAGGTGCTAATTCCTGACTTGTGCGGTAATTGGAATGCTTTAGAGTTGATTCTACAAGCAGCGCCAGAGGTATTAAACCACAATACCGAAACTGTTCCACGCCTGTATCGCCGGGTGCGTCCCCAAGGAAACTATGATCGCACATTAGAATTATTACAGCGAACTCGCCAACTCTCTCCTAGCACATACACCAAATCCGGGATCATGGTTGGACTCGGTGAAACTGATGCCGAAATTCGTCAAGTCATGCAAGACTTACGAAACGTAGATTGCGACATTTTGACAATTGGGCAATATCTCCAACCCAGTCAAAAACATTTACAAGTAAATGAATTTATCAACCCAGAACAATTTGCTGCTTGGAAGACATTCGGCGAAGAAATCGGATTTTTACAAATTGTTTCTTCTCCATTGACAAGAAGCTCATATCATGCAGAACAAGTCAGGGAATTAATGGAACGTTATCCTCGGAGCTAATTTTAGATTTTAGATTTTAGATTGCTAAGAGAATGGGGTGATTGGGTGATGGGGAGAATGGTGATTAATGACTAATTCAAAATCTGTAGCAATTCTGGGTGCGGGTGCTTGGGGTGCATCTCTGGCAAATCTCGCCGCAGCGAATGGTCATCAGGTGCGCGTGTGGTCGCGTCAAGGTTCCCAAACTCTCCAAGCAGTGTTAGAAGATGCCCAAATAATCCTATCCGCTATCTCAATGATTGGTGTGAGAGATGTTGCTTCCCAAGTCCAGTCTTTCCCCCTTTCTCCAGAGACGATTTTTGTGACGGCGACCAAAGGCTTAGATCCCCAAACCACTTGCACGCCGTCGCAAATTTGGCAAACAGTATTCCCTAACCATGCAGTGGTTGTTTTGTCTGGGCCTAATTTATCTAAAGAAATTCAACTAGAGTTACCAGCAGCAACAGTGGTAGCCAGTAATATTCCCAGGGCTGCGGAAGTAGTGCAGTTAGTATTTTCTTCTCATCGTTTCCGGGTATATACCAATCCCGACCCCTTGGGGGTGGAACTGGGGGGAACGCTAAAAAATGTGATTGCGATCGCAGCTGGTGTGTGCGATGGTTTACATCTAGGAACCAATGCCAAAGCTGCTTTAGTCACCCGTGGACTTACAGAAATGGTTCGCATCGGTAACGACTGGGGTGCAAAGACGGAAACATTTTATGGATTATCGGGTCTTGGAGACTTGTTAGCAACCTGCAATAGTCCCTTAAGCCGCAATTACCAAGTCGGCTACCAGCTAGCTGGTGGTAAGACACTTAAAGAAACTCTTGCAAATTTACAAGGAACAGCCGAAGGAGTGAACACTTGCCAGGTTTTGATGCAACGAGCCAAGCAACAAAACATTCCAGTTCCAATTACTGAGCAAGTTTATCGATTAATTCAGGGAGAAGTCACACCCCGACAAGCGCTTGATGAACTGATGCTGCGAGATATCAAGCCAGAGTACAACTACTAGAGCATACCCATGCTGTAGCAGGTATGAATTGCCCCTACAGCATGAGTATGGTTTTGCGTAAATCATATTCAAGTTGAAATTGACGGGTTAGCAAGACACGGAGAGAGTATTTAATAACTTTCCTACGTTTTCTATCTCCGTATCGATAGAATTTTTGCGGTTAATACTAATCACTTCCCCGATATCTATTAGTCTTACTTATACCTGAATAATCCTGAGAAAAAATTGCTAAATCGTCAGGATATTACTTTTGTAGCCATGTAAATGTGACTATGCCAATTATAAAGATGACATTCACTGAAGGATGTTTATACTGTGTTACAAAAGTTACTATTTAAACCAGTCAAGGTTGAAATGTTAACTAAGTAGTTGAAATATTGAAAGCCTAGCTGCCGATTTAAATAGCTATTGGTTAAATCAAAAATTTAGCAGCCGATTAAGTCCAGTAATACTGTATCCAATAAAACCATTACAGTTAATTTCTAAAAAAATTGTAATGGAACCTTCAACTATGTTAGTTCATCGTTAATCACGGGAACAATAGCAACAGTTGAATAGCTGACCGTAATCTAAGCTGACCGAAATCTATTGTTACCTGGAGCCATTGAGACGATCTTATGCCAGCAACATCTTTTTATGCAGATGCCCCCTACAACACCAAAAAGTCCCGCCAGGCTTTGGACTCGGATCTCACGGTTGATGAAAGCGAGTTATCGGTAGATGACCTACAGGATCTAGAGATCGCTTCTGTTGACAATGCTAACTTTGCTGCTAGCAGTAACCGTCGGAGTACAGACCTAGTACGTCTGTATCTTCAAGAAATTGGTCGGGTTCGCTTGTTGGGGCGCGATGAAGAGGTTTCAGAAGCTCAAAAAGTCCAGCGTTACTTGCGGATGCGGATAGTACTTGCTAACGCCGCAAAGCAAGGGGATGAAGTGATTACACCCTATTTAAGGTTAGTTGAAGTTCAAGAACGTCTAACCTCGGAACTAGGACATCGCCCATCCTTGGAAAGATGGGCTGCTACTGCTGATATAGTTTTATCCGATCTTAGGCCAACTTTGGCAAATGGTAAACGTCGCTGGGCAGAAATTGCCAAGTTGACTGTAGAAGAGTTGGAGCAAGTTCAGTCCCAAGGACTACAAGCAAAAGAACACATGATTAAGGCTAATCTTCGCCTAGTTGTGTCTGTTGCTAAGAAGTATCAAAATCGTGGTTTGGAATTGTTGGATTTAGTCCAAGAAGGTACATTAGGTTTGGAGCGGGCTGTAGAAAAATTTGACCCCACTAAGGGTTATCGCTTCAGTACTTATGCTTACTGGTGGATTCGTCAGGGAATTACACGGGCGATCGCAACTTCTAGTCGCACTATCCGCCTTCCGGTTCATATTACCGAAAAGTTAAACAAAATCAAAAAGGCTCAACGCAAAATTGCTCAAGAAAAAGGTCGCACCCCAACTCTAGAAGATTTAGCAACTGAGTTAGAGATGACACCGACCCAAGTTCGAGAAGTTTTGTTACGGGTTCCTCGCTCTGTTTCTTTGGAAACCAAAGTAGGCAAGGATAAAGATACTGAGTTAGGCGAATTACTAGAAACTGACTGTGTAACCCCAGAAGAAATGTTAATGCGAGAATCTTTACAAAGAGACTTGCATCATCTTCTCTCAGATTTAACTAGCCGGGAACGCGATGTAATTTTGATGCGTTTTGGTTTGGCAGATGGTCATCCTTATTCTTTAGCAGAAATTGGTCGCGCTCTCGACTTATCCCGCGAACGAGTTCGACAAATAGAATCCAAGGCTTTGCAAAAGCTACGCCAACCTAAGCGTCGCAACCTGATCCGCGATTATTTGGAATCTCTAAGTTAGTCAATGATCGAGGTCATTTGTCATTAGTCATTTGTCATTAGAAAACTATACTTGACAAATGACTAGGGACAAAGGACTGATTTGATACCAGATTGAAAGCCTTCTATAGGCTTATAGCAAGTAATTTGCATTTAATTGTATAAGAGTTCCCCTAGAGCTTTGCTTAGATATCTTGAAGGTGGGGATCGGTTCAACGATTCAAAATTCACTCATCTAAAATTTAAAGTTAAGGGATGCAATCGTTACAAGTATCCTAACTATTAACTGTATGCAAATTAAATGCAATACAGCTTATTATTTGAATTTTGATCGAGATTTTATGAATTGTTCTTAAATATTTAGTATAAATTCTCAATAGGCAATGATTGTTGCAAATTGCTCCCAAGATTTGTTATATTCTCAACTAACAAGCTTTGTTGAGAAATATTAGTATGACTGTCTACACAACTACTTCACTCAAGGCAGAACTGAACGGGCGAGGCTGGCGATTAACTCCCCAGCGCGAAACAATTTTACACATTTTTCAAGAACTTCCGCAAGGTGAACATTTAAGTGCGGAGGATCTTTATCATCGGCTAGAAACTGATGGTGAAGGGATCAGTCTGTCAACTATTTATCGGACTTTGAAGTTGATGGCGAGGATGGGAATTTTACGGGAATTAGAACTGGGTGAAGGACATAAGCATTATGAGATCAACCAGCCCTATCCTCATCATCACCATCACTTGATTTGTGTTAGATGCAACTCAACTATTGAGTTTAAAAATGATTCAATTTTAAAAATTGGATCGAAAACCGCTCAAAAAGAAGGTTTCCATCTACTTGATTGTCAAATGACAATCCATGCAGTGTGTCCCAAGTGCCAACGGGCGCTGATGCCGCTTTAGCACTTGGGTGAATAATCAGACGAAACTACTCAAATTAACCAAATAAGTGGAATTTTGAGCAGTTCGTAATTTGCTGTTACTAGAGGCTAGCAACGAGTTGGGAACTGATACTAACAAGACCAAAGCGGATGTTAAAAGCGTCCGCTCTTAAGATCCTTGAGGCTGATGCCGTAGAATTCTTGGGCTTGTTTAATCGCTTTTTTGGTGTCATCTGCCATCACACCGTTCAGCTTGCCTTTATAAAAACCCCGCTCCCGTAGTCGCGTTTGGATTTCCAGGGTATTAAATTCGCTTTTTTTAGCAGTATTAACTGAGCTATATAACTTAGCTCGTGTAGTTGGGCCAGCAACGCCACTTGCTGTCAAGAAATTAGCTGCCTGAAATCGGCGTACAGCATCGGCAGTATAGGGGCCATAGTAGCCATTTGGCTCTCCCTCTAAATATCCTGCCTGGATCAATTGTTCTTGGATAATTCTAACTGACTCACCGCGATCGCCTACACGGAGTTTGTCTCGATTGACTACCTTCTTGGGAGCCTCTTCTCCATCGCCTATGCCAATTCCTGGCAATTTACGCAATGTTGCGGGGCCAGCAATTCCATCAACGCTTAATTTATAAGAATCTTGGAACCGCTTTACAGATTCTTCGGTAATTGGACCAAATATTCCTGTGGCGTTCCCATAATAAAAGCCTGCGATTCTTAAGCGTTCTTGCAAGGCTCTGACATCTTCACCTTCATCACCCTTAGCAAGGTAGTTAGGATTACGGCGTTGGTTGGTGGCTGAACGAACCGAACTAGTAGTGCTGGGCTTTTTAGCTTGTGTACTGACAACAGTGGCTTTTTTTGCTTGTGTTGTCGTAGTACTGGGCTTTTTAGCTTGCCAGTTTTCTAACTTTTGCAGTGTGCTTGCTCCAACAATGCCGTCCACTGGTAAACCGGCGGCTTTTTGGAAGCGCCGCACAGCCTCTTGTGTGGATACATCATATACTTGGGTAACAGAAGCTTGGTAAAAACCTGCTGTTCTCAACTTTTGTTGGAGATTTCTAACAGAGGGACCTTGATCGCCTTTTTCCAGTGCTATAACGCTGCTGACAGCGCCAAGAATAGACAAGGACAGAGCAAGGGGCAACATATACTTCCAAGCCCTACCAGAAAGCCTTTTCCAGTCTGGTGCAGCTGCTTTGTTAAACAAAGAACTGAGGGATACCAATTCACTGGGTGTGCTGTCTTCGTAGGCGAAAGCTAGGTGCAAATACGCAAGATTTTCCATATTTGTTTCCTACACCATTGATTTTTCTTCGATAACTGCTTCAGCTTGATGTACTAGGTTCCTCAAAGCTTCTAATGTTCCTATATTTACATCCTCCCACAAATTGCGCTTATGTGCTTCTAATAATTTTTCAGCAATATCACGCAGAGCATAAGGGTTCTTTTCCTGAATAAATTCTGACACAACTGGATCGAGCAAGTAAGCCTCTACTATGCCTTGATACATATAATCTTCTACACATTTAGCTGTAGCGTCGTAGGCGAATAAAAAATCTACTGTCGCCGCCATTTCAAAAGCACCTTTGTAACCGTGGCGCATAACTCCTGCAATCCACTTAGGATTAACTACGCGAGAACGATACACCCGTGAAATTTCTTCTTTGAGTTGGCGGACTCGTGGTTGGGCAGGTATGGAATTATCACCAAAATAAGTTTGAGGATTTTTTCCCTGTAGAGAACGCACGGCTGCTGTTAAACCACCCTGAAATTGGTAATAATCATCGGAATCGAGTAGGTCGTGTTCGCGGTTATCTTGATTGTGCAGGACAACTTGCATTTGGGATAAGCGTTGTTTGAAGGCTTCGGTATTGGGCAT
>NZ_JADEXU010000367.1 GCF_015206895.1 Nostoc sp. LEGE 12450 | reverse complement strand
ATCCGGCGCAACGGTAGCCCACATAGTCGCCATGTCTGCGTAAACAGCACGCTGTATAACCCCAGTAACTGGTTGCTGTTCACGTGAGATTGTTTCAGCAGACTGTTGCGGTAGTAATGATGATCGCCTTACTGCGCCCCCATTCTGCTGCACCACATGGGTCAACTCATGGGCAATTAACTCCTGCCCCCTAAGACTCTCTGGCTCATACTTCCCTTGTCGAAAAAACACATCCTGTCCTGTGGTAAAAGCTTCTGCCTGTATCGATTGAGCCAACTTGTCAGCTTGAGTACCAGTATGCACCCGCACCCCACTAAAATCTGCCCCCATCGCCTGCCCTATTGAGTGTTGCAGACTAGCTTCTATTGGTTGTCCACTTCCTCTGGCACTGTTTATCGTCTTGTCCAAAACTGTGGAAGGTTGTTCTCCCCCAATCACTCCCCGGCGCTGTATTGTTTGCCCTTGCCTTAACTGGACGGGTTTAGATACATTTATCTGTTTGACTACCTGGGATGCAACCCGATCTGCCTCCTGTTCGTATTTGTCTCCTGGCTCCCCAATAGTTAACTTAGCCTGGATCGGTGCAACCGTGTGCCCAGAATTATCCCAAAGCTGCGCGGATATCCCCTGAAATTTTGGCACCCACGGCGTTTGCTTCCCTGCCAAAATCCCTTTTATTGACCTTGAACCAATCACACTTTCTAACTGCTGTCTCTCATCCCCAATCACACTGTTTGGGTCTTGTTGCATTCTCTGCACCACAGAAGACAAAGACCCATAATAACTAACACTAGGAACATCCTTTTTACTATTACAATTTGTCCCAATCGTGGTTGATGCTTTTTTCGATATTTGCTTTCGGTTCATGGATCTATTCCTTAATTAGGTTATGGATGGCAATAAAAAATAATGCAAAAATATAGTTATTTCAATCAATCGTAATAAATTTTACCTGCTTTTTATAAGTATGGTTGAGCCTCTAGCATTCAGTTGACGGGCTTTTGGCAGCCTTGAAGTATGTCGTGGCAGATGAGATTGTTCACTTATTATACCGCAATCATGGTGATAGATAGTTTTTGGCAAGCTCTCTCATGCTTTATGCTGGACTAGCGGAAGGCTCAACTGGAACCTTGAGAAAAGCGGATGTGAACAAGGAAGGAGAAATGGCTGAGTAAGATGGGAGCGATCGCTTGTAGATAGATTCATGCCATCATCTGCTGTAACAAATCTTAAATCTTACAAGCTTCGATGCGAGAAAAAAGATACAGAGACAAACGCCATCCTTCTCCCCAAACTCCTCCCACTAAAGCTGGTAAATGCCCCACCAAAGCATGAGTCTCATAATTGTCTTAGTAACTCACGTAATTTAATGTAGTCAATACCTGCTTGCGATCTGTTGAAAGGTTGATAATCTTCCTCCTGACTCACTAACTGTTGTTCAATTGCATTCAGCTTGTCACCAAGCTCTTTCAAGGTGCGTTCCTCTGACTGTGTTGTTCGTATTGAAACTTGCGGGATACATCAGTTTCAATAACCAACGCTGTCCGTAGATTTGCAACTTTCTGGCTTTGAAGGGTGTAGGCTTTTTCGAGTGAGTCTTTTTCAGAGAGCGATCGCTGCCGTTGGTTCTGTGATTGGACTGAATTACCTGATGCCGCCGTCTGCTGCCCAAGATGAATATTGTTCGCCGCCAATTCGCCCAGCATTCACTGTGCCAGCGTTAATCAACTCACCGCCAAACTGGGAATTGCGTAAGTCATTGTTGGAGACTTGCTTTGGGTCTTGTGAGTCGTCGTGCATGGGTTGGTTTGGGCAGGTTTAAGCGTCATTGTTGTGAATACTACCACCTATCTAGTTTGTCTTGACAGGGTTGGTATCTAATATGCAATCTGAAGGATGTCAGTTAGCTAGATTGTGATTACCGTGTTGTACAACATTAACTATGGTCAGCTTGCCCACCTGAAGACCATCGTATAGGCAATACCTTACCCAGACTAGAGACTATAACTAAGCCACCCATCCCAAACATTCCCACAGAAACCAAGCCTTCAAGCGGATTCACTACAAGCGCAGTAGTTTCTGGCTGTTTGGGGTGATAACGGACAACCACCTTGTTGCCATTACTGGAGCGGTAGGATTCATAATTACCTGTAAACCGAATCCGCTCATTTTTAGCTACAAACTCGATAACTGGCGCATAGGTTTCTACGAGCTTATCCTTACTATCTCGCTCACTACGCCTGATACTGTCCACCACCATCCCCTGTGTTTCTATCAGCGTTGCACGCTCATGTGCGACTTTATTGCTTACCCAAAAACCACTAGCAAT
>NZ_JADEXU010000366.1 GCF_015206895.1 Nostoc sp. LEGE 12450 | reverse complement strand
ATAAACTCCAGGTCTAAAGCGACGGCGGCATCCAACTCACCACCCAATGTTAGGTTGTGATCGCGATCGCCATCACCATCTTTATCGCTGATTGGTCTACCAGCAAAAAAGCCGTTGACTAGCTTACTAGCATCAGCAAAGCCTCCCTTACGGAAATCAATTAAACCTTGAGTATCATAACCTACAGAGATTGCTGCACCCGCGCTTACACCACCACTTATTTGTAATCCCAAAGGGCCAAAGATCGGAATCGTTGGAGGTGTAAAGGTATATTTAAAGGCTAATGTAGGTGAGTCGTAGCGGAATAAATCTACCTGTTGACCCAGCAAAATCTGAAAGACAGAACTGGGGTCAGCCAAGATGGGAAATAGCTGCTTGATACTGTTTGTATCTTCATCTGCCAGAGATTGCAAACTTTGAACAGATAAAGCTGGATTACTGTCAACAAACTGCGCTGATTCTTTAAATACAGAGGAACCTTGAATGTTATTAACGAGGTCAATGAGTGCATTAATGAAGGGTGTAACATCACCATTTCCAGAGGAGGATACCTGATTTAGAGGGTCTGTAAATTTAGTAATATTGGGTGTAACTTTGTTGTCACTCACATCATCCGTGCGGACATCTGTACCAGTGAGGTCAAAGTCTCCTAAATCTAAAAACAGGCTATCTGCACTTGTAGGGAAACTGTCAATAACATTGACAATTTTGACTGCAATTTTGACAAATTCAAAAGTTTCTGGGTCAATCGTGCCGGAACCAAACAGCCCACTGTTGACAACCTTCTCAGCAATATCTAACAAGGAAGCTCTAATTACTGGCAATGGGGTTGTTAGGGTATCGATGATGGGTTTGAAGGGGTTGGTGATTGTTTGCAAGTCTGTAAATACTGACTTGAAAAACCCACTAACCAAGGAACCAAAATTTAGTTTTGCATCAGTAAACTTGACAATTGGTGCCGGAACGCTGGGGTTATCACTATTAAACTGCAAATCTAGTAAGTCAAAATTGGCTGTAATACTAGGCAGTGGCCCGTTAAGCGATTCACCAGTGTTGGGGTCGCTGATACCCGTATCTATAAATAACTTCAGGTCGGCATCAACAGTAAGTGCGTCAGCGTCAATGTCTATGGTGTCGAGATTGTTGAAGCGGATTTTACCTTGAGCATCACCGCCTTTAAGGTCAGCTGCAAAATCAGCTGTCAGCGCACTTCCCTGGTCGGTAGCCTCAATGTGAAGAAACCCTAAAGTCCCATCAAGAGTAAAAGGGTTGTTACTCCCATCAACTAATTTGCCCTGAAAATGAGCTTGAAATTCTTTAGTAGCAGAGGTGTCTAAAAAGATGGCATTTTGGTCATTGCTGAAATTGTCTACCCCAAAACCTACACCCAAACTAATGTCTAAATCAGCGCTCAATCCACCGCTAATATCTAAACCTAAATTGGGTAGACCGAGGTTTTTATCTAGGGAAATATTAGGGTGAGCAACTGTACCAATGTTGAATTTGAAGGCAATGCTGCTATTATCTTGGATGACTTGAATATCATTAATAGTAACTACACTATCTGGATCGTCAGAATCTAAAAGTAGATTCGTGCTACTTAAAGCGTTAAATAGTGCTTGCTGAATGGCTGCAACGGTATTTTCTTGACCTTTGCCCAACTCAGTCACAACTTTATTTTTAACATCATCAATAAAAGTATTGATACTAGCTTTCAGGTCTAGTTTATTACCTATCAGTGGCAAGTCACCAGTAGAGGGAATATTATCATTAATAATAGACTTAATCTTGTCAAATAGAGCATCTACTTTAGCAGGTAAAAATTGCAGATTGCTGGCTGGGTCTATATCTGCTTCTGCCGCTAATGTTCTACCATTGACTTTAATACTAATAGCATCATTTGCTTGCTGGAATTGTTGTAATTCTTGCTCACTGACAGCACGCCATTGTACTAACTCGGCAAAGATTTTACCTTCGTCACCTTGAGTATCAATTTTATTAATTTTGGCATCAATAAAGTGACCAATTTCTTCTAAAAGGACATCTTTAAATAAACTAGGATTATTGGCTTTCTCGGCGACAAAATCTGCTGAGATATAGATTGTATTCGTGATTTGGGCAAAAGCAGCTCTTGCTCCCCCTAAGTCACTAGCTGAGAGAATTTTTATGGTGGGGAATTGAGAAAAGTTACCTGCTGCCCATTGATGATGTAATGCCTCTAGCTTTTTGGTGTTGAAGTTGTTACCAAAAGCTACTGTAGTTGCTTGGCGAAATCCAGTGCTAGAGGCAAAGTCAATTAGAGTTGGCAAAATTGATGATACTAACGTATCGTTGCTCA
>NZ_JADEXU010000007.1 GCF_015206895.1 Nostoc sp. LEGE 12450 | reverse complement strand
TGCCTCCCCTGCCCCTGCTCCCTGCCTCTCTATATTGGCGGCTTGCTGTACTTGGCTACCAGACTGGCTAAAAGTGGTAAATCAATCGGTTTAGAAATATAGTCATTTACTCCGGCTGTTAGACAGGTTTCGCGATCGCCTTTCATCGCCATTGCTGTTTGAACAATTACCGGAATCGTCTGATATTGCTCGTGTTCTCGCAGTTGTCGCACCAAGTTCAGACCATTTCCATCTGGCAGATAAACATCCATTAAAATCACTGCTGGGTCTAGCTGTGTTAGAGCTTCCCACATCTCGGCAGCATTCTTAACCCAAGTCACCTGATATCCTAATTTCCGTAGATAAATTTGCATCAAATCAGCGTTGGGTAAGTCATTTTCTACCAGCAAAACATCTACAGAAGAACTAGGGATGAAAGGCAGAAGAGATGAGGAATATTTTGCTTCCTCATCTCCCTCATCTCTCTTATCGATTCCCGCTCCCGCCTCTTGCTGAAGGGGAAGTACAAGGGTAAAACGGGAGCCGCTATCTACTTCAGATTCCACTTTCACAGAACCACCGTGAATTTGGGCGAGTTTCCGAGTCACTGCTAAACCCAAACCAGTCCCCTCAGCACCACCAGCGACAGCCTTAGCAATTTGGAAATAAGGTTCAAATAATTGAGTCTGGTCTTCTTGAGAAATGCCACTCCCGGTATCCCAAACTGTAAAATGTACAGATATACCTTTGGCAACAACCTGTAAGCCAACACTTCCTTTGCTGGTGAACTTTAAGGCATTGAAGAGTAAATTCAACAGCATTTGCTTGAGTCGCAAAGAGTCGGCTACTAGGGTTGTGATATCGGGGTCAATTTCTAGGCAAAGTCTTAAATCCTTATTAGCGGCTTTCTCTTTCACCAGTGCTAAAACATTGCTACATAGCAGTGGCACATCTACACATTCCCACTGCACCTCTAGCTGGTTTGCTTCAATTTTTGAAAGATCCAAAATATCATTGATCAGAGCTAGCAAGTGCTTACCGCTAGACTGAATGATATTTAAATACTCCCGTTGACGTTCTATAGTTGGTTCGTACCCTGGAGCTAAAAGCAGATTGGTAAAGCCAATAATAGAACTAAGCGGTGTGCGAATTTCGTGACTGGTGTTTGCCAGAAACTGGTTTTTCAGCTGATTGGTGCGCTCCAATTCTTGATTGGAGTTACTTAACTGTTGATATTGTTGCTGCCAAGATAGGATGTGTCTCAGTTGTACCAAAGCTGTTGTACAGTAGTTGGCAGACCTGGACATCAATTGCGATCTGAGTTGGGCTTTTGATTCTATGAGCGACTCACGATCAGAACTTAGGGGCGCTGCGGCGATAATTAGCCAGCCCATAACGCTGCCAGAATCATCAGCTAACCGCCAAGCGCTTGGTGGCTGTTGATTCTCAAGTTGCTGTAAATCTTTGAGTTCTATAACCTCTTGCAATCTCAATAGCAGCTTTTTTTCTGCTGTCAGCACATCTATAAATAAAGGTTGTGAGTTTTGAGATGGAGAACGAGAAACATAGGAAACTGTGGCTACAGTTTCTTGTGGTTGAAACATAGCAATGCCGACGGCATAATCTGTAAGTGCCAGATTAGTGCTGTTCATTACACTGTTAATCTCGTTAACCACAGCTTGGAGAACTTCTGATTCTGCGGCTTCTGCCTGTAGGACATTGTTACAAGCAGAAAGCAGATAATGATTAAGGCGATTTTGCAACTGGTTCAAGCTGCTCTCCAGCCACAACTTGGCGCGAAGTTGCTGAATTGTTGTCAAAAGTTTTGGCGTTGCATCTATCTGTGAGTTTTGGTCTGGTAAGCTTGAGTACTGCTGCATGGTCAACTAGACCGCCTAACAAATTTAGCTTCACATAAAAATCCAAAAAGGATTTTATGTATATTAACGGACAATTCTTTTTTATTTATAAACCATAACTTATGTTGTTATAAACCATAACTTATGATGTCGAATTTAGCAGCTAGTCCAAAAAAATTATTATGTGAACTACTGACCTAAAATTTGTGAAAGCAACTTAAGACTTATGGATACACAATTCGCGCAACTAATCATCAATGGGATTGCAGTAGGGAGCATTATTGCTCTAGCCGCAGTCGGACTGACTCTTACTTATGGAATTTTACGGTTATCTAACTTTGCTCATGGTGACTTTTTAACTTTAGGAGCCTATCTTACTTGGCTGATCAATAGTATTGGAGTAAATATTTGGCTGTCAATGATCTTGGCGGCGGCGGGGACAGTAGCAGCAATGCTGTTATCGGAAAAGTTATTGTGGTCAAAGATGCGCTCGATCCGTGCTACTTCCACTACGTTGATTATTATTTCTATCGGGCTTGCCTTATTTCTTCGCAATGGGATTATTTTTATCTGGGGTGGCAAGAACCAAAATTATAATTTACCTGTTACCACAGCTTTAGATATTTTTGGTTTAAAAGTACCGCAAAATCAATTATTGGTATTGGGGTTAGCGATACTAGCAATTTTCGCGCTGCATTACCTGCTGCAAAATACCAAAATTGGTAAAGCGATGCGAGCAGTTGCTGACGATCTGGACTTAGCCAGGGTTTCAGGTATTAATGTTGACCGAGTAATTTTCTGGACTTGGCTAATTGCTGGCACTCTTACGTCATTGGGAGGCAGTATGTATGGGTTGATTACAGCCGTGCGTCCTAATATGGGGTGGTTCTTAATTTTACCGTTATTTGCCTCAGTGATTCTTGGGGGGATTGGCAACCCTTATGGTGCGATCGCAGCAGCTTTTATCATTGGCATTGTCCAAGAAATTAGCACCCCTTGGCTGGGTTCACAGTATAAACAGGGTGTAGCACTGTTGATCATGATTTTGGTGCTGCTCATTCGTCCCAAAGGTTTATTCAAAGGAACGATTTGAGCAGCACCATTCCACTTCTAACTATTCAATAATGTGGAAATAGTACGCCGCTACCAAGAAATTGATAGCTAGCAAGAATATTGCCCAGCCTGTGCGATAGGCGTAGGGAGGTTTTGCTCCACTGTCGGCAACTGCGGAATTTGCAGGATTCTTCGTTGTTTTAGCAGTCATAATGCGATTCTCCTAATGTCATGACTTTTTAAGAAATACCAAACTGGCGTAACAAATACCCAAATTCTTTAAGAATATTTGTGTGAATTTGGAAATTGGGTATTGGAAATTGGGTATTGGGGCATTGGGAATTGGGCATTAGGCATGGTTATTTTCATTTTCCTTTTCCTTGTCTCCCTCTGCTCCCCTTGCTCCCTACTCCTCATTCCGCACTCCCTCTTCTCCAGCATGATAGGAACTGCGAACCAGAGGCCCAGAACGGACATGGTTGAATCCCATTTCCCATGCTAATCTGCCGAGTTGATCGAATTCCTCTGGAGTCCAATATTTTTGGACTGGGAGATGTTCTAAGGAAGGACGCATATACTGACCGATAGTCAAGCGATCGCACCCCACAGTCCTTAAATCAGCCATTGCTTCGACAACTTCATCAACTGTTTCGCCATGTCCCAGCATCAAACCTGATTTGGTGGGAATTGTTGAATCGATTTCTTTAACCATAGCTAATACCGAAAGTGAGCGATCGTATTTGGCTCCCCGGCGCACTGGCCCAGTTAACCGCCGCACTGTCTCGATATTGTGATTGAAACAAGCTGGTTTGGCTTCTACAATCATCGCTATGCGTTGGCGTTGACCTGATTCTCCTACACCTGCACCGCCCCAAAAATCTGGGGTCAGCACTTCAATTTGAGTTTCTGGGTTTAACTGACGGATAGTAGCGATCGTCTCTACAAAGTGACCTGCGCCCTGATCGTGTAAGTCATCACGGGCGACAGAAGTCAGCACTACATAACGCAATCCTAAAAGCTGTACTGCCTGTGCTACCTTTTGGGGTTCCTCTAAATCAAGAGGCATCGGTGCATGACCTTTATCTACTTGACAAAAAGCACAAGAGCGTGTGCAAGTAGGCCCCATTAGCAAGAAAGTTGCAGTTTTTTGGGCATAGCACTCTCCCCGGTTGGGACAGCGACCTTCTTCGCAAATTGTGTGGATTTGGCGCTGCTTAATAATGCGTTGTACGGTAGAGATTTCACTGGCTTTACCGATAGGGCGACGTAACCAGCTAGGCATTGCCGCAATTTCAGACTTTAGTTCGGCTTGTTGTGACGAAATCATAGACATGCAAGCGAGATACGGATATAAAGTAGTGGTCTTTCAATGGACAAATGATAGACAAGAATAGACGCAGAAAACGGTCTTAATATCTCCGTGTCTCCGTGTCCTTATATGCTTTATGCCTTAGAACAAAGCTAAAGCCTTAAATATCACCATGACATAAATCGAAAAGAGCGCCAGCAAAAGTTTTACAAAACACCTCTAGCAATGTCATTTATACCGAAATATACTATCCCCCAATTGCTAGAAATTTTGTATATAGTGGGAGGATTCTCAAGGACAATCGGCAAAGCCGCTATTTACACTTAAAGTTTCTGTTAGAGCAAACAGTCGTGGCAAGCAACAAGATTTTAGTTATCGATGACACTACAGTTGTCAGGGTAAAAGTACGAGAAATGTTGCCTCCGGGCAATTTTGAGGTACTGGAAGCAAAAGACGGTTTAGAAGGACTAAATTTTATTCTTCAGGAAAAACTCAGCCTGATTATGCTGGATTTCCTGCTGCCTAAAATGAGTGGCTGGGAAGTTTTCCAGAAAGTCCAAGCCGATCCGGAATTAAGGAAAATTCCTTTGGTGATCATGTCTGGTCGCAAGGAAGAAGTAACTGAGAAGATCACGGAACCCTTTGAATACTTTGAATTTCTGGGTAAGCCTTTCGATCAGAAGCAACTAATTAACGCAATTAAGTTAGCTATGACTAAGGCGAAACTGCCGCGCCCAGAATTAGTAGCAGTCGGAGCAGGGGTTGCTGTTAAAAATAGCACAGTTGCAACTTCTAGTGTTGCAACTGCTACGGTAGCAGCCCCTAGCGTCGCAAATACTGCTACGGTAGCAACTCCTACTGTTGCCAATAGTGCTATGCCTACGGCGGCAAGCAACGCAACCCCTACTGCCGGAGGAGTCTCTGAAGCAGAAATTAATGCGTTGAACGAGAAAATTGTCAAAATGCAAGCTGAAATCGATGGCTTGAAGAAACAGCTAACTCAAGTTGTTACCTTTATTAAACAAAAAATCAAGTAGCATTTGTGTTCATTATTATTATCGCAGCCGAAATACCCCGTTTATCATAATGGGTGTCCGATTAAAAGCGGGTAAAAATAGTTAATTCAAAATACTTATCTTGACAAACCATCGTTGGCAACAAAATTCAAAAACAGTAAAAAACTACATATAGGGGTAATTCATGAATTGCCTCTAAATGTAATTTTGTGTAAGTTTTATAGGTGCATTTTCAAAAATAAATAGTATCAGTTGTTAGTCTCTTGAAACAGCCCTAGACCCACTAAACCTGCCGCAGTTTGCTCTTAACCTAAGAAAAACGGCAGGATTTTTATTGCTTAGTCTCCCACATATACAATCTGCATCAGAGCTTGATAGTAAACCTACAGATAGAAAACAGTAATAGGGAATATTTACCAGATAAATCTAGTAAAAATATTTTGACAAACTTATGCCTTTATACCCAAATTAGTTTATTCAAAATTACATTGTTCAAGAAAATATATTTATTAAAAAATTATTTTTATTAATAGAAATTCAACAAATGAAATTATTATTTCATGATAATGATAGCCTTCGCACGGGAATACTAAGACATAGAAACAAGAATTATGAGCATAGGCTGCAATGTTAGTAGTATTAGATACATTATATTCGTTTCCAGGCTATCACATCACTGAGCAAATATACTCAGGTAGTAAAACTTTAGTTTATCGGGGCATTAGAGAACAAGACCAAAAACCAGTCGTTCTCAAATTAATGCGGAATGAATATCCTACGTTCGCGGAAATCGCTCAGTTCCGCAATCAATATATCATCACCAAAAACCTCGATATTCCTGGCATACTCAAAACTTATAGCTTAGAAAGCTACCGTAACAGCTACATCTTAGTGATGGAAGATTTTGGTGGTATTTCCCTACAAGACTGGCGAATAGAGAACAAGGAAAATAAAGAAAACTATCTTTCTCTCAATGAGTTTTTCAATATTGCTATTAAAATTGCTTCTACCCTTGAGGGACTACATCGCGATCGCATCATTCACAAAGACATTAAGCCTGCCAACATCCTAATAAACCCTATCACAGATGAAGTAAAAATCATCGACTTTAGTATTGCCACCCTCCTACCAAGAGAAATTCAATTTCTCACGAATCCCAACATCTTAGAAGGTACTCTGGCTTACATTTCTCCAGAACAAACTGGAAGGATGAACCGGGGTATCGACTATCGCACTGATTTTTATTCCCTTGGTATTACCTTCTTTCAACTCCTCACCGGACAGTTACCCTTCACTACGAAAGATCCGATGGAGTTAGTTTACTCTCATATTGCCAAACAACCGTTAAAAGCGAGCCGCATTAATTCTAAGATTCCAGCAATTTTGTCTGAAATTATCAATAAGCTGATGGCGAAAAATGCCGAAGACCGCTATCAGAGTGCTTTAGGATTAAAGCATGACTTGGAGGTGTGCCAAAAGCAGTGGCAAGAAACAGGAAATATTGCACCCTTTGAAGTAGGAATGAGGGACATCTCAGACCGTTTCGTAATCCCTGAAAAACTTTATGGTCGCCAAGGTGAAGTTGAAACCCTACTCGCTGCTTTTAAGCGTGTAACTGAAGGGGCAACAGAAATGATATTAGTCGCGGGTTTCTCTGGCATTGGCAAAACTGCTGTGGTCAATGAAGTCCACAAACCTATTGTGCGACAGCGTAGTTACTTCATCAAAGGAAAATTTGACCAGTTTCAACGTGACATTCCCTTATCAGGATTGGTGCAAGCTTTTAGAGATTTAATCGGGCAAATACTCTCAGAAACTGATGCCCAAATTCAACAATGGAAAGCCAAAATTCTGCGGGAATTGGGTACACAGACTCAGGTAATTATCGATGTAATCCCTGAACTCGAACAAATTGTTGGTAAGCAAGCTCCGGTTACAGACCTCTCTGGCAGTGCTGCTCAAAATCGTTTCAATTTATTGTTTCAAAAATTCATTCAAATTTTCACAACTAAAGAACATCCCCTAGTTATCTTTCTTGATGACTTGCAATGGGCAGATACAGCATCTTTAAAAATAATTCAGTTATTAATGTGTGAAAGCATCTTTTCTTCTTTGTCAGAAAAGGCAGAACAGACGCATGAAAATCAGGGAGGTTTATTGTTAATTGGTTCTTATAGAGACAATGAAGTTTTCAAAGTAGATCCGCTTTATTTGACACTACAGGAAATTGAAAAAGCCGGAGCAAGTATTAATACAATCACCTTAGCACCTTTAAATCAGGGTGATTTAAATCATCTCATTGCTGATACTCTGCATTGTGCTGAAGTAGTCGCAGTTCCTCTCACCCAGATGGTGTTTGCCAAAACCAAAGGCAACCCATTCTTTTCCGTCCAATTCCTCAAGTCTTTACACGATGATGGGCTAATTGTATTAAACTTTGATGTTGGTCATTGGCAGTATGATATTTCCAAAGTTAAAGAGTTAGCTCTCACAGATGATGTAGTAGAATTTATTGCCCTACAAATAGAGAAATTGCCAATATATACCCAAAAGGTTCTGAAACTAGCGGCCTGTATAGGTAATCAATTTGACTTAAAGAGTCTAGCGATCGTCAACGAAAAAACTGTAGTAGATACAGCATCAGATTTGTGGCAAGCCTTACTTGAGGGACTAATTTTACCACAGACTGAAAATTACAACATCTTTGCAAAAGAAAATACTAATCAAGAATTCATTGTTCATGGAATAGAATCTATAGAATTTTCCAGTTCTAATTTACAGCTACCTAAATATAAATTCGTACACGATCGGGTGCAGCAAGCAGCTTATTCTTTGATTCCTGAAGAACAAAAAAAGCCAATTCATTTAAAAATTGGGCTACTGTTATTGAACAATATTCCTGTTGCAGAACAGGAAGAAAAGATTTTTGAACTTGTCAATCAGTTTAATGTTGCAGTGGAATTCATCTCCCCTCAAGCTAAACGAGATGAACTAGCGCAGATGAATCTAATTGCTGGACGTAAAGCTTTAGCATCAACAGCCTATCCTACTGCCCTTAAGTATTTAACTACTGGTATCCAACTGCTGGCAGGTGATAGTTGGGAGACGAAACATTATCTTACCCTGGCTTTATATGAGACTGCGACAGAAGCAGCATATTTAGCTGGCAACTTTGAACAGATGGAACAATTAGCAGAGGTAGTGTTGGTACGTAAACCACTACTAGAAAAAGTAAAAGTTTATGAAGTCAAAATTCAGGCTTATGGGGCGCAAAACCAAGCACTGGAGGCCGTAAATACTGCCCTAACCTTTTTGAAACTTTTGGGAGTGGAGTTTCCTGAGAATCCAAGCCAGTCTGATGTTCAGTTAGCAATGGCAGAATTAACATCAAATCTTAACGGTAGGCCCATTGAGGACTTAATTAATCTGCCGGAGATGATAGAAGCTCAACCTCTGGCAATAATGCGTATACTATCAACTTCAACCTCTCTTACCTATGCAGTTGCTCCTAAACTTTTTCCGATGATTGTTCTGAAACAAATCGAATTATCGCTCGAATATGGCAATGCTCCCTTATCTGCCTTTGGCTATAGTAATTACGGGTTAATACTCAGCGGATTAGTAGGAGATATTGAGTCTGGATATCAATTTGGCAAACTGGCTGCTAGTCTGGTGGATAAGCTGAATGCTAAAGATGTTAAAGCTAAGATTATGCTGGGATTTAATACAGCTATTCGGCATTGGAAGGAACATACTAGGGAAATCTTGAAACCTTTACTGGAAAGTTACTATGTTGGACTAGAAATAGGAGATTTAGATTATGCAGCCTATTATCTCAATGCTTATTCCTACTCTTCATATTTCATTGGCAAAGAACTCACAGGGCTAGAATGTGAGATGCTAACTTACAGCAATATCATCAAACAAATCAACCAAAAAATAGTATTTAATTGGATTACTATCCACCGACAGTGTGTGTTGAATTTGCTAGGGAATGTAGTAAATCCCTGTCATTTAATTGGTGAAGCTTATGACGAGGAAAAAATGTTGCCTCTTTACCTTGAAGCCAATGATATAATGGGAGTTTTCTATTTGTATGTAAGCAAACTACATCTCTGTTACCTGTTTCAGGAATATCCTTCAGCCTTGGAAAATGCTACTTTGGCAGAAAAATATTTACAAGGTGGAACAGGACAGCAAGTGACTTCTATTTTCTACTTGTATGATTCACTAGCACAATTGGCTGTATACCCTGATGCATCGGCTTCTGAGCAAAAGTGTATTCTGAATAAAGTTCAAGCGAATCAACAAAAAATGGAGCGTTGGGCACATCACGCTCCGATGAATTATTTACACAAATATTATCTTGTAGAGGCTGAACAGTATCGAGTTAGTGGTCAATATCTTGAAGCAATGGAATTCTACGATCGCGCCATCTTACTTGCCAAAGAACATGAGTATATTAATGAAGAAGCCATCGCTCAAGAACTTACCGCCAAATTTTATTTAGAATGGGGTAAACATAAGATAGCCCAAACCTATCTAACAGATGCTTATTATAGCTACGTTCGTTGGGGAGCATTAGCCAAAGTTGACGATTTGGCAAAACGCTATCCTCAATTACTTGCTCCTATATTCCAGCAAGAAAAAGTAAGTATCAAGTCTAGCGAGGAAAACACTTCTTTCAATAACACATCTATATCATCTCTATCTACTCTAAGTAATCATCAAACTGTTATTGGCTCGAAGACAAGTATTTCTGACTCTTTAGATTTAACCGCATTCATTAAAGCATCTCAAGCACTCTCTGGGGAAATCGAGCTTGAGCGATTACTTTCTACGTTGATGGAAGTTGTTATGGAGAATGCAGGAGCTTCTAAATGCGCTTTAATTTTGAGCGAAGGTGATAACTTAGCATTAACTGTCACGGCAGTTTGTTCAAGTTCTAACTTTGAGCAAACCTACACTGAGTTTCCATCAACTTCGCTTGAATCAAGCTACGATGTTCCCATTACTCTGATTAACTACGTTAAACGCTCTAGAGAAATCTTTGTTATTGATGATGCAAGGGCTGTTTCTTTTCTAGCAAGTGATAATTACATTATTAGCGAAGAACCTAAGAGTTTGTTGTCTATACCTCTTCTAAATCAAGGTAAATTGATTGGGATTATTTACCTAGAAAATCATCTGACAACAGGAGCATTTACACGTGATCGCGTAGAAGTACTCAAACTCCTCACCACTCAAGCAGCAATATCCCTAGAGAACGCTATTCTCTACAAAAATTTGGCCCAAGCAAAAGAAAGCTTGGAGGAATACAACCATACCTTAGAAGAAAAAGTCCAGGAAAGAACGCAGGAACTCAACGACAAAAATAACTGTTTAAAAGAGACTCTACAGGAATTACAGCGTACCCAAATTCAATTGATTCAAAGTGAAAAAATGTCTTCTTTAGGACAAATGGTTGCTGGCATTGCTCATGAAATAAATAACCCTATTAACTTTATTCATGGCAACATTAATCACGCTGGTGAGTATGTCCAAGATTTGCTTGATTTGCTAGTTGTTTATCAGCAGGAGTATCCCCATCCTTCACCTTTAGTTGAGGAAAAACATGAGGAGATTGATATAGATTTCCTAGCAGAAGACTTGCCAAAAATTTTAGATTCAATGAAAATGGGGAGTTCGCGTATCCGAAATATTGTTTTGGGCTTACGCAACTTTTCTCGTCTAGATGAATCTGATATGAAGCCTGTAGATGTTCATGAGGGAATAGACAACAGCTTAATGATTTTGCAACACCGACTTAAAGAAAATAGCAATTTTCCTGAAATTGAAGTCATTAAAGAATACGGAAAATTACCAGAAGTTATTTGTTATCCTGGTCAACTCAATCAGGTATTTATGAATATTCTTACTAATGCAATTGATGCTTTAGAAGAGTCATTTATCATTGGTTATCCATCATTGATAAGTGGTAAAGAACAAATAACAAAGAACATAAACCCATCAGTGGATTCTGATATGGTAAGACAAATTCACATCTTTACTGAGTTAACAGATTCTAATACGGCGATAATTCGGATTGCCGATAACGGTTCTGGTATGACAAAAGCGGTGCAGCAGAAAATTTTTGACCCATTTTTTACAACCAAGCCAGTAGGAAGTGGTACGGGTTTGGGGTTGTCGATTAGCTATCAGATTATTGTGGACAAACACAAGGGTAGTTTAACCTGTGATTCTACATTAGGAAAGGGGACTGAGTTCGTGATTGAGATCCCTATGCAACAGTCAGATATCTAGACTAAGTAAGTAGGTTTGATAATTAAAGATTTGTAGTAAGCACTAAAGTGCTTACTACAAATCCTAAAAACTATCTTGACAAAATACTAGCTTATTGATTTAGTTGTCATGTTTATTAAAGACTCTTGCCGCACACGCCGCCCTGTAATTACCATCTTGACTCCACTGGCTGGCGCAAGGGTAAAACCTCGGCGCTGAGGCTGCTCTGGCCGACGATCAACTAGCGCTAAGTGATAGTGTGACAAGACGGTTGCTAATACTAGCTTCATTTGAAATAGAGCCAAAACCTCGCCAATACAACGACGGACACCGCCACCAAAAGGCAGAAATTCATAGGGAGAAAATTGACGTTCTAGAAAACGCTCTGGTTGAAACTCTTTTGGTTGGGGATATAAATCTTCACGCTGATGAGTGAGATAAATACTGGGAAGCAGTACAGTTCCAGGCTCTAAAGAATGTCCCAATAGTTCGACGGGTTCTTGTACTACTCTGGGAAAAGAAAACATGACAACGGGTTTAATTCGCAAAAT
Organism: Nostoc sp. LEGE 12450; assembly: GCF_015206895.1. Classification (GTDB taxonomy): domain Bacteria; phylum Cyanobacteriota; class Cyanobacteriia; order Cyanobacteriales; family Nostocaceae; genus Nostoc. The sequence goes on along the minus strand of NZ_JADEXU010000007.1, from coordinate 86,765 downwards.
TTCATTGCAGACAGCACTCAGATATGGCAATCGGTAAATGCTCATGGGATCTGGGGAATCGCCGAGGCTATCCAGTTCTTGAAGCAGCTTTTCACGGACTAGGGGCTTTTGGTTAATCCAGTAGAATCCCCAAGCCATTGCCGTTGCGGTAGTTTCATATCCAGCGAGTATTAGGGACATCAACTGATCGTGTAACTCTTGATCCGTCATCGATTGACCAGCGTCATCTTGCGCTGACATCAGCATGGATAGGATATCAATGCGTTCTGGATCGGGTTGCTGCCTACGTCCGGTAATTTCATCATAGATCAATTCATCAACTTGCTCGCGATCGCGCAGAAATTTTCCCCAAAGACCCCAACCTCCTAAATCCTTTTGCAAGAATGAGAAAAAGAATAAACTAGAACTCAAAGGTGACTGAAAAAGATCCAATAGCTGCGGTAATAAATGTTTAAATTTTTGAAGTTTTTCTCCTTCATACAAGCCCAAGACAATTTGTAAAATAACTTGCAAGGAGATTTCTTGTGTTAAATTACGCATCAAAAAGGGCTGCTCTAGTGGTAACTGACTTAAAGCTTTTTCGGTGAGACTACAGATCCTCTGACCGTAGCTTTGCATTTGCTCTCCATGAAAGGCAGGCATTAGTAATTGTCGTACCTGTTTGTGACGAGCATTCTCCAGCAAGAAGACTGAATGTTTTCCTAGTAATGGTTCTGCAATTATGTTCTTTTCACCAACAGCAACAAACTTCTTTCTATCGTTAGTTAAAATTTCCTGAATTGCTTGGGGATGGTTCACGAAAACTACCGTATCCCCAAAACCAATTATCCTAGCAGTGAAAATATCAGGATATTGCTGGGCTGCATTTTCCATATAGCTTACAGGATCATTAACCCATTGAAGCTTTTGTAATAAAGAGTGGGTTTTGAGAAGATTAGGTAGTTGCATCTAATTTTTTCTTTGGAGATTGTAGTGAGATAATGGTCATTAATTCTTACTAGCTAATTTACTTAAATTCATAGATTTAAATTTAGTTGCGTATAACTGGAATATTTTCATTTAATATTCCACGTTTGCTGGTGAAGTAAATGTGGCTAATAAATAAATTGCACCTATCTTGAAAGCAGTAGTTTTTTGTAATTAGAATAAAGCTCAAAATTACAGCTAATAGGCAATGAAACATTCTCTTTAAAAACTCTATGCTTCAAAATTTACGGTGTTTAAATCTAAAGGGTAATTTTATTGTTGAATTCTGTTAGTTCCAACCTTTCTGAATTATGGTAGCGAAAAGAGTGGGAATACCAATCCAAGTTGCCACGAATCCAACTATGCATACCTGATATATATTTTGCGATATCAACATCTAATTCCTTTCCAAAACATGGGATAAATGATTCTAAGCTTAGTAAGGAATATACTTCTTTATCGTGTATTTCCGCCACTTGTTTTGTTGCTTCCTCTAGAGAAATTTGGTTGTGATAATGCAAGACAAATACTAAATTGTGAACATCACCACTTGCTATTTCTCTTGATGCAGAGAATATATCGTTAGACCAGGAAATAATGTCAGTTGTAATTAGTTCCAGTTTTTTCACAAAATAGTGATTTCTTAAAACATCGGGAATCATGAACTGATTACAAAATTCAGCTAATGCGAGAACAGCATAAACCCCTACACTTGACCTGCGTATCTTAATATAAGTATCTACATCAGGTACAATTCCCTTGGTGCGGTTGTTTGCTTCCTGAACACAACCACAGAAGTAGTCTTTCAAGTAGTTAACAAAGTACTTAAACCATTTTACACTAGCTCTTTGGAGAGTTCTTTGTCGTAAATCAATTAATGCATGACTGAATAGTGTATCCTGGCTTGTAAGTTCTGCACCGTTAAGTATTTCTAAATATCTTTGGTGAAAATTCTTTAATACTTCAGGTTTCTTTTTTAACTCTGATAGATCGCATTGGTCATCCCAAATAAACACCCAACTCAGCCAATCATGTGCAATCTTCAATTCTTCAAAATTACTATCAGGGTAAGCAGATGCAGCTAAGAAAAAGAATTTGGACTTGCAAAAACGCTTATAAGTTGATTCATTAGTCAGGAGATTAAAGCGAAGAACCCATTCAAGAGAGTACTCTTCTAGAACATCAACATACTTATTAGTCTGGGATGGAAATGGGCAGTATAAATCATGGGAAAGTAATTGATTCATAAAAAATAGATTGGTTAGAATTAACGAACATAAATTACAAAAGAAGAAGAAGATTAACAGACTCATAGAGAGCCTATGAAAATATTTTTCAAAATAATTCAGTTTAAGCCCATACGCTTCACGGTATGAAAATTATATTTACGTTGCTTTGAGCGGTGCGTAAATCTATCTGAATATTTCAAAACTTAAGCAGTATTGTTAAACTTTATTTGAAAGAAGATAACAGCAATTACACGTAATTATATTTTTTCTTATAAAAATAGCAATATCAGAGTTTATTCATAATAAATACTGTTGACTAACTGAAAAAAATAACTTATGGCATCAACTAAATTGTTCTGAGACGGCACAATTTTATAAAAAGGCAAGGGTAATAATGACTAATTTTAGAGCGATCGCCTTCATGAAAGAGGAGCTTCGACTCTAGTGAAAGTGCAGATTTGTAGTTGATGGCCATGTTGAAGCGATCGCTGCCGTAGTTGCATAGAGCAATTTAGCGTGAGAATGTTGCTGTTATCAGAGTTTTTGGGAACTATATAGTTGTCAGAGGATAAATTTGCCAGTCAGTCTGCAAAATAGATGTGACTTAGCTGCGATCGCAGGCAATAGTAAATAATAAATAAGGAGTTAAATTAATTTAAATACATGAATTATAAGCCATATCTACAAATGCTTAACCTCCCAGAAGATAGTTTAATTTTAGTGGTGGATGATACCACTACAAATTTAGGAATTGTCTTTGACATATTAACTAATGTTGGTTTTAAAGTTGTTACAGAAAATGATGGTAATAGGGCGATTAAGCAGGCTGAGGAGCAATTACCTGATTTAATTTTATTAGATGTAATGATGCCGGGAATAGATGGATTTGAAACTTGTAAAAGACTGAAAGAAAATTCAGCTACTTGTGATATTCCAGTAATTTTTATGACAGCTAACTCTGATACTAATAGTAAAGTTAGGGGTCTAAATATAGGGGCGGTTGATTATATTACTAAACCTTTTAATGAAGAAGAGTTACTAGCTAGAATTAAAACCCATCTACAATTACGACATCTTACAAAAACTTTAGAGAAACGAGTTACAGAAAGGACAGCAGCGTTGTCTAGGGCATTAAAAGACCTACAAGAGTCTCAACTTCAGCTTGTGCAGACAGAAAAAATGTCTGCTCTTGGCCAATTAGTAGCAGGAGTTGCTCATGAAATTAATAATCCAGTTAGTTTCATTCATGGAAATCTCGGACATGCTTCAGTATATTTTAAAGACATGGCTAATATTATTAACCTCTATCAGCAGTACTATCCAAATCCGGTACCAGAAATTCAAGAGGAAATTGCAGGGATAGATTTGAAGTATATGCTTTCCGATCTACCTAACTTAATTTCTTCAATGAAAGAGGGTGTTCAGCGCATTCGCAATATTAGTACTAGTCTGAGAACTTTTTCTCGTGCAGATAGCGATCGCAAAGTTTCTTGCAACATTCATGATGGCATCGACAGTACAATCATGATTCTCAAACACCGTTTAAAAGCATCCGAGAATCGACCTGATATTCAAATAATTAGAGATTACGAGAATTTACCAGATTTAGAATGCTTTATTGGACAACTAAATCAGGTATTTATGAATTTATTAGCTAATGCTATTGATTCTTTAGAGGAGTCTAATATAGGGCGAACTTATATTGAAATTGAAGCAAATCCTAATCAAATTTTTATTCAGACTACTCTCACTGAAAACAATAATCATATTCTAATTCGGATTAAAGATAATGGGGTGGGAATGTCGGCTGATGTCCAGCAAAAAATCTTCGACTATTTATTTACCACTAAGCCTGTTGGTCAAGGTACAGGATTAGGATTATCAATTGCTCATCAAATTGTTGTCGAAAAACATGGAGGAACTCTGGAGGTAAATTCAGCACTAGGACACGGTTCAGAATTCATCATTAGGCTTCCCATTTCCTAATCATACTAAATGCCGTTATCGGAATCTTTATGTTTAAAACAGCAGTAGGTCACAGTAACGATCCAGATTCTCTGTCAGCAATTGAAGAAGTTCTTCAGCAATGTATCAGTTCCCTTGGAGGAGATATACCAAAAGCTGGGATTCTTTTTTCTGCGATTGACTTCGAACATTCTCTCATTTTGCAGCAAATTTATCACGTTTTTCCGGGTATTGAGTTGATTGGTGGAACAACAGATGGAGAAATTTCTTCAGTCTTAGAATTTCAGCAAGACTCAATCACCTTAATGTTATTTTGCTCAGACGAAGTTGAAATTCATGCAGGAGTTGGACGCAAAGTTTCAGGCGATCCAATTGCTGTAACTAAACAAGCTGTAGAACAAGCCAAAGCAAAAAGTGCTGAAACTCCAAGGCTATGTTTAACTCATCCAGAGAGTCTTACAGTTAGTGGTGTATCTATATTGCATGGCTTAAAATTAGCTCTTGGTCAAAATGTGCCGATATTCGGTGGTTTAGCAGGCGATCAGTCCAGATATCAAAATACATATCAATTTTTTAACACAGAAGTATTAAGTGATTCTGTACCAATTCTGCTTTTTTCAGGCACAATATTGTTTTCTCATGGTGTTGCAAGTGGTTGGCATCCTATCGGTCAAATAAGCCAAGTGACTAAGGTAGATAAGAACATACTCTATGAAATAGATGGTAAACCAGCTTTAGATTTTTATCATCATTATCTAGGTTTACTTCCTCCTTCAATGGAATATCCTCTAGCAGTATTTGATCAGAATAGAGACAATTTTTATATAAGAGCGCCGATTGCTTACAATCAGGAATCTGGTAGCATCACCTTTTTTGCAGATATTGCCGATCGAGCTGTAATTCAAATTGCAGAAGCAGGTTATGAAGATATTTTGGTAGCTTCCAAAGCATCATTCATGAATGCTTTAAATAATTATCCAGGTGCAGAACCAAGTGCTGTTTTATTTTTTTCATGTGTAGCTCGTCGGCAAATACTTGGTACGAGAGCAAAAGAAGAGTACCAGAATACGAAACTCTGTTTAACTTACCATTTACCTGCTTGTGGATTTTATTCTTATGGAGAAATTGCTCCTATAGATCGAATTAGCGAGACACAATTCCACAATGAAACTTTTGTAACTTTAATTCTGGGAACTCGGTAGAAGCTTATGGAATTTGTGGATTACCAACAAGAAATTAAGGAACTAAAAAAAGCGAATAGAATTCTCCAAAAGCAATTAGAGCGTTCTGAAGTAGACCGGGTAAAGCTAGAAGAGACAAATGAAAAAAAAGAATATTTGCTCAGAAAAGTAATTGCTGAATTAAAGGAATATCAAAACAATCTAGAAGAAAGAAGCCATGAACTAGAAATGATGCTTCTTAATCTTCAGATAATGCAGAATAAAATGTCTAGTTTGGGAAGTCTAGTTGCAGATGTAGCTCATGAAATTAACAATCCAGTTGGCTTTATAGAAGGTAATCTGGCTCCGGCTCAAGAGTATATTCAGAATTTATTATATCTGATCGATCTATATCAAAAAACCTATCCTGAAGCATCTCAAGAAATTCAAGAAATAATCCAAGTAATGGATATAGAGTATGTGCGTGAGGATTTACCTAAACTAATTTCATCAATGAAAGAAGGTACTAATCGCATTTCTAGTATTAGCAATAGCTTGCGAAGTTTCTCTAGAGCAGATACAGAACAAAAAGTTCTGTTTAACCTCCATGAAGGTATTGATAACACTCTTTTTATTCTCAAGCATCGCTTGAAAGATAACAAGATTCGTCCTGCCATTCAAGTAATTAAAAATTACGGTGAGCTTCCTCCCTTACCCTGCTTTCCAGGACAATTGAGTCAGGTATTTATGAATTTGTTGGCAAATGCAATTGATGCTTTAGATGAGTCAAATTATGGATTGAGTTTTGATGAAATTAAGAAAAGTCCCAATCAAATTATAATTAATACTGCTCTAAACAAAGGTGAGAATCAGGCATTGATTAGGATTCAAGATAATGGTGTAGGAATATCGCCGGATGTTCAGCAAAAAATGTTTGGTCATTTATTCACAACAAAACCTGTGGGGAAAGGAACAGGATTAGGATTATCAATTGCCTATCAAATAATTGTTCAAAAACATAGGGGAATTCTAGAAGTAAAATCTGTCTTAGGAAAAGGTTCTGAGTTTATCATCAGCATTCCCATCTCTTAAAATAGAAAATCTATCAATTATTCAAATTAATATTACTTAAAATAAATGTTTAATTTAGAATCAGGCGGTCGTGAACTAATAATTTGTGGCTCATAATTGGTAATTAACTACGCTTTTAGAATAACAAAATTCATTTATTGAAAACAGAAAACCTTTATCCTGATTGTAAGTGAGCTGGTTTATTTGCAGAGTGAGAATTGGATTGAAGCTAGAAGAGACTTTGCAAAACCGGGAACTATCGCAACGACAAGATTTAGAATTCGCGATCGCTATCACAATTTATTAGAAACACAAGCAAGCACCAAATTCTTTAAAGAAAGGTATCAACCAGTTACTTTATGGTGATTTTGGGGAACTCTATAACTGTAGTTCCAAGATTGTGTTCTCAAAATTTATGACTAATGCACTTAATCATTCGATAGCCACGCTTAATGTTTCTTTAGAACGCGATATATTTTTACGTACATTAATTAGAGAATTATCTGGCACTTTGCAGGATGTAGTTGGCTTAGAAGAAGCTTCTGGATTTATTAGTGTAGTTGGTGAAAGGATGGCTACGCAGCTTGACCAAGATTACAAATCTGCTCTGCAAGTCTCCAAACTTTCCCGTAAGCAGGTCGCTGATGTCTTGATTGATTTAAAAAAACGAATCCAGGGCGATTTTTATGTTGTTGAGCAGGATGATGAAAAAATTGTCTTTGGCAACCGTGTCTGCCCATTTGGGGAAAAAGTGCTTAATCGCCCTGCCATGTGTATGATGACTTCAAACGTCTTTGGGACGATCGCAGCTAATAATCTGGGATATGCGAAAGTAGAATTGCAACAGACAATAGCACAGGGTGCTTCGGGATGTAGAGTTATTGTTTACTTAAAATTTACAGAAGAGGCAGAAGATGCAGAAGGTCGAGAATACTTTAGGGGAATAGAATCGGTGTAAACTCTTCCTCACTAAACTAACCATAGGATACAAGCTTGAGTGCAGATATGTAAATTAGAATCGAACCCTGAAATTGGAAGCCCCATGACTCCCGAACAATTTCTTGAATTTGCCAGAGTTTTACCAGAACCTTTGCTCCTGGTGAGTGGAGAGGGTCAGTTGCTAGCGACCAATCAACCAGTAGCAGATATGCTGGGGCTACGTCGTCAGGAACTGCGGGGAAAAATGCTCTTTGAACTTGTAACTCAGTCTACTGATGATGTTGTAAAGTACCTGCAAGCTTGTTCAAGTAGTAGAGCAATGGTTATTGGCTCCTTGACTTTACGAAAGAATGATGGACAAACCTTAATATGTCGTAGTCAAGGAGCTGTTATTCAACCTTGGTCTCCTGAATCTTCAAGTTTAATTCTCTTACGTTTAGAAAATAGAACTTTAGCTAGCAGTAATTTTGTTCTTCTAAACCAGAAAATCGATGAGTTAGCAAAAGAAGTTCAGAGACGTAAACAAGCGGAGGAAGCGCTCTGGAAAGCTAATCAAGAGTTAGAAATTCGGGTTGAGGAACGTACAACTGCCTTACAAGAAACACTAAACGAACTACAACTTACCCAAACTCAGCTTATCCAAGCTGAGAAAATGTCTAGTTTAGGTCAGATGGTTGCTGGTATTGCTCATGAAATAAATAACCCCGTCAGTTTTATTTATGGGAATCTCCACCACGCCCATAAGTACACTCATGATTTACTGAAATTGGTACAAATTTATCAACAAGTTTGTCCAAATACTCCTCTAGAAATCCAACGGGAACTAGAAGAAATAGACTTAGATTTTCTAATTCAAGATATAACTAAACTCTTCCAGTCAATGACAGTGGGAACAGAGCGAATTCAGGAAATTGTTAAATCACTACGTAACTTTTCCAGACTGGATGAAGCAGAGCTTAAACAAGTCAATATACATGAAGGAATTGATAGTGCTTTAATGATTTTGGAGCATCGACTGCAAGCTAGGCATGAGTACCCACAAATAAAAGTCATCAAAAAATATAGTCAGCTACCTAATGTAACCTGCTATCCTGGTCAACTTAATCAAGTGTTTATGAATATTCTTGCTAATGCGATCGATGCACTGGAAGCGTTGGCGGTCAATTCACAAACAACTGACAATCAAAAGCTGACAAATAATAATCCCCAAATTCAAATCAAAACTGAGGTAATCAATGAAAAATGGATTGCGGTTAGTATTGCTGATAATGGTTTAGGAATAGATGAACAAGTTCACTCAAAAGTATTCGATCCATTTTTCACTACTAAAACCGTGGGTAAAGGCACAGGACTAGGGCTATCTGTAAGCTATCAAATTATAGTTGAAAAACATGGCGGACAACTGAGCTGTTTTTCTGTTCCAGGAAAAGGTGCAGAATTTGTTATCAAGATACCTGTTAACTCAGTCTCATAAAATTTTAGGACTTAAGTAAGTGAGCGTAAATAATTGTTGTTGATATAAGGCAATAGGCAATAAGTATAAGGGTTTTAGATACTTTATTTTTCTTTACATAGTTTGATTTTGTTGTGCCAACTTACGTAAAACATCTCTAGGGGCCAATACGGTTAAGTTAGGGGCGACTGGCAAAAATTTTGGGTTTTCGAGACGCGATAAATCGCCGTCTCTACAAGTGTTTTGGTCTTATCTGAACTGTATTGCTCTAGGGGCATTGTTTTGTGTAAGTCTTATAGGTGCATTTTTATGCGGGATTGGTATTAATAGATATGAAAAATGCCTGTCTGCTAATTAGCAAACAGGCGTGTCTTTGAGTGCAAAGTTATATTGAGAATCGGTTAAATCTTAGCGATAGAATCAACTGAGGGTTGAGATTGACTAACCGAATCTAACTTTGGCAAAAGCAGTAGATTTTGTGCTTCTACATTACTGTTGATTGTTGCTTGCAAAAATGGGGTATTGGAGATGGAATTGTTAGCCAATGTAAACAGTGGATTTGACAAAATACCTGCTAGGGAAGTGGCAATTAATGTTATCACCAACCCGACTTGCAAAGGTCTTAGTCCAGGCAAATCCCAACGCACTTGTGGATAATTCTTCACCGCGTCGGACATTTCATGGGGTTCTTTGACTACCATCATCTTAACTACGCGAATGTAGTAGTAGATAGAGACGACAGTGGTAACTAAGCCCAGCAAGACTAGCCAATAAAGTCCTGCTTGCCAACCAGCCCAGAATAGGTAAATCTTGCCGAAAAACCCAGCTAATGGTGGAATACCACCCAAGGAAAGCAGAGCAATACTCAACCCCAGTGTTAAGAGTGGGTCTTTTTGATATAAGCCAGAGTATTCGGCAATCTGGTCGGTTCCTGTCCGCAGTGAGAACAGGATGATGCAGGTAAAGCCGCACAGGTTCATGAACAAGTAAACCAGTAGGTAAAAGATCATACTGGCATACCCAGCTTGTGTACCAGCAATCAAGCCAATCATCACAAACCCTGCTTGGGCAATAGATGAATAAGCTAGCATTCGTTTCATGCTGGTTTGGGCTAGGGCGACTACGTTACCCAAAATCATGCTGAGAACGGCTAAAGCAGTAAAGACAAATCTCCACTCGTCTGCAACAAGAGGGAAGGCTGTTGTCAGCAAGCGGATGGCTAGGGCAAACCCAGCTGCTTTGGAACCAACAGATAAAAAGGCAATGACTGGGGTGGGAGCGCCTTCGTAAACGTCTGGTGTCCACTGGTGGAAAGGTGCAGCGGAGATTTTAAAGCCAATACCTGCGATCGCAAAAACCAGGGCAATCACTAAACCTAAAGATTGTCCCAGTTTCGCTGTGGCAATGCCATTTGCGATCGCACTTAATTCAGTTTGTCCTCCAGATAATCCATACAGCAGTGATACACCGTACAAAAATACTGCTGTACTGGAAGCTCCAATTAACAAGTATTTCAGCGCCGCTTCATTGGAGCGGGGGTCACGCTTGGTATAACCTGTCAGCAAGTAAGAGGAAATACTCAGGGTTTCTAGGGAGATGAAAATCATCACCAACTCACTAGCCCCGGATAAAAACATCCCTCCTAAAGTCGCACTCAGCAAAATAGCGATGAATTCGGCTAAAGGAGTGCCGCTTTGATCGACGTAGCGAATTGACATCAGTATAGTCACAGCCGCAGACAAGGCAATGATGCCGCGAAAGACGATACTCAGGTCATCACCATTAAAGCCACCGGTAAAAGAGATGGGATTAGGATTGTCCCATTGAAAATATAGGGCGACAATGGAAGCAAATAAACCTGCGATCGCTAGATATCCAATCCAGCGCGCGGATGTACGCCCCAAAATCAAATCAACAATCAAAACCCCTAAGAGGGTGAGAATAACAATCCCCTCTGGCAAAATCGTTCCAGCGTTTAACTGGGATGCAATATTAGCAAAATCCATGAGATGTATAGGTTTTGGCGATTAGACATTAAGGCTAACTCTGTTCACTCTAGCAAGTTTTCTAATCCCCGGACTAGCTCTTTGAACAAGAGCTTAACAGCTTGGGTGCAGATTGCGATCGCCTACGGCATACTGTTCGCGTTCGCACCAACTTCACTAGCTTACCAGCAGGTTTATCAGTATTTAGGGATTCACCTAAATACTTTCCTACTTGGTTTTTAAGGTATGACCTTAATTAAATAATGATGCCGCAGCGGCGATCGCTATGTACAAAAAGCTAATTAATAATTAATAAGGGCACAGGATTGCTGTGCCCTACAAGATTCATAACTTCTAACTTTATTAAAAACCGACTGATGGCAGCTTGCCTTGTAACGATTGGAATTTAGACTGAACACAGTTTGCACAATTGCAACCAACTTGATCAATAATCGGATTGGATGTTTGAATCAAGTTCGGGGTTGCCAGATCAGGAATTTGTTGTGTAGATGCTACAGTAACAAATTGTGTAGCATCTAGAGATTTGAGGCTGGATGCGTGTGCTGGATTAACTATCAGCAGCATGGATACCAGAAATGCGGGAAAAGCAAGTAAAATCAGTTTCACTATGTTCATAATTTACACAAAAATACCTTTGGTGATACAGCATAACCAATAAATTGCCGAGGTTCAACTTTAATTACTGAGTATTATTTAACTGCGCCCAAATCCTTGACCTCGTAAAACCTTTGACCAAATAACCAATTCGCCTTGCTCACCGCCTGCGGCCAGTAACTTGCCTTGGGGATGCCAAGCTAAGGTCGAAAAACCTCCTGAGACACCTGTGATAATTTGAGATACTTCCTTGGCTTGGTTCCACAAACACAACCAGCCGTCAGCAGCAGCAGAAGCTAGCAAGAAGCTTTTAGGTGCAAAGGCGATCGCATTGATCGTACCTACATGATTAGTTAATACTCGTGCTTCCCAACCTAAAGTATCATCCTCTAGTTTCTCCCATACCACAATACCTTCAACGCTGGAAGATGCTAGTATTGGCGCACCCACTTTAGTCATGGCTTCTGACCATGCCAATTGGCGAATTTTTCCAGGGAAACCACGCATCACCCAAGGGTCAGGATTGTTCCATTCCAAAACGGTGACACTACGATCCATGTTGCCAGAAGCCAGGAATTTACCATCGGGCGACCAAGCCATAGCTAAACTGACAGTAGTCATATCTAAGCTGTATGGTTCTTCATCCCAGTTTTGACTATGCCAAATTTTGACTCCCTTATAACCACTAATGGCTAGGTATTGCCCGTCAATGCGCCAATCTATACCCAATACTGAAGAGTTGTCGAAATTCAGCGTCACAACAATTTCACGAGTATCTGCATCCCAGACTTGGACGTAACGCCCCAAACTAAAAGCCAGTTGGTTACTGGTGTAATTCCAAGCTAGCTTGTCAACCCATGCGGGGGCATTTTCCAAGGTGGCGATTAATTCAGTATCGCGCCAAATTTTTACTTGTCCATCCTGTCCGCCAACGGCTAAAAATTTTCCATCTGGGGAAAATGCCAGACAGTCTACTGATTTACCGTTACCAGTTTGTAAAGTTGTGAGTTCGCCATCATTCCACAAAACTACTTCACCGGCGGCAGAAGTTGCTGCTAAAGTTTTACCTTGTGGCGACCAAGCGATCGCAGTTACATAATCTGAAAGTGCCCCCGAATAGTGTTGTTCAAATTCCTTAGATTTGCTGGTTGTGGAGTTCATATTTTATACATAAGTTAGGAGTTATAAGTTATACTAATTTAATATGAAGCTGCATAGAATAGAGTTTCCAAGATAAAGTTGTAAGAAGAGACAGACATTACCTGCTCAAAATTTAGGCAACTTAACGATAAAGCTTGTCCCCTTGCCCTCGGCACTTTCAACTTCAATCGTCCCCTGATGCGCCTCGATAATACTCTTTGCTAAAAATAATCCTAACCCCCATCCTGTTTGATCCTCAGCAGAGATGGTTCGGCGAAATTGTTGAAATAAGATTGATTGAGCTTCTGAAGAAATCGGATTACCTTCGTTGTGGATAGTGAGGCTGATATGCGTTTCAATTTGCTCAAGTGTGAGTGTAATTGGTGTATCAGCAGCACCATACTTCACAGCGTTAATAGCTAAGTTTTCAATTACCCGTCGTATCTCTTTATGGCTGCAATTTCTCTTGATAGCAGTATCAGAAACTACAATAAACCGCTCTCCATAAGCAAAGCTCAAATCCTCTACTACGTCTTGAAGAAGGCTGTCTAAATTGCATTCTTCAAATTCAAACTTTAAGCTCTGACCTGCCCGCAGCCGACTAGCATCGAGCAGATTTTGAATCATCGAATTTAAACGCTCGACTGCTTTTAGCATCTTCGCCGCGATATTCGCATGAGTGTCTCCTTGTTCAAGCCGACGCAAAGTCAGGTGAGTACCCATTTTTATGACATTGAGTGGACTTCTAAGATCGTGAGTCAGTGTCACCATAAATAACTCTTGAATATCTCGCAACGTCTGGGAAAATTGAGTCGCCGCATCGTTAACAGCTTGCTCAATGGAATCGATAATAATATCTCGTTCCCTCACCTCCAAAGCCGCTTCTTCTTCTAATATTTCAAATATCACCTGACGGAGAATGTGGTACTCAAAAATCAGTTGAGTCATCGAGTAGTCGGCAAAACCCGCCCGCTCATGTCCATGCTTTTTCCCAATCCGAGTGCTTTCTAGTTTATCGGTTTTTATTCTGGCTGGTGTTCTTTCAATCTTCGTTGACAGTTCATCCACCAATTGCTCTAGATACTTAGGTAGCGAATTTTGTAGCATCAGAGAGTCCTGATGTATTGATGCACGAACTTCATCACGCGCCCGCTCTTCCCACCTTTGCATAATTCTTTCAGCATTTTGCTTAAGACACTTAGATGTTTGGTTAGACATAGATTATAAAAACACCAAAAAGGGAAGAATAAAGCCATCCTTTATTTTGAAGAACAAAATGGATATTATCACAAAAATGTAATAAGAAAGTGGACACAAATCCAAGAAACTAAAAATAAGAATTCAACTCCTATTAATATTATTCCTCGTCCACTTTTCTCTTAGTTTTCTTTTCTGCTATTTTTTGGAGGTTTTTGCCAGATAAGTTGGACAAACTATTCAAATTCTTCTTCAAGTCACAACAGTAGGACTAGCCCTTTCAAGGTATGTTATTTTGCAGCTTTTTCTGGTTTATACCAATTTTGTATAAAGTTGCATAGAATGAGAAAGCTAAAACCTTTGCTTGGCAATTATTTCACTTTTCTCCTGTTTCATATACCTTCACCATAATTTGGTATTAGGAGTTAGAAGTTAGGAATTTTTAACTCATCAATCATCATTCCTAACTGCTAACTCGTTTTCTATGCTAGACAAGCGAGAAAATCTTGCTTGAGTTTGTCTGCATCAAGGTTGCGGCCGATGAATACTAGTTCGTTTTTAGGGGTTTCGCTGGGTTTCCAGGGGCGATCGGGTTTGCCATCAAATATCATGTGTACTCCTTGGAATACAAATCGATTATCTTCTCCAGCTATATTTAAAATGCCTTTCATCCGAAAGATATCTGGGCCTTGGGTACGCAGTAATTCCGAAAGCCAAGCATTTAATTTTTCTCCATCGACTGCGCCTGCTTCTACTAAAGCCACAGAAAAGACAGTTTCATCGTGTACGTGGGCATCTTCGCCTAAGAAATCTGGATCAATTTCTAATGCGCGGTCTAAATCAAAGGCTTTTACACCTAATAAAGCATCCATTCCGAGTTCAGAATTTTGGGTACGGTAGATTTTTGCGATCGCATTCATCGCCCGAATCCGTTTTTCCAATTCATCCAACTCTTCTGGCGCTACTAAATCTGTTTTATTAAGTAAAATTACATCGGCAAAAGCAATCTGTTCTTGGGCTTCGTCTGCATCCCAATGCTGCCAAATATGCTTGGCATCTACCACTGTCACTACCGCATCTAGAGATATTTGACTTTGCAAATCTTCATCTACAAAAAATGTCTGAATCACTGGTGCTGGATCGGCTAATCCAGTTGTTTCAATTACTAAATGGTCAAATTTATCGCGCCGCTTCATCAAATTGCCAATGATGCGAATTAAATCACCACGCACTGTACAACAGATACAGCCATTGTTCATTTCAAAAATTTCTTCATCGGCATCGATAATCAATTGATTATCAATACCCACTTCCCCAAATTCATTGACAATCACAGCAACTTTTTTGCCATGTTCGTAGGTGAGGATGTGATTGAGTAGAGTCGTTTTACCTGCTCCCAAGTACCCTGTAAGAACAGTAACGGGAACTGAATTGTCGATTACGTCAGCCACCATACTCTAAATTCCCCTTGTCTCACCTTATGGATAATCATTATCACATATCATAAATCTTTTTATATTTTTGTGCGAACTTGCTATTACTTTGGGTTTCAGCAAAATAATTACATAATTTAATCAAGAAACATTTTCTTTTTATGCATCTGTAATAAGTAATAAATATAGAACTTACGCAAAATTACACGCTGTAGGGGCAATACTCTGGGGATTCGCCTTTGGATTCTCGTAGAGTAGTCGCTTTGCATCTACATGAATTACCACTACAGTTAATTTAGCCTTTCACTGTCTTTTTGCGTAAGTTCTATAATCTTAATCTTGCACCAAGGTGCAAAATTATTCTCTGGATCTTGGTGCAAAGATTTAATTTTATGGAGATAATAAAAAATCTTGAACTACTTCTAAAACAACTGCTGGGTATTCTTCATGTAGCCCCAGAGAACCGGGAATAACAACACTTTTCACTCCTGGTAAGGCTACCAAAGCGTTCATTTCTTCTCGTGATTTAGGGGGGCTGGATTCTCCAATTACCACCATGAGCGGTACAGTTAAAGACTGCACAAATTCCAAAAAATCAGATTGTTCGTGTACAGCATCAAGATTACCAGTTACAAAGGCAGCAGAAGCAAATCGCGCTCCTGGTTGTTGAGTTGTATGCCACTTATTCTCAATGAAACTGGGTGTAACTTTAGCCGCGTCAGTAAAGACATGACGACGGTACATCAAACTTAAGAAAGATTGGGTAGTGTTGAGTTTGTAGAGAGCTTGACCAAGTATAGGCGATCGCACCAATCCTCTGACAAAGCCAGCTATCTGCTGACTTGCCCCCATTGTCGGTAAAGGGCCACGCCAAGTAGGAGCCAACAATACAATTCGTGAGAAAGCAGCCTGCTTGACAGCTAATTGTAAAACGTAACTAGCAGCATGACCAGCCGCTACTACAGTAATGGGAGTATTAAAAACAGCTTTGACAAAATCTTCCAGAAAGTGCTGATATATTTCTGGTCGGTAATCTAAGCTAGGGCGAGATGATTCACCAAATCCAGGCCAATCTATGGCTACAACTTGAAAATTGGGAGCTAGTAATTTGGCAAGTTCACCTACTTCCAAACGCGTCGAAACACTGCTGAAAGATGGTAGTAGCAATAGCGGTGAACCTTTACCGAGGGTTTCATAAACAACGCGCAATTGCTGATTTTCCCAATTCCAGAGATATTCTTGAACTACTCCACCAAAGCTAGTAGCAACAGAGGTAGATAATACATTGGTTGACATGACACTAAATTTTGGTAGTTGTACCTTATTTATTTGTCATTTGTCAGTTGTCCTTTGTCCTTTGCAAATGACTAATGACCAATGACTAATGACCAAGTTTAGCTAGGCAAATCTAATTTACATTCCAACGCTTTTTTTTGCATGGTTTTAAAAATGTTGTAAAACCCATTAGCGCGAGAAGGTGTCAGACTAACGTTTAAGCCTGTTTCTTGAATAAAATCTGGGGTAAGTTGGACAATTTCAGTTGGCGTTAGTCCCTGTAATCCTTCAACTAGCAGCCCTACTAAACCTTTGGTTAACTGGGAATCAGACTCGCCCTGAAACACAACCTTACCGTCATTCAAAGTTGCTGTGATATAAACTTGAGACACGCAACCAGGAACTTTATTTTCGGGTAATTTATCAGCTTCTGGGAACTCATTGAGCTTCTGAGCATACCAGATTAGCTGTTCGTAACGCCGCTTCGGTTCGGAAGCGCGTTGAAAGCGCTGGACAATTTTAGCAAGCGCAGGTGGCAAAGAATCTAGAGTTGAGGACATAACAGAAGCTGCAAATGATCGGTCTTACCTTGAGTGTAGATTATCTGGAGAGCGATAGCGCCTCTGGTTCTCTTGGCATTATGAAGCTAGCCATTACCGACTATAACTTGTCAAATCAAGATAATTCCTGCGTAAGCGCAGCCCACCGTAGGCATCGCACTTATCATCAGTTACCTTTTTAATGCGTCTAATCGCAAAAACTTAATTTTTTTATCAGCAGGCTTTAACAGCAACTCTATACAAGTTACGTTGTATAGATATGGAGTTACAAAAATAGCTGCAAGTAGCTTTTAACTAAGCAGCCAGATGATAATCAACAATTAAAAATTAAAAATCAAAAAAAATTCTGACTTTTAATTTTTAATTTCTCTCCCTTAGGGATTAGTTTGTAGTTTGTGCAGCTAGCATCTGCTTCAGCTTTTCTAATTCCGAAGCCCAACGTGGATCTGGACGAATAGCGTCTGAATCGGTAGTTGTTGTGGTGCTGTTGTCGCGAGAACCGCCGCCACCGCCGCCACGACGGGGCTTTTTAGAGCTTTTCTCCCGACGGCTACCTTCTCTACCTTCTCTATTAACGCTAGGAGTGGGCGTACTACTACCAGCCAGAGTAACTGGTTTAGGAGCTTGTTCGTCGCCCTCTTCACCCTTTGTCCGAGGTAATGCCTTTTCTAGCTTAATGGCAGTGTCTTTAAACATTTGACCATTATACTTTTCAATGATTTCGTCAGCTTGTTCGTCATTGTTGACGGTAAGAAAACCGAAACCACGGCATTTGCCAGTTTTGCGGTCTTTAATTAATTTAGTAGTTACAGCTTCACCTTCTGCTGCAAAAACTGCTTGCAAATCTTGACGATCGATTTCTTCTTTAGGCAAATTACCTATATATAGGCGAACGGACATGAACTATACCTCCAGAGTTAAATGAACATGGCAAGGCGAGAAAACAATCACTTGGCTTTGGCTTTTAATTTAAATAGATGCTATTGACCAAGACTGCCATCAACCAATTTTTTGCTCGAAACTGTCAACCTATACAATACAGTTTTTCGTCGGGATCAAGCTTGTTTAATCCAAAGGCCCACACAATGGTGAGCTAATAACACCTTAATTCTAAGAATTGTAAATTTAATAGCCTATTGCCTGCTAAAGTACACGCTTTCTTCCATGCCTTTTTCGCAGAATCAAATACCATTCCTTACATTACCACGGTATTTTCTACGTAGCTAGTTTAGCGCATACATTTCTAACGTTAGTATTACTGCATCGTAACATAAAACACATTTTTTTATTCAAGGGAGCATAATTTGAAACAAAAACCAGCCGGTGGCTGGTTGATTTCCTGCTGTGTTGGGAGGATAAAAAAGGTATGGAGGGGGGAAAAGCATCCGAATTCATGACTAAGCTGTAGTGCTGAGTTATGTCGGCTGCTATTGTTTGTGTAAATAAATGTAACACTTTGGAAGAAAACCTGCAACTTTTGTTTACATTCTGATTTGTCATTTGTCAGTTGTCATTTGTCCTTTGTCCTGTGCTAATGACCAATGACCAATGACTAATGACCAATGACCAATGACTAACCAGTCAGAAAAACGTATGCGCCCCAAGCCTGTGCTGCAACTGCCAAAAAAGTAGACCAGATGGGATGAGGGCTATGAATAGTTTTACCACTTTGAGTTTCTAAGGTGTGGACATCGATCCAAGGTGTCGCTCCTCGCCGGAACCAACCTGTGACGATAATTTGCCGACCGATGAGATCCTGGTGATTCATTGACTGTCCTAGCCAAGAAATATGGTGTAATTTCACCAAGCCCGTGCTGGATTGGAGGATTAAATCTTGTGCTAGGGAGTTGCTAGTACCTTGACGACCTAATAGTTTACCCACCAGACGCACACTGACGCTATCAATAGGTAAGGCAGAAGGGTCAGCTAATAAATTGGGCAGGTAGTCATCAGTTTGCACAGTGGCGGATTTGATGTCAGGGAAAAAAGAATTAATCCGCATTACTGTACCGATGCTAAAGCCAATTAAAAGGCAGCCTGTAATGAAAGACCAATCTTCATATATCCACTTTAGATTTAAAAACTTGAGTACGAATGCTAGTTGCCAGGTTAGCCAGACCAAAGCTGCAAACAGAAACCCTAAAGGAATTCCCAACCAGGGAGCGATTTGTAATAAGAAAGACTGACGCTTAACCCTTGATGGTTCGCTTGCAAAATGTAGTTCGGTGTCGAGATGCCAGTGACGGGCTATTTTGCAGAGGCGTTCGATGCGATCGCCCATCAAAGAATGACTATTATTAATCGTAAACCATTGGCGGTATGGATTGGCAGTATCCCACTTCAAAAATGATTCAAAAGATAAATTGCTGGCAATAGTGCCCAAAGAAAGGCTCTGTTGGTGGCCGACTGGCATCAAGAGATTTAAGCTTTCTAGTTGCCAACTGGTCTGTTCTTGTTTTTGAATATCAGCTGCAATACCAATGGAAATTTTGAGTAAAGCGCGAATCAGGGCGTTGGGATTACCGGTGATTTCAGATGCGACGCGATCGCTATAATAAAGCCGCAACCGCGACAACCACAATCCAGTCCCAGTTAGCAAACCCCAAAGTCCATAAACGAGACTAGCCACAATTGTCATCGGCCAATGCCAAATCCCTGATATTT
The DNA here is from genome assembly GCF_015206895.1 of Nostoc sp. LEGE 12450. Taxonomy (GTDB): domain Bacteria; phylum Cyanobacteriota; class Cyanobacteriia; order Cyanobacteriales; family Nostocaceae; genus Nostoc. The sequence goes on along the minus strand of NZ_JADEXU010000007.1, from coordinate 67,113 downwards.
TGTCTCCCAACTCTGATATTTGCTGATAAAGCTTATAAATTGGTAGTGTCACCAGCAGCAACAAAGACATCACAGAAAAATCCCAGTGAGCAATGTGCCCTAGCTGCGTGGCGTAAATAATTGCGATTTCATCATCTGCTAGTTGCTCTAATAGCCCTTGACTCACAACAATCCTGGCATTACGTGGTAAACTACCGTAGGTCAGGATAATTGGTGCAGCCATTGGCAAGATCCGCAGTTTGGGTAACGGCCAGTGGCGCTGTTGACAACAACGTTGTAGCACCCTCACAGCTTCGCGGCTATGGGCATTTAATACATCTTTGGGAAATTCTCGCTGACCATATAAGTTCGCAAGTAGCAGATCCAGTAACCAAGGTGATACTCCAATCAAAATCACCAATACTATTAGCAACAATTTAGTAGGGTTGCTGTATAAAAGCTGCAACGGCTCCAGATAAGGTAGTTTGACTAAAGTCAGGTTGATGAATCCCATTGCGAACTTGAGGATTTCTCGCATCACCCAAAATAGGGCAACGAATGTTCCTGCTGTTAGCAATCGTAAGGGAATTAATTTCGGTTTACGTAGAGGTTGCCATGCTTTGGCGCGTTGTGCTTGTCGCCAATAAATAACACCAAATAATTTAGCTTGGGTGCGCGTAACAGAACCCATGAAACCATTTAAAGGTGCAGCCGGTGGTGGTAATGGTGTAGCTACCGTAGCTTTGAGTCTAGGTAGTGGTACCATCGACGGGGTGTCGTCACTCTTGGTTTCTATTGCTTTCTCTTCTGGCTTTTCCTCTAATGCAGGAGTTACCACGGGGGTAACTGGGGGAGAATCTGGAGGAGAATCTGGAGGAGGATCTGGAGTTGAGTTATCAAACGCTACAAATCCAGTTTCGACATTTTTTGATTCTTGATCGCGTTTCTTACGTTTTGTCAGGTGTTCGAGAGCGCGTTTTGCCCACTCTTGAACTTGCGGATTGTTACTCTCAATGAGATTCTGGGAAATAGCGATCGCTTTGGGAACTTCGCCAGTGCGAGCATAAGCCATCACTAAACCAACCTGGGCTTGTAAGCTAGCAGTACCATTGTTTTGGCTGCTAGCAATAGGTTCTAGTTGAGCGATCGCTGTTTGGTAATTTCCCTGCTTGAGGGCAATTAAACCAGCCTCCAAAGACGGTTTGGCATGTGAAGGCATACAAATTCTGGCACTCCAATCTCTTCTAAGTAATCCACGTTTGTGCAAAAGCGCGAACTCGGATGCCGTGGAAATCAACCGCGCCCAAGTTTTGCTTGTCTAAGTGAATGATAAAGATTGAATTCAGGAGTCAGAAGTCAGAATTCAGTTGAGTCTTCATCTGAATTCTGGATTCTGTATTCTGAATTTTGTATTCTTCTTCATTCCTTCACTGGTTGTTGACTAGAAAATACTGGAGCGATCGCGCTTAATTTTAACTCTGGATGGTCGCCCAGTAACTGTTGACAATTCCATTCATTGCGGAATAGCAACACTGGCCGTCCCATGCTGTCTTTAACTGTAGTGGTATTGAATATTCTTCCCACCTTTTCTAATGCTTCCCAACCACCCTCAACCCAACGGGCGACACTGTAGGGCAATAAATCTAATATGGTTTCTACACCATACTCGTTTTGTAAGCGAAACTGCACTACTTCAAATTGCAACTGACCCACCGCCGCCAAAATTGGATCGCGCTTGGCTTCATCAGTTGAATACATAATTTGCACAGCACCTTCTTCTCGCAATTCCGCAACGCCTTTTTGGAATTGTTTAGACTTCGAGGGGTTGGGATTCCTCAGAGATGCGAACAGTTCCGGCGAGAAATACGGAATTCCCTCATATTCGAGCTTTTGTCCTGTGTAAATTGTATCCCCGATCGCAAAAACACCGGGATTGTTCAAACCGATCACATCGCCAGGATAAGCCACATCAATCGATTCTCGCTCTTGGGCAAAGAGTTTTTGCGGGCGAGACAGACGGATGAGTTTACCAATGCGGGCGTGATTCACCATCATATCTTTTTCAAACTTACCAGTACAGACCCGGATAAATGCGACGCGATCGCGGTGTTTCGGGTCCATGTTCGCTTGCAGTTTAAAGACAAACCCCGAAAATTCTGGGTATGTAGGAGCAACTTCGCCAACACTGCTGTAGTGAGAACCGGGTTTGAGGGCATATTCGAGGAAATACTTGAGGAATAACTCTACCCCAAAGTTGGTCATGGCACTACCAAAGAACACAGGTGTCATTTTGCCTTCGTGTACCAACTGTAAATCTAGTTCTGGCCCAACTCCTTCTAGGAGTTCTAAATCATTTTTCAGTTGGTAGTACAGGCTTTGTTCTAGCTTCTCTTCTATTCTCGGATCGCCTAATTCGACTATGGTATCACGGGCTTCTCGGCTACCGTGGGCACTGCGTTCAAAGAGGTGAATTTGTTGCTTGTGTCGGTCAAAAACACCTTTAAAGCGATCGCCCATACCAATCGGCCAGTTTACCGCATAGGTTTGCAATCCCAATTCTTGCTCAATTTCATCCAACAGTTCCAGAGGTTCTCTTCCGGGGCGATCGAGCTTGTTGATAAAGGTAAAAATCGGAATACCGCGCAATTTACACACTTCAAACAATTTGCGGGTTTGGGGTTCCAAACCTTTTGCCGCATCAATTAACATCACTGCATTATCGGCGGCGGCAAGAGTGCGATAAGTATCTTCACTGAAATCTTGGTGTCCGGGAGTGTCTAATAAATTTATTTGACACTTCTGGTATTCAAATTGCAACACCGTAGAGGTAATAGAAATACCCCGTTGTTGCTCCATCGCCATCCAGTCAGAGGTAGCCTTACGCTGTGCCCGTCGCGCCTTAACCGCCCCAGCTTCGTGAATTGCACCCCCGTACAGGAGTAGCTTTTCTGTTAGTGTCGTTTTACCCGCATCGGGGTGAGATATAATCGCAAAGTTGCGGCGCAGTTCAACGGCTTGAATAAGTTCAGACTGAAGTTCAGTAGACATAATTGTATTTGTTTGTTAGCTAGCTTAATTTTTTTTAACTCTTGCAAGTCTTTTAATCTTAAGACAACGATGCTCGTGATAGGGTCGTAGTATAACTACTAACAATCTAAACTAAAGAGGAGAAAGCAATGTACGACACAGACAAGCGAAAGCTTTTATCAGCCTTGTCGCATGGAGCCATTTTTTTCAGCACAACATTGGTATCTGTCGGTGTACCTATCGCCATATTGCTTGTATCTGACGATCCTGTTGTTAAAGAAAACGCCAAAGAATCCATCAATTTCCACTTTAATGTCTGGTTTTATGGTGCAATTCTGGGAGCGCTGTTTTTTCTATTCGGTTGGTTAGTGTTACCTCTATTATTACTGGGGCCACTAGCTGGGCTGGGATATCTATTACACTGGGGATTAACAATTTGGGCGCTCATCGGAGTTTTCAGCAATCCTGATATACCCTTCCGTTATCCCTACATTTTCCGATTTCTTTAGAAGAAATTATCATTGGATATTGGGCAATTGTTAGTTATTTTTATTAAGCTGTTGTGCCTTGAGTTTGCATACAACCAATCGCCAGGATTTTGAATTTTGAATTGCTTATTATGTCGTTTTTTTCCCAGTCCGTCGGATAGGTGCAACCAAGCTGTAGAATACAAAATTGCCCCACAACTTGATTAAGAGTAGGGCAAAGGACAGTTAAGCACTGTTTGTAGTCTGTCTGACGGCAGGAAAATTTTAGCCTGCTTTTGTGACGCTTTATTTTGTGTCCATCTGCGTTGTTTTTCTTCATAAAATTTTATGTTTCCTACACACCGCCCCCGTCGTCTGCGTACCCATCCTCAACTGCGCCGGATGGTTCGTGAAACTGTTTTAACAACAAACGATTTAATTTACCCATTATTTGCTGTACCGGGTGAGGGAATCGCTAATGAGGTGAAATCCATGCCCGGTGTCTACCAACTTTCGGTAGATAAAATCGTTGAAGAAGCAAAAGAAGTTTACGACTTAGGAATTCCTTCTATTATTTTATTTGGTATTCCGGCTGATAAAGATGTAGATGCAACTGGTGCTTGGCATGATTGCGGTATCGTCCAAAAAGCAGCGACGGCGGTAAAAGCAGCAGTGCCAGATTTGATTGTAATTGCTGATACTTGTTTGTGTGAGTACACTAGCCACGGTCATTGTGGTTATCTGCAAGTTGGTGATTTAACAGGACGAGTTTTAAATGACCCAACTTTGGAATTGTTGAAGAAAACAGCAGTTTCTCAAGCCAAAGCTGGTGCCGATATCATCGCGCCTTCTGGGATGATGGATGGGTTTGTGCAAGCAATTCGTCAGGGTTTGGATGAAGCCGGATTTCAAGACACGCCGATTTTGTCTTATGCTGCTAAGTATGCTTCGGGTTATTATGGCCCATTTCGGGATGCCGCAGACTCAACACCGCAATTTGGCGACAGAAGAACTTACCAAATGGACCCTGGTAATGCCCGCGAAGCAATTAAAGAGATTGAATTGGATATCGCTGAAGGTGCTGATATGCTCATGGTTAAGCCAGCCTTGGCATACATGGATATTATCTGGCGCGTGAAAGAAGCGAGTAACTTGCCAGTTGCGGCTTACAATGTTTCTGGTGAGTATGCGATGGTGAAAGCTGCGGCTCTCAACGGTTGGATTGATGAAGAGCGCGTAGTTATGGAAACTTTAACTGGGTTTAAACGGGCTGGTGCAGACTTGATTTTGACCTACCATGCCAAAGATGCGGCGCGATGGTTAAAGTAAGGTGTGCGATTGAATGATAATAATTGAGAAAATCTCACGCAGAGGCGCAAAGACGCAGAGTTGGGTTTTAGTGTTTAGGCGTGAGATTCTTTGTTTATGGCTTTTGCGATGCCTGCGGCGGGTTAAGACTATGCAAATTCACTTTTCAAGCAAGTGTTATGGGGATGCGATCGCTACTTGATTATAGTTTTTTCATCGGACACCACTAGCTAAAATTTCTAAAATTTCTAAAATTCTATTGGCATCTTTTAGTTAATTTGATGGCGGGTTTTGCCGCAGATACTTATCTTCTAAAAAACCTGACGTTAAATTGGTATTTTTCAATCAGGAAGCTTCTAATGTATTTTATACATTTACTCTAAGTTTTATTACATAAATAAATCAACAGATTTGCCAGAGTGAGAGGCGATCGCTCATAAAACATCTAAAATCTAAATTAAATAGCTTTGATATAGTTATGGCAATTACTCGCTCTATGTTTGGGGCAGTTCGTTTAAAAAACCCAATCTCTAACTAGTGCGATCGCTCACCGTATTTGCGACAGCAGCACGATAAAATTCTAAAACCATAATCGTACTAAAAGGTCTAAATGGCAGAAACACTATTCTTCAACGCCTTACGCGAAGCCATTGATGAAGAAATGGCCCGTGACTCCAGCGTATTCGTTCTCGGTGAAGACGTAGGACACTACGGCGGTTCCTACAAAGTTACCAAAGACCTGTACCAAAAATATGGCGAACTCCGCATTCTAGACACCCCCATCGCTGAAAATAGCTTCACTGGTATGGCAGTAGGGGCAGCCATGACAGGGTTGCGTCCCATCATCGAAGGCATGAATATGGGCTTTTTATTGCTCGCCTTCAATCAAATATCCAACAACGCTGGGATGCTGCGCTATACTTCCGGCGGTAACTTTAAAATTCCGATGGTAATTCGCGGCCCTGGTGGTGTAGGAAGACAGCTAGGTGCAGAACATTCCCAACGATTAGAAACCTACTTCCAAGCTGTGCCAGGCTTGAAGATTGTTGCCTGCTCCACACCAAGAAACGCCAAAGGACTACTAAAATCAGCTATCCGCGATGATAACCCGGTGTTGTTCTTTGAACACGTTTTGCTTTACAACTTGAAAGAAGATTTACCAGAAGAAGAATATTTACTACCCTTAGATAAAGCCGAAGTTGTGCGTCAAGGAAAGGATGTCACAATTATCACTTATTCTCGGATGCGGCATCATGTGCTGCAAGCGGTAAAAACACTTGAAAAACAAGGTTACGATCCAGAAGTTATTGATTTAATATCCCTCAAGCCATTAGATTTTGATACAATTGGTGCATCAGTACGCAAAACCCATAAAGTTATTGTTGTGGAAGAATCAATGCGAACTGCGGGTATCGGAGCAGAAGTTATTGCCTCGATAAACGATCGCTTATTTGATGAATTAGATGCGCCAGTACTGCGGCTTTCTTCTCAAGATATCCCCACGCCTTACAACGGCAATCTGGAACGACTAACAATCATCCAACCAGAGCAAATCGTAGAAGCTGTGGAAAAAATGGTGGCGTTGCGGGTTTGAGGGAATAGAGAAGAGATTTAACTACTACTTCTGACTTCCGATTCATGACTTAGGGAGTAGGGAATAGGGAAGAAATTCAATTACGACTTCCCACTCCCAACTTCCCACTCCCTATTTCCCATTCATAACTCCTCAAAAGAGCGCTATTATAGCGTTTGTCAGTTGCGAGTTATGGTATGCAAAGACAGCGATCGCTATTAATTTTGATTTTAGTCCTGATAATCGCCGCTTTTACGGTGATTGCGACAATTCCGATACCCTTGGGACTGGACTTGCGGGGAGGTTCACAGCTAACAATTCAGGTGAAACCATCAGCAGAAATTCCCAAAATCACCGAACGAGAATTAGAAGGTGTGAAAAGAGTTGTCGAAGGCCGGATTAATGGTCTGGGTGTTTCTGAGCCATTGATCCAAACAGTCGGTGCGGATAAAATCTTGGTACAATTGCCAGGGGTTAACGATCCAGAGCAAGCCGAACGGGTGTTAGGGGGAACGGCACAGTTAGAATTTCGTACCCAAAAGCCAAATACAGAAATCCCACTGCGTGCTTTCCAAACATCTAGAGCCGAATTGAAAGTCAAGCAAGAAGAGTTGAGAAAGAGTAGTGACAAAGCAGCAATAGCTAAGAATCAAGAAGATTTACAAAAAAGTAATCAAGCGATCGCAGAATTGTTTGAAAGCACTAATCCACCACTAGGTGGCAAATACCTCAAGGATGCTTATGGTGAACCCACTCAAGGTAACAACTGGCACGTTACCATTCGCTTCGACCAAAAGGGTGGTGAACTGTTTGCCAATTTGACGAAGAATCTTGCCGGTACTGGGCGGAGTATTGGTGTTTTTCTAGACAATGAACTGATTAGCGCTCCTACTGTGGGTATAGAATTTGCCGCCGCAGGTATTGCCGGTGGCTCTGCCATAATTACAGGAAGATTTACCGCACAAGAAGCTAATGACTTGGGTGTACAACTACGTGGTGGCGCATTACCCGTACCAGTAGAAATCGCAGAAAGACGGACAGTAGGGGCAACATTGGGTAAAGATAGTATTCAAAGCAGTATTTATGCTGGAGTTGGTGGTCTGACTTTAGTATTAATCTTCATGGTGTTTTACTATCGATTACCAGGACTGATTGCGGATGTATCACTAGTGATTTATTCCCTTTTAACTTGGTCAACCTTTGCTTTATTGGGTGTCACCCTAACTTTGCCGGGAATTGCTGGTTTTATTCTCAGTATTGGGATGGCGGTTGATGCCAATGTACTAATTTTTGAACGAACACGGGAAGAATTACGAGCAGGTAAATCTCTGTATCGTTCAGTAGAATCTGGTTTTTACCGAGCATTTTCTAGTATTTTAGATAGCAACGTCACTACATGGATTGCTTGTGCTGCCCTGTTTTGGCTGGGGTCTGGTTTAGTCAAAGGTTTTGCTCTTACCTTAGCTTTGGGGGTGGCTGTGAGTATGTTTACCGCAATTACTTGTAGTCGGACATTGCTGTTTTTGGCAATTTCAATTCCCTCCTTGCGGAAGACAGAACTTTTCTGTCCAAACCTGCCAACATCGAATAAGGCAGAGGTGACTCCATGAAACTGAGTATTAACAAATCGCGATCGCTTTGGTGGACTATTTCTACTGCGATTATTCTTGCTGGTATCATCTCAATGGTGATTTCTTGGCAACAACCCAATATTCATGCACCCTTACGCCCCGGTTTAGATTTTATTGGTGGTACAAGGTTACAGTTTGTCCGAGATTGCACCAAACCAGGCAATTGTGACAAACCAATTGATATCAATGCTGTCCGGGAAGTGGCAAAAGCGCAGGGACTAGGTGATAGCAGCATCCAACTTGTCTCCGAAAATGGTGCAGAAAATGGTGTACTAATTCGGACAAAAGATTTGAGTGTCGATCAGCGCACCAAGTTGCAAAATGCTTTAAGCGAAGAAATTGGGGTTTTTGATCCGCAAAAAAATCAAATTGACTCCGTTGGCCCTACCTTGGGAAAAGAACTGTTGAGGTCTGGGATATTAGCTCTGATAGTTTCCTTCATCGGTATTACTATCTATATGAGCTTCCGTTTCCAGTTAGATTATGCTGTGTTTGCGATCGTTGCCCTCTTTCACGATATCTTAATCACAGTTGGGGCTTTTTCAATTTTGGGTTTGGTAGCGGGCATCGAAGTAGATAGCCTTTTTATCGTCGCCTTACTGACCATTACAGGTTTCTCAGTCAACGACACAGTGGTGATTTACGATCGCATTCGAGAAACCATTAAAATCAATCCTGAGCGCCCAATTGCCGAAATTGTCGATGATGCGGTTAACCAAACTCTGACAAGATCAATCAACACGACCTTAACCGTGTTGCTGACATTAACTTCCATCTTTCTATTTGGTGGAGAAACACTGAGATATTTCGCTCTAGCTTTGATTATTGGGTTCACGATGGGAGCTTATTCAAGTATTTTCATCGCCAGTACTCTCCTTACTTGGTGGCGAGAAAGGGATGAATCCCAAGTGGTAGAAAGCGTAGAGCCGATTGATACATCTGCCAGTTCTCAGGATAGTTAAACTTGTGTGCATTTCACAATTGGGTTAAAGCATTTTAAATTGCTCACCTATGCTTTGGAATTTTATTCTTCTATGGATCAACCTGAAGAACCATTAATCCCTAATCCAGAATTTGAGAACTCTGACGCATCCTTTATTCAACAAGTACAAAGGCTACATAAGCTGACATTATACGGTAGATGGCTGTTTGTCGGCTGTTTGTGGCTCACCATTGCACCTGTTAGCTTGTGGGGTCTACGTGCAGAAATTTCTCTGTGGGAACAATATTTTACCTGGGTAGCGGTGCGATATGGACTCTTCTACCATCCACTGTCTACCTTGGGTTTAGCCTTTTGTATTGGGATGACTGCTGCTGTTTTGGTTTGGCAAAGTCGGAATATCTTATTTGGACTACCAAAGTCTGAAAAACAACGTTTAGAAAAACAAGTTTATCGGATACGTCAGCAGGGGCCAAGTCATCCTCTGTGGAAGTGGATTTGCCATTAATTTTTCTTTCTCGTTGCATATACATATACACGTACAGCAATTTTTAGCAAAATATGGCTTAAATATACAAAGATATTGCCAAAAGTGGATGCCATAAATGAACGAGTCTCAGATTCAATTTAGCGATTGCAAGTCTGAAATTGACCTTTACCAACTCCAAGAACTGTTAAACGTTTCAGCTTTCTGGGCAAAGGGACGCAGTATTGAAGATTTAGGTATAGCTATTGCCAATAGTGAACCAGTGATTTCTGTCTGGGATAGCGATCAACTCATTGGCTTTGCTAGAGCAACATCTGATGGCATATATCGCGCCACAATTTGGGATGTTGTCATTCATCCAGAGTATCAAAGTAGTGGGTTGGGAAGCAATTTAGTGAAAACTGTTTTGAGTCATCCCCGCATGAGACGAGTTGAGCGCGTTTACCTGATGACTACTCACCAGCAGGGATTTTACAAAAAGATTGGTTTCCAGCCTAACACCACCACTACGATGGTGTTACACAATCGAGCTAATCTTGCTTTCGTTCAGGCTACAGAAGTTCAGCTTCAGGAATCACTAGGGGGATAGAGATTTGTAGTCTGGTAATCTCCTGATGTGGTTCCTTGGCAATGGTCGAAGGCAAAATTTCTAACTTTCCTCCCATAACTTCCACTAAAGTCTGATTGATTAATAGTCTCATTCCTGGGGAAAGAGCAACCTTTTGATCAATTTGGATCTGCTGCTCATCAGATTTGAGCAAATCAATCGGCTCGTTCGAGGGTATAGCATGAGTTGGGACATCTAGCCAAATGGTTACAAAATTATTTGTAGGTAAGATATTGCTAGAAATACAAATACTGCCTTCTTCCATTTGAGTAATGGCAGTGTCTATTAAACTGATCAATATTTGGCGGAGCCAGAGATAATCTGCTAAAACATAAATTTCTGGATCGGCGGGTAACAATTGCAAGGGAAAATTGCGATTAGCCGCCAGCATATAAGTTAATTTATGAACCTCTTCTAAAATTTGGGCTAACGGTCGGGGCTGAATATCTAATTTATTAGTACCGTGTTCCGTTCTCGCAACGGTGAGAATTTCATCTATCAGCTTGAGTAGCTTTAGCGTTCGTTCGTGAGCTTGGCCAATAAATTCTCGTTCTTCAGCCGGATCTTCACATAAATCTGACAAAATTAATTGATGCAAGCCAATCAAACCATTGAGAGGCGATCGCAATTCATGGGTAGTTCGTGCCAAAAAACCAGCTTTAAACTGGCTCATTTCCCTTGCCATAAAGTATGCCAGCTGCGTTTGCTGTAGCTGTTGTGATATCGGTGGCATCTCCTCTTGATCTAATGGCGCTATTAGGGATGAGCTAGATGAAACATTTGCTGATGCCTGCGGCGGGCGTAACCATAGCACAAATAACCGATAGAAAATCATACCTAGTGCGAGTCCTGCTCCTAGATATATCCAGTTGCTCCAATTCATAATTTGGCAATTATTAACTTGTTAATTGACCACAACAGCGCAGACTAAAGTTCCAGATTTATCTGTTGTGAAAATCAGGAAAACAACATTATAACTACCTATATCTATTTATCACTCGAAAAATCTAACTTTATCGCACCCTGTCGTAAAATCTGCCAATTTATGCCTGTCCATTTAGCAACGGTGGAAGGTATACCCATTGCTGCTGTTTCACCCTGACATTCTGTAGTTACTAGAGTCAAAACCTGGGGAAACTGAGTCTCAATTTCTGCCATCGTTTGCAAAGGTGGCTGACCGGAAAAATTAGCGCTAGTTGTAGCAAGGGGGCCTGTTTGCGCCAAAATAGTTCGAGCGATCGCACTGTTCGGGACTCGAATACCAATTGTCGTTGGATCAACAGGGTTCATGACTTTTGGCAATCGTTCACTTGCTGGCAAAACTAATGTCAGCCCTCCTGGCCAATGTTTCTCAACTAGTTCTTGCCAAACTTTATACTCGTTTTTACTACCTTTAACATAGAGCCACAAATCTTCAGCACTAGCAGCCATCAAAATCAAAGGTTTGTCTTGACTGCGTTGCTTCGCCGCAAAAATTAACTCAGCTTTTTCTGGTATCGCCGCAAGTGCAGGAACAGTATCAGTAGGAAAGCTTACCAAAACACCAGCCTGTGCGCCAGCTATTAGATTTGTTAAAGAAACTTGTGTCATTTTTATGGGTACAGGTATAGAGTATGGAGCATTTTCCCTATGCGCTATGCCCCATGCTCCATACCCCATACCCTATTTCCTAACTTTTGTAGGCAAGGGCAAAGCGTTCAATTCCAGCTAAATCAGCGTGAATTTGAATCTTACAATAGCTACCTTGATTTTGCAAAAGTTCTCGCACTGCATCCGCCTGTCCTGCCATCATCTCAATTAACCAGACACCGCCAGATTGTAAATAACTGGGAGAAATTTCTATCAAATGGCGAATGCAATCTAAGCCATCACCACCACCATCCAAAGCTAGATGTGGTTCATGGTTAACTACTTCTGGTTGCAATGTAGGTAAGGTGCTGGTGGGTATGTAAGGAGGATTTGACACCATACCACTAAACTGACCTTTGAGAAATGCTAGTGGCTCCCACCAAGAACCTTGATAAAATTCAATCCGGTCAGCAAAACCCAAATTAGCAGCGTTGGTTCGAGCGATCGCTAGAGCTTCTAAACTGTAATCAACTGCATGAATTGTTGCTTTTGGCAAGACATCTGCTAATCCGATGGCGATCGCTCCACTCCCAGTACCTAAATCTGCCCAATGTCCTGATACACCGCTAGCTGCTGCTAAAGCTAAGTCAATTAAGCTCTCTGTCTCTGGTCTGGGAATCAAAACGGCACTTGACACCGCGATTTGAAAGTTACGCCAAGGTGTCACACCAGCAATATACTGCACTGGTAAGCGATCGTTTAATCGCCTCTGCCATAGCTGGTCTAACTTTTCTAGAGGTAATTGCAGCTGAATTTGCGGCCAGTTTTTAAAAGACTCCAAACGCAGTGCCAAGCGGTCTAACCCAGCAACTTCTAAGAGTAGCCAATCTACCTCCATTGTTGGGACATCAGTGGCGATCGCTGCTTCAAGGGCTGCATTTCGCCACTGCCAAAGTTGTAAACCAGAAACTATCAGATGCTTCTCCCCCATGCCTCAACCTTGGAGTACATAACCGTTATTTTATTTTTTCGGAGCGGGCGCAGCAGCTGGGGATTGATTCGGCGCAAGTGAGCGAATAAAATTGATGGACTCCCGTGATGGATACAGAACAATTTTATTAATACTAGGGTCGCTGCTGCTATTGAGAGCCTCCATAACACCGTACAAATCCACTACCTGAATTTCAGTGTTCTCTGCTTCCTTGGGTACGGCTTTTTTGAATTGGTCTAACAGAGCCACTGCTTGCTCTTTTTCAAAAAAGAATGGGATGTACCGCTCGTTGCCTTTTGCCAAGGGAATGGTCAAATAGCTATTATCTTTCTTAAATTTGGGTACAAATAAGGGAATCCCATTGAATTGCTCCCCTTTTTTACCATTTTGATTCAGCATACTTGTTGCTGAAGCTACCTGTGCTTGCGTCGGGACTAAAGTATAAATTACAGAGTCTGATTTCTTTTTGCTTTCTTGGACTATTTTATAGTAGTCTGCCAGGGATAAAGGTCTCACCTGTAAAGTGCTTGCCAATTGGGGATTTTCTTTTTTGAGCCGATTATCAAGAAATTTTTGAGCATCTTGCTTGCTAATAAAAAATCCTACTTGTGAGATCGGCTTGGACGCATTGTTGTTTTTCCTCGAAAGAACTACAAATTCGCCTTTAGGATTAGTAAGGGTGAATACAGGTACTTCTTGGAGCTTTTTCACTATCTGATCTTGTGGCAACGCTACTGCCTCTAGATTGCCTATTCCCGGTAGATTGCCTATTCCTGAAAGTCCCGCTAAAAATACACTGCCAGCTATACCCAATGTTGCGCCTAAGCGAATAAATGATTTCATGACTGCTCCTCGCATCAATAATCTAATTAAATTAAACAAATGGTTGGATTTGCACAGCACCAACTAGCTTTAGTTATATAGCAATCTATTTCAGTTGGGAAAAATTCATTGTGCGCGTTGAGGTTTAGTGTTAAGCATCAACGGTCAAAATCCAATATTCCCCAGCTATTGAAGGTTGCTATAGTATCGTTTTCACAAATCGACAGTACTAAAGTTGTGTTCTTCTCGATTTCGCTTTGCTATTCACCACGAAATGCTGTAGATGCCTACTATATGTCTTCTCAAACGGTGAAAAGTTTCTTAGTCTCTCGACCTTGGATATGATAAATGCCATTCTATCGGCTTTCTCTAAGAGCGGGTGACGCTATTACTTAATCAATCGTTCCATCGCGCTTGCTTTAATATCTTCTCAAATCGATACAAAGCTCAGTATCAGGAATATCTTACTGCTTTAGGGTGAAATTTGCTTGTTAGACTTCAACAGTTAATCCAAAACTATAACAGGCAAATTGCTATTATCGGTAAAAATGTACAATTTAATTGCATTACCTAGCAAGTAAACTTTGTCAATTTACTTTAGCTGTTAAACATATCACTTAAATCGGGATGACAGGATTTGAACCTGCGGCATCCTGCTCCCAAAGCAGGCGCGCTACCAAGCTGCGCTACATCCCGGTTATACTCATCTACTTTTGGAAGTTTGGTTTTATCCCATTAAAGCGATCGCGCTTTACCAAAAGCATTAAGGTCACTATATCACATTATATGGCTTATGCCTAATCTTTTTTCCCTTGCCAAGAACAAGATAGATTAGATTTTAGATTTTTACACCGATAAAGGTTTATGCCGACTTAAGTTCTACAAGATATATACTTGCGCCCTTGTCGGCTGAACCTTTCAAAACTACATCAAAATAATAGATTTTCTTATGCAAATCGGGTTTTATTTTGATTGAACGCTAGTGAGGATACCAGAACATGCCTTTAATGCCTTCTGGATCAGCCATAAACCCCATAGTCCGGTAGAAATCTACAACATGGGGATCTGCAAAGAGAGTGACATTACTAATTTCTTCACTTCTGAGTTTTTTGAGAACGTATTTCATCAGTGCCTTACCCAGTCCTTGACTTTGAAAGTCTGGGTGAACCACGACATCCCAAATAGTGGCATTAAACGCGTGATCTGAGGTAGCGCGGGCAAAACCAATGAGCCGCTTTTGGTTTCCTCTCACCTGCCACATTGAGGCGACAAGAAAACTATGCTCAATAGCTTTTTTCACTTTTCTTAGAGGACGACGCGACCAACCAACTGCATCACAGAGTTCTTCTAGCTCATACAGGTCAATATCTCGCTCCGTACTGAAGACGATGCGAGTTTCCTTTGAAGAAGCTTCGCTAATGCTGCTGGGGTTGGAGTTGCCCGCAGCATCCACACGTTCTTCAAAGGGATTTGTCCTAGTTGTCGCTACAGATTCAGGAGTACTAAACCAAGTTTTCCAAAAACCCATGCCAACGTGGTTCGGGTAGTATAACTAAATTGGTTTCCACTCTCAGGAGTGTTGATTCACGTTTAACATAGCTACCTCCATTTGCTACCCCTTACACTCAAAATTTTTCGGTTGTTTTCGGGATTTGCAATGGTAACAGCTATTTAGAGCGTGTTTCACACCAATCATTTTCAACTTTAGCATTTTGTTGTAAGGGCTAGGAGAAATTCCCCAAAAGTAAGGATATAAACTAATTCAAAATTCAAAATCACTCCCTATTCACTTATTCTGTTGTTGGCTAAAGGAATTGGACACCGAAGTTATGATGGTCAGAAGTCTCTGCTTAGAATGCAAAATTTAATATGGAAAACCAAATCCTGATAATTGCTCGTATAGAGCTTAAATGCAGGTTAGCTTAGGAGTGAATTGTATACAAGAGATTGAGTATTTGGGAAAATTCTTCCCTAGTCCCCAACATCCAGCCCCTAGTCCCCAGGTGATGAAAGCAAGCGAGTCTTACCCTTAACAATGGCTTCTGGTTTAAAATCTTCAACACTGGAACTTCTAAAGCGCTTTAACCGAGCGTTTCCCCAGTTTTATGAGCAATTCGTCAGCAGTGAGATTCAACTGCAAAATTTGCGCCTAGCCTACCGTCTGTATAAAACTAGACGCGCTGTGATTGAACTGAAACCGGAAGGCAGTAAAAGTGCTTTGCATTTTGCTTACCGTAACCAGTCTTTTCTCCTCAGCGATATTTTTGGTGTACTAGCAGCTTATGGGTTGACTATTCACGGTCTGAGCCTATACGGTCAGATCCGTCCGCCAATGCTAGTTTTTATCAAATTGTTGGTATCTCGTGGTAGTAAAGCCTTGACCGAGAAAACCGCAGAAAATGTCTGTCGTGCCATCCGCGAGGCTTTAGGAGGTCGGTTTGAGGTAGAAGAGATGCTGGCTGTAGAATTTAATCTTGATACTGGCTTAGAGCAGGTACAAACTGAGTTCTATGTCGATCCGGTCTTTCATCTCCCTGCCTTGGTGATTGAAGCCGATAATCAACCAGGATTATTCTACAAAGTGATGTACGCCATCTGGCAGGAAGACCTGCTGGTAGTCAATGCCAATTTATTGGTTTGGCGTGGACGTACACGGCTAATTCTCTACTTATTGGGGCCAAATGAAAGCCTTATTCCTGAATATCTCGGTCACAAAATTGCCGAGGGAGTGCGACAGAGGTTGCTGGGGAAATGAGAAAAGTGAGGAGTTATGAGTTAAATAATTCGTAATTCGTAATTAAAAATTAACAATTACTAATTCTTAACTCCTGTGCAGACGCGATCAATCGCGTCTATTTTCCTATTCCGTATTTAGTCGCACCCGCCCTTCGGGGTACGATATAAACATGGCAACTATCGAAATCTTGGGCGTTCCACACGCATACGAGCTAACGGCTCCCACTTCCTGCCCCCACGCTTTAGTATTTATCCACGGTTGGCTCAATAGCCGTGGATATTGGCAACCTGTGATTTCCCGCCTATCAGATGATTTGCAGTGCCTTTCCTATGATTTGCGGGGTTTTGGTGAATCCCAGTCCCAGGTACAAACCGATTTTAGTCGGGTACAAACGTCTCTAAGTCTGATCCCCATCTCGAATAGTGCGCTTGGTTCACCAATCGATTCTCTTTATACTCCTGTTGCTTATGCTCAGGATTTAGCCATTCTCCTAAAACAGCTGAATATTAGTAGTGCTTGGCTAATTGGTCACTCCTTGGGAGGTACGATCGCGCTTTGGGGAGCAGATCAAATACCTGATTGTATCAAGGGAGTTATCTGTATCAACGCTGGCGGTGGTATTTACCTGAAAGAAGCTTTTGAGCAGTTTCGCTCGGCGGGTCAGAAATTTTTGCAAGTCCGCCCGCGTTGGCTCTCCCAAGTGCCTTTGATTGATTTGCTGTTTACTAGAGCCAGTGTAGTCCGTCCTTTAGACCGCCATTGGGCACGTCAAAGGCTGATTGATTTCGTTGTGGCTGACCCAGAAGCAGCGTTAGGAACTCTGTTAGATTCCACAACGGAGGAAGAAATCAATCGTTTACCTGAGCTAGTATCCCAGCTGAAGCAGCCAGTTTATTTTTTGGCTGGTGCTGAGGATAAGGTTATGGAACCCAAGTATGTACGCCATTTAGCTAGCTTTCACAGACTGTTTCAATACTGTGGTGACAATGTTTTGGAAATTCCTAATTGCGGACACCTGGCTATGTTGGAACAGCCGGATGAAGTGGCCGATCGCATTCGGTCGATAGTCATTAGTCATTAGGCATTGGGAATTGGGTATTGGGCATTGGTGGTCACAAGTAACAAATAACAAACGACAAAGGACAAATAACTACTCAAGAGGGTGATATAACTTCATCACTTGGGTCAGCGCTAACCTAGACTCAACGCCTAGCGTGAGAGGCGATGTATGACCATGAGATAGATGATCGGCGGCGGCACAGCCGATCATGGCGGCGTTATCGGTACAAAACTTCAGAGGCGGGAATAGGACGCGGAGGTTATGTTTAACGGCGGCAGCTTGGAGGTTTTTTCTCAACCCACTATTAGCTGCTACACCGCCACCAATAGCAATTGTATCTAGACCATAGTCTAGGGCACAGGCGATCGCTCTTTTGGTTAGCGATCGCGCTACGGTTTCCTGAAAGCTAGCTGCTACATCTGCCACTGGCACTTGTCCACCATCTTTCTCTAATTGCTGCACTAAACGCAATACAGCCGTTTTTAACCCACTAAAACTCGCATCATAACGATGAAACCCACCGCCAGGTAAAGAAACTTTTCCTTCTGGTAGAGCAAAGGCTTGGGGATTTCCTTGTTGTGCCAACTTGTCAATTACTGGACCACCCGGATAACCCAGCTTTAACAATCGCGCCACTTTATCAAAGGCTTCACCCGCAGCATCATCACGGGTTTGCCCCAGTGTTTCGTAATTACCACAATCTTTTACGAAAATCAAGCTTGTATGTCCGCCAGAAACTAATAAACTCAAGAAAGGGGGATTTAGACTTGATTCGCTCAAGTAAGTTGCATAAATGTGACCTTCGAGGTGATGAACTCCCAAAAATGGCTTGTTGTGTACCATTGCTAGGGTTTTGGCAGCAGTTAACCCCACTAACAGCGCTCCTACGAGTCCGGGCGCACAAGTGGCAGCAATTGCGTCAATTTGTCCCCAGTCTAGCTGGGCTTGCTTTAAGGCTTGTGCGATCGCAACATTTATCGTTTCCAAGTGCTGGCGAGATGCGACTTCCGGCACTACCCCGCCATACTGCTGATGGACTGGAATTTGCGAGGCGACAATACTGCTACAAACTTTACGATTGTTAACAATTGCGACGGCAGTTTCATCACAACTGGTTTCTATTGCTAAAACGGTTGTCATTTAAAGTAATGATTGCTGAGTCTGGAGTCCAGAGTAATCAAGAGAAAATCTTGCTTCTTTACTACCCTACAACAACAATTCTTATACTCAGCACTCAAGACTTCACACTCTATTTTGGTTGAGAAGCTTTAACTTTTATTTACTTAAACTTTACTCGGTTCCCACCCAAGAGTATGATGACTTCCTAGTTATGCAAATAAACAGCTGTACAAGCCGCTTCGTTTTGTACAAAGAACTTCTTGTTTTGTAATAAAAGGAAACAACTCTATGCGACGATTGTTTGCTTTGATGTTAGCGATTTGTCTTTGGTTCAATTTTGCCTCCCCAGCACAAGCTTTAGGGGCTAATTTGACACCGTGCAAGGACAATCCCGCTTTTCAAGAGCTAGCAGCTAATGCCCGTAATACAACTGCTGACCCCCAATCAGGGAAAAAGCGGTTTGAGCGTTATTCTCAGGCACTGTGCGGCCCTGAAGGCTACCCCCACTTAATTGTTGATGGTCGTCTTGATCGAGCTGGTGACTTTTTGATCCCCAGCATTCTGTTTCTATATATTGCTGGTTGGATTGGCTGGGTAGGTCGTACCTATCTGCAAGCAATCAAAAAGGAATCTGACACTGAACTAAAAGAAATCCAAATCGATCTTGGTTTGGCACTCCCTATCATTGCGTCAGGCTTTACTTGGCCAGTCGCAGCACTGCAAGAGTTTCTCTCTGGGAAATTAGCAGCGAAGGATTCAGAAATCCCTATTTCCCCACGCTAAATCAGCTTAACTAATTCATTCGTTTTGGAGAATAAATTCATGGCAGACAAAGGCGATCAATCATCATATTTGATTAAGTTTATTTCCACAGCACCTGTGGCAGCTACCATCTGGCTGACAATCACAGCAGGTATCTTGATTGAATTCAACCGCTTTTTCCCCGACTTACTTTTCCACCCACTGCCATAGGTAGAAAATGGGATTTAGCACAGTTGAATTCCTTGTGTTTTTCCTAAAATTATGTAGTTGATTTATTCAGCTTAGGTAAGCAGAATTATCATCAAAATAGGCAGCACAAAGAGTTTTTTGAAACTCGCGATCCTGTTTACAGATCGCGAGTTTCACACTTTTAAAAGTAGCTAAATTAATTTTTCTAAACTTCTTAGCCAAAAGACATCTTTAGCTACAATTATTATTAATATAAAAATGCCACCATTTTAAATTTAGAGGCGAACATAAAATATGGCACAAGCTGTAGACGCATCAAAGAATCTCCCCAGCGATCCCAGAAATCGGGAAGTTGTTTTTCCTGCATTTCGCGATCCGCAACTGGGAAACCTAGAAACCCCGGTTAATGCTTCTCCCTTGAGCAAGTGGTTCATTAATAACTTACCTGCCTATCGCCCAGGTCTGTCTCCTGCTAGACGCGGTTTAGAAGTTGGCATGGCTCATGGTTACTGGATATTTGGCCCCTTTGCCAAATTGGGCCCACTGCGGGATACAGATAATGCGAATTTAGCTGGTTTACTGGCAGCCATTGGCTTGGTTGTTCTTCTTACCGGGGCCCTATCCCTGTATTCCAATAGCAATCCGCCGAAAGCACTTCCTAGCGTTACCGTACCCAATCCTCCGGTAGATGCTTTTAACTCTAAAGAAAGCTGGAACAATTTTGCTAGTTCTTTCTTGATTGGTGGTATTGGTGGTGCAGTGGTTGCTTACTTTTTGACTAGTAACCTGGGAATAATTCAAGGTTTATTTGGTTAATTTAGAAATTAAAAGTTAGGAGTTAGAAGTTATGAATTCAAACTCCTAACTCCTAACTCCATACAGACGCGATTAATCGCGTCTCTCCTAACTTCTAAGTTATTTAAACAAAACCGTTTCAATGTCATTTAAAGCAGTTTCAAAATCGTCATTAACGATTTGAATATCAAATTCATCTGCCGCTTGAATTTCCTCTTGGGCGCGGAGTAAACGACGAGCGATCGCTTCTTCAGAGTCTTGGGCGCGAGAGCGTATCCGTTTCTCCAATTCATCAAAAGAAGGCGGTAAAATAAAAATGCTGAGGGCACTGGGGAAGGAAGCACGAATTTGTCTTGCGCCTTCTAACTCAATTTCCAGCACTACCAACTTGCCAGATTGAATTTGGTTAAGTACAGCTTCACGGGGAGTGCCGTAATAGTTACCAGCAAATTCTGCCCATTCTAAAAACTCGCGTTCAGCCACTAATTGTTTAAATTTACTAAGGCTGACAAAGTAATAATTTTTGCCATCGATTTCTCCTGGACGGGGAGAACGAGTCGTTGCGGATACGGAAAAATAAAGTTCTGGATGACGTTGTAGCAGCGATCGCATTAAAGTGCCTTTACCAACTCCACTAGGGCCAGTCAAAACAATCAACCTGCCTAAATGTAAGCATTCTTCTGTGGTAGCACTACTCTGGATGGGTAAAACTGGCATTATCCCCTCAACCTGTGAATCAATCAATAGATATTATTCATTAGTCTTGTGTTCCCGGCCAAGTCCACTAGTGACTAAAGAATTTGTAGCATGGGTGACAGAAAACTTATCTAATTCACATCGTACTGCTGATCCGGTACGAAGAGGAGTGGGAATAATCTACTATTAATTATCTACAGTTTGATGATCGCGGGAAATTACAAAGCGATTCGCTACCGTTTCCGGCTGAATTGCTGACAGAATTACGTGGCTGGAATCGGTGATAATTACAGCCCTAGTCCGACGACCGTAAGTTGCATCAATCAGTTGACCTCTGTCCCGCGCATCGGTAATAATCCGCTTAATCGGGGCAGACTCTGGACTGACAATTGCAACTACTCGGTTAGCAGACACAATGTTACCAAAGCCGATGTTGATTAATTGAATCTCCATAAAAAACTCACGCCAAAGGCGGTTTGAGAAGCTCGAAATAAACTTATTTCTATGTTATCGCCAAAAAACGGGAGTTACAACGCTTAAATTCAAGCCAGCCTTTGTTTTTAAATAATGTCTGCTTTTTTTCGCTGTTTATTGGCTAAACTTGCTGAAAATCTTCCCAAAGGCATAGGCGCAATTACACTGATAGAAGCTAGTTGGATGATGTACATTTATTTTGTTTGAAACAAGTATCTAGCTCGAAAATTGATGGAGAGCAAAATCGACTGTTTGCAGAAGTAGAGAGAAGGGAAGGGAGTAATAAAAAGCTCTTTCGCTCTCTTGCAAAAATGACTTTTAGTGCTTTTGTTTGTATGCAATAAACTCTGCTCTCTCTGCTAAAAGGCTACAGTGTAAACACAAGAATTACCGTAGCTATATCTTTTAAATCTCGTACTGCGTTTTCATCCCGCCTCGGAATGAATTCCGAGTTTCATAGCTGAAGTCCACTAAGGGTGGACCAAATTAGGACTGACGCATAAATATCTCTCAAACTCTCATTTCTCCGTGTTATCGCCCTGTGGTTGCCGCTGGGCGTAGCTTGCTTCCCCGCAGGGATAGAAGGGCTTTTCTGCGGTAGCATTCGGCAAGCCGCTACGAGTCTACGTTATTTCGTTATCCCGTAACTTGTGCGTAAGTCCTATAAACGATCGATTCAGTCCACTTGAGTGGACTTTGGCTATCAGCCCATAACTTCAGTTCTGCACGGGATTATTGTCCACCATTCACAGCACGCATCCGTCGGACACTTCCAGCTTGGCAATCGCGTAACCAAGTATTCACCGCTTGGGCAACAGTGCCATTACTACTATCGCGTGGCGGGGATAATGGCTGCTGTGCTGAATTGGAACCAGTTTGAGAAAACATCATCACTAAATGCCAACCAGTTGTAGTTTTAGTCAACAACAGCCAGTGGAATTCCTGCAATTCGATTGCTTTCTTTCCTATGTACTGGCGCTCCAAGGTAGTAAAGAAAACTTGCTCAACTCCTGATGCAGAGCTTTTAGACGCATCTGCACTATATTCTTCAAGGTTAAGGGGCAGAGGAGTAAACTCAGGTCTTCCTGCCACTAACATATAACTGTAAATATCACTACTTCTGCTGAGGCGACGGGCGCGTTGACTGGCGCGATTAGTATAACTAGGTAAATCTTGGAGTAGCTCTATAGTTAATGTTTCTAAATTTTGCTCAGAACAGAAAGACTTCGCCCCGTCGTTGATATTTTCTCTTTCTGCTAGCGCCGAGGAGTTAGGGGTGAGGATTTTCGAGAACGCTGGGTAAGTAAAGCTATTTGATACTAAAATCCAAAAGCCACAAGCTACAAGCCAACTATAATTTTTCTTCTTGAGTGAAGAGGCAAGATTTTTCTCCCCTACACCCTGCACTCTGTTTCCCAGTTTCTCACTGACTCTTAGCTTCATGCCACTGTGGTTAACTCCTCAGAAATCCTCTTCCAGGCTAACTCTGGCTCAGTAGCAGTAGTAATGGGACGGCCAATTACTAAATAATCTGCACCAGCTTTCATGGCTTGTGCAGGAGTGAGCGATCGCTTTTGATCGCCTTTATCTGCCCAAGTTGGTCTAACGCCGGGACAAACTAGCAAAAAGCGATCTCCACAAGTCTCTCGTAGCTGTGCCACCTCTTGAGGCGAACAAACTACCCCATCCAAACCACATTCTTGAGCCAGCAGGGCCATTTCTAGAGCATATTCTGGCAATTCCAGAGGTATTTTTAAATCAAATGCCAACTGCCTAGCAGAAATGCTCGTCAGCAGGGTAATAGCAATTAACTTTGGTGGTTGTACACCCGCTTGGGCTGCCCCTTCGTGTGCTGCTTCAATTGCGGCTTTTAGAGCATCTCTACCAGCAGTAGCATGAATTGTCAGCAAATCCACTCCGTATCTAGCTGCGCTCCGGCAAGCACCAGCAACGGTGTTGGGGATATCATCAAACTTTAAATCTAAGAAAATGCGCTTTTCCTTAGACTTTAGGACTTCCAGAATTTTGGGGCCAGTGCTGGTAAACAACTCTAAGCCGACTTTCCAAAAACCGACTTGCGGGAGTTGATCTATAAGAGCGATCACAGCTTGCTCATCCGGTACATCCAAAGCGACAATAATTTTTTCTTCTGCATTCATACGTGGTTTCTTGCTAAGTACTTCCCAGCCCCTAGTTCCCATCTAAGGTACTAGGCGCACAAACTTATTTTTCCCAACTTGTAAAACCTTACCTTGTAACTGGGCAGAATCAGCAAAAGTAGTATCAACATCGGTAATGCGATCGCCATCTATACGCACCCCACCTTCTTGAATTTTCCGCTTACCTTCCCCTGTACTTTTGCATAAACCAGTGACATTGAGAATATAGGCTAATTTAGCGGGATGCGATATCTCAGCTAGAGAAAATTCGGGAACTGCACCTTCCTTTCCGCCGCTTTGGGCTGCTTCTTTGGCTTCTTGGGCGGCTGTTTCGCCGTGGTACTGTTTGACGACTTCCCATGCGAGGAGTGTTTGGCGATCGCGGGGATTTTCTGGCAGATTATCCAAAGGTAAATCCGTCAGCAGTTCAAAATACTGTTCCAGCAGATTATCTGGAACCCCTTGCAACTTCTGATATTTTTGCCCCGGATGTTCTGACAACCCAATATAATTACCTAAAGACTTGGACATTTTTTGCACCCCATCCGTGCCAATCAAAATTGGCAGCAGCATCCCAAACTGTGGCTTTTGACCAAAATGGCGCTGTAAATCTCTGCCCACAGCGATGTTAAATTTCTGATCAGTCCCTCCTAATTCCACATCTGCTTCCACGGCAACGGAATCGAAACCTTGCATTAATGGGTATAGGAACTCATGGATAAAAATCGGATTCTCTTTTCTATAGCGATCGGCAAATCCTTCTTTCGCCAACATCTGCCCCACCGTCATTGTGGAAAGTAACTCCAAAATCTTCTCTAAGTTAAGCCCAGAGAGCCATTCGGAGTTATAGCGCACCTCTAACCTTCCTGGTGTGTCAAAATCCAAGATAGGACGTACTTGGTCAAGATAAGTCTGGGCATTTTGGGCGACATCTGCTTCTGTAAGCTGGCGACGCACCTCAGATTTACCAGTCGGATCGCCAATGCGCGCTGTAAAATCGCCAATAATTAGAACTGCTATATGGCCTGCATCTTGAAACGCTCGCAGTTTTCGTACTGGTATGCTATGACCTAAATGAATATCAGTACCAGTCGGGTCAATCCCCAACTTGATCCTTAAAGGTTTGTTTGTAGTTGCCAAAAGCTTTTCTAGACTTTCACTGTTAACATCTACTGGTTGTGGAAAAACTTCTACAACACCACGACGCAGCCAAGCAAAATCTTGCGTCATACTAGAAAATCCACTGTTAGCTATGTTTTGCCCACTAGAAGTTAAGTTGGTTATAAACACTTGCAATTTATCCACTTTCTCATCTGCCAAACTACTATAATTGCAAAAAATTAACCGCCTTGCTTCATCCAATCAATTACAGTTAAATTTATAAGTGAGGAAGTGAAATCGCCGTGTCGTCTTCTAGGACTTTTGAAGATAAACAGCCACAACGTCGGGCTTCATCAGGTTTTGAGTTTTTGAAAGGAGTTGGTCAGGTAACTGGGGGTACTCTGCTCTCAATTACCATGTTGGCAAGTTCCATTGTAGCCGGAGGACTGGTTGGTTTAGCCATTAGTTTCCGTAATTTGCCAGATGTAAGACAGCTACGTAACTTCTTTCCCTCAGAAACAACTTACATCTATGACGTTAAGGGTAAACTTTTAACGAGTATCCACGGGGAAGCCAACCGAGAAGTCGTACCCCTGGATAGAATTTCTCCGAACTTAAAACGGGCGGTATTAGCAAGTGAAGATAGTCACTTCTACGATCACCACGGTATTAACCCCACTGGTGTTGGCCGGGCTATAGTAGTTAACGCTGTAGCAGGTGGAGTCAAAGAGGGTGGCTCCACTGTTACTATGCAATTGGTAAAAAACCTGTTTTTGTCTCAAAAGCGTGCCTTTACCCGCAAGTTAGCGGAGGCAGTGCTGGCAATCAGGTTAGAGCAAATTCTCACCAAAGACCAAATTTTAGAAATGTACCTCAATCAAGTTTATTGGGGTCATAACAATTATGGTGTACAAACGGCAGCCCGCAGTTACTTTAATAAGTCATCAGAATATTTAAGCTTGGGTGAGTCAGCAATGATGGCGGGTTTGATCCAAGCACCAGAAGAATTCAGCCCCTTTGTGAGCATGAAGCTGGCAAAACAGAAACAAAAAGAAGTGCTGGGGCGGATGCTGGAATTAAACTGGATCAACCAGTCTGAGTATGACGATGCCCTCAAACAGGAAATAAAACTTGGTAGAATCAAATCTTTTCAAGGTAGTGCCCTACCTTATGTAACCAACACCGTAGCGCAGGAATTGGCTAAGAAGTTTGGGCGTGAGACACTACTCAAGGGTGGGATGCGAGTGCAAACTACAGTCGATGCCAAATTCCAAATCATGGCAGAGGAAACTGTCACTAAGTGGCATAAATCACTACTTGGGCAGGGACTATCTAAGAATCAAATTGCCTTGGTAGCAATTGATCCGCGCACGCATTTTATCAAAGCACTAGTCGGTGGTGTAGATCCTAAGATCAGTGAATTCAATCGTGCAACTCAAGCTCAACGCCAGCCCGGATCTTCCTTTAAACCGTTTGTATATTATACTGCTTTTGCTACTGGTAAGTATGGACCAGACTCAACGGTGGTAGATTCCCCAGTCAGCTATCGAGATGGTAACGGTTGGTATTTTCCCAGAAATTATGATGGGGGGTTTAGCGGAGCTATGCCAATCCGCACAGCTTTAGCCCAATCGCGCAACATTCCTGTGATCAAGATTGGTAAGGCTGTGGGCATGAATCGAGTGATCGAAACTTGCCGCACCTTGGGGATCATGAGTCCGATGGAACCTGTTACCTCTCTGCCTCTGGGGGCAATTGGTGTTACTCCCCTGGAAATGGCTAGTGCTTATGCTACCTTTGCTAATTATGGCTGGCAGTCCCCACCCACTGTAATCGCTCGTGTCACCGATAGTAGTGGTAATGTGCTATTAGATAACACCCCTAAGCCCCAGCTAGTTTTAGACCCTTGGGCATCGGCAGCCATTATCGATGTGATGCGAACGGTAGTTACTAGTGGTACAGGTAAAGGTGCTGCAATAGCTCGTCCAAGTGCTGGTAAGACGGGTACAACTTCCTCAGAAAAGGATATCTGGTTTGTTGGCACTGTGCCACAACTAACAACTGCTGTCTGGGTGGGAAGGGACGACAACAGACAATTAGCTAGCCGGGCGACGGGTGGCGGTATGGTTGCTCCCATCTGGAAAGATTTTATGGAGAAGGCACTTAAGAATGTACCAGTGGAAAACTTTAAGCCACCTTCCCAGTTTTCTCGCCCCAAGTCACAATAACTTTGGATCTTAGATTTTGGATTTTGGATTTTGAATTGGCAATTAATCCAAAATCTAAAATTAACTAAGCCTGTTTTTCTAGCTCGGCTTTCATCCGTTCTAAAGTCAGGTGCATTTGGTCAAACATTTGTTGCGGGGTGACACCGAATTGACCTAATTGCGTTTTCAGCTGTTCTACAGTCATTTGTGCCATAAAATCTTCTGATAGCTCGAAGCGCTTCATAAAGATGCGATACCGATCCATCATGGCTTCCATTTGCTCAATAAACAGCTTTTTGCCATCGCGGTCAAATTTGCCGTAGTTGTTACCAAGCTTGATTAGCGCTTGATAATCTTCAAAAAGTTGTTTTGCTTCTTGCTGAACTATCTCAGAATCGAAGAATCCCATATTGCTTATATTAAACTGAGCGCCCAGACTCAGTAGCTTAATAGTTTTACTTCTATTTATTATTTTAGTCTAGGTGAGTAATCTAGTGACGAAGCTTCGGTTTTAGTACGGTTTGTTACCGAAATTTCAACACTTGACTTGAGAACCTTTTCGCTGTGTAAATCGACTTAATAAAGCCGCAATACTCATAGCTTTAGCCATTGATTTAGGATTGGTGTTTTCACCCAGTTGAATTTTCAGTTCGGGAGCGTATTTTAAGGCTAGTGAATTTTTTGGATTAAGTTTTAATGCTTGACAGATGTAAACCCTAGCCATCCCCATAAATTTTTGTTTGAGATGTACCAAACCTAATAAGGCATAATAGTCGCTGTTATTCGGCTCTAACTTGATGGCATCGCGCAGTTCTTGAACAGCTATAGTCCATTTTCCTAGCCTGACATACTCAATAGCTCGCTGGTAGTGACGTTGAGAGTAGTTTGTCAAAACTGGTTTGACATCAGTTAATGTCAATTCAACTGGGTTGACTTCTAATTCAGAGATTATGGGAACAGCTTTTTGTGGTAAGAAGAGGTCTGGTTTATGCAACCGTAGGTATACTAAATTCAGTATAGTAATTTGTTGCGTCACCTGATAAAACTGATCTAGTGATTTGTATTGAGCTTCTGCATAACAGGTGATCGCTTCTTCGTAAAACAATTCTGCTTCAGGTGTAGACATTTCCATAATTTCCTGAGCTATGGCACTTTGAGAAGACAAAGGCTTCTGCTCTGAAACTCTTGCATCCGATCGCAGCATAGCGATCGCAATCAAGCGCTTCTGTCGATGTTTCAGTTGTTGATAAGCAGGGTTGATTAAATGGCTAAATATTGCCGTTGCTAATTTTTGGTCTGGATTGCAGTTTTTAGCATGCCGATCGGGATGTAGCAGCTTCGCTAAAGTGTGATAGCGTTTGAAAATCTGGCGCTCGTCAGCAATTACAGAAATTCCTAGCACAGCGTAAGGATCACAAAGCTTTTCAACCCATCCTGGCGGTAGTAAGGTCTGTGACATAGTAGTAATAAAGCTGTTAAAAACTTAAAATTAGCATCAAAGCTCAATGCACAGTCATGTGAAACTTACTCAAATTTCTTCAAATACTAAATTGTGTGGGAACTTTCGAAAGTCTGGAGAGCAAGCCAGGGTAGTTGACTGTTTGATTGTAGGAACTGTGGTATTGGTAGATTTATTAGAAATATGTTGACTAAGCGCAAAAGTAGAAGCGTTGCTGCTGTTTTAGCTTTTTCTGGCACGCTGACAATTTCAGGATTACATAAATTCTATCTGGGACAGCCTCTGTGGGGTGTTTTGTATGTATTACTTTCCTGGACACCTATCCCCAAGGTAGCTAGTGCCATTGAGGGAGTTTGGTATTTAGCCCAAGACGAAGAAGCTTTTGATCGTAATTTTAATCTAGGCAAGTCAGCGACAAGGAACTCACAAAAGGTAACTAATCAGGTAGGAGCGATGGCTGACGCAATGCGAGAATTAGATGCTTTGCGTCAGGATGGACTGATTTCAGAGTATGAGTTTGAGCAAAAGCGCCGCCAATTGCTAGACCAGATTTCTTGAGGTAAGCGATAATCATGAATAACTGGCTACCTTTGAACCCCAGGTTGCAAAAACTCCGCGCCAAGCTCCTCAACGATCCCTACTATCGCCTACAATCTGGGGAAGAAATTCAGATAGCGGCCAAATTAGGTATTCGCATTGATGCTAATCAAGCCACTGTAGACGATTGGTTACGCCTACCAGGTTTGTCAATTCACCAAGCGCGATCGCTTGTAGAACTTTCCCATTCTGGTGTTAAATTTTACTGTATTGAAGACATTGCTGCGGCTTTGGCTATACCAGCGCCGCGTCTGGAGCCATTAAAGCCTCTGCTGAATTTTATTTATTATGACCACGAATCTTTAGAAAGTGCTACACATTTAGTCAATCCGAATACAGCAACAGTCGAAAAGTTAGCACAAATTCCATTTATAGATTTATCTTTAGCGCAAGCAGTGGTTCAAAATCGGCAATCCTCCGGGCCTTACCGTAACCTAGCTGATTTCCAACGACGGCTGGAGTTACCTGGTGATGCGATCGCTCAATTGATGTATTATTTAAGGTTTTAAGTTAGAAGTTTTAAAATAACTTCTAACTCTGCTAATTTTAGATTTTGAGTCGAACCTTTGGTGCGCTTACAGCACAACTTGGATTGAAGGAAAAATCCAAAATCCAAAATTAATTAAATGAACCCAATGCGATCGAGAGGCCAAAAACGAAACGTTGCTCGACCAATGACGTTTTCTCTGGGTAAAAAGCCCCAATAGCGAGAGTCGTTACTATCATTGCGGTTATCTCCCATGACAAAAAATTCGTCTTCTGGGACTTTCACTGCTTGATATGGCTGATTTGGTGGTTCAGCGATGTAGTCTTCTGTTAAAGGCTGACCGTTGAGATAGACTTTGCCAGAATCAACACTAATTACCTCACCAGGCTGGCCAATAACCCGCTTGATGAAAGCTTGGTCTTTAGGATATCCCCGACGTTGTAGTTCTGCGGGTGGCTGAAAAACAATAATATCCCCAGTTATGGGAGGGTGAAAATGGTAGGATATTTTTTCAACTACCAAGCGATCGCCAGTATGTAAGGTTGGCAGCATCGAATCCGAAGGGATATAGCGGGGTTCGGCGATAAAAGTTCTGATCAGAAATGCTAAACATAATGCGATCGCAATTAAAATCAGATTTTCTTGCCAACTACGCAATACTTTTGACGACGCACGTTCTTCTTTTGCATCACTTTCGTGAGGAATCATAAAAATTTGTAGCCAGTTTCAGAAGTGGGACAAATACCTTGATTATTTTGACTCAAAAGGTATACTAATAAACAATATAGGTTATGCATAAACCCATACATATATTAAACAATACAGTTATTACATCTACAAACATAAATAAAAGTACTGTAAATAAACGATGATCTCTTTAAGGGAATATAAGCTAATGATTAAGATTCCTCAATAATTTAAGAATCCTAATTCTAATTGCTGCAATTATAATATAAGGCAAGTTCTTAGATAATTTTCAGTTTTATTGCCTTCTGCTAAAAAAGCTAGTTACCGATAGATAAAGCTATACATACAGTCGGTTTTTATTTGAGCAGAAAATTGGTTGTTAAGTAGCAAAACTGCTTACGACATATTTGATAATATCTGCTTCACTTCACTGAAAAAAGCCCGATGTCAGTCTTGGTAAGGTTGAGTTAAAATCAAATATATTTGATATGTATTATTAAGTGATATTACATAAAATTAACTACTATTACAATATAATTTTAAATACAGAATTACAGCCCTAAAAGTGATAACAGTAAAAAATCTTACATTTAAATGTATAATTCAATAGTATAAATGTTATATAGAACTCATCTTTGATTTTTGAAAAAACTCAGTACATCTGACAAAGCCTTCTTTCCTATTGGCTATTGCCTACCTATGCAGGTAAATTTAGAAATCTCAGAAATCGAAGCGAATTCCTAATATTATGATGATTTTAACAACTTAGCCTATATATATGAAAATTTTTCCGTAATTATACGGTGACACTAGATATTAAAGTGTACTATTAATAAGATATAAATCTCCATCATTATCGAGAAAAACATTAAGCGACAAAAGTCATTAGCAATTTAGTCTAAAGTATCAGCATTAAAAATAGAATTAAACTGCCGATAAAATTATTTTTGCTAAATTGATCGAAAGTATCTAGATTAACGAATAAGTGCCCCTTGGCAATGAGAAACTATATTGAATCAATTTTCGTCTGGTCTATTTCCTAGAAAGTACAAGGTAATATTCTGCCAGTTAAAAATTTAACTTTTTCTTAAAAAAGAAGCAATAGCAGCAGGCAGTAGAATATATCTTATCAACAATAGAACTAACAGTTTGCTAGACTCATTTTTGAAAGATATCACGCCCCTTTTAAGTAGTTTTGTATGTTAATCAAATAATTCACTAAGTTGTAAATTATACAAATTTACTGTTCAGAATGTCTGAAGATAACAACTTCAGTGCGTGAAAACTGCAAATTGTATACGCGAAGCCTAGCTCATCTTATTTGTAAAGCTATAAAACTTGAAAAGATAATGCTGCCTTCGCTGTGAAGTGAAAGACAGAAACTAATTCAGAACTCCTATTAAGAGGATTTTGGGGTGTGGCTAATTATCTAATTGTACTCCTTCTTAGAGCTAGAGGTAAAAATGTGGAAATGCAGACCTTGCCTTTTATGAATGGGTTGTCATTAAACAGTAGCAAGTATTGTGTAAGCATTCATTCTCATTGAAATCTCAAGTATGTAGGTTCAGTTAAAGCCATATAGCCGATTGTGAATCTCCGTTAGCCCCAATTCTAATTTTCAGAATTACCAGTAACTAACTGGTATTTAAAATATCTAAAAAAATGTGCTATAACGTACCGTCATAACCGTGGTTGATGGTTCGATCTTTGAAGGAGCTATGAGGTGGAAAACAATAAGTCGTTTCTGTGGCCAGAAGGAATATTAATTGCACTGCTTGCTTTAGGTGGTGTTTTTAGCCTTGCTTTTATGATGCTTCTCAGACCAAATGCCTCAGAGGCTCAGAGTAGACAAAATATTGATGTCAAAGATGTGGCTGCAAATGTAGGAACTCAGCAGCGCATTGAGAAATTAAAGGCGGCGATGTTTACAAGTTGGCAGCAAGAAGCACAAACAAAAGGGCTATCCTACGCTGTGCCATCACGTTTTCAAGGGGCAATAATTGAAGAGGCAACACTAACTCAGGGTGAAAAAGTGATTGCTCTCACTTTTGATGATGGCCCTTGGCCTGACACTACAGAGCAAGTGCTAGATATTCTGAAATCAAATAATATCAAAGGAACGTTTTTTGTTGTTGGACAGAACCTAAAAAATTATCCAGAAATAGGAAAGAAAATTGTAACTGAAGGTCATGTCATTGCTAACCATACTTGGCATCATTGGTATCACTTCTTTAATCAACAAGCAGCAGCTTTCGAAATTGATCGCACAACAGACCTAATCTATCAAATCACAGGCGCTAAAACAAATCTCTTCCGACCGCCTGGTGGGAATCTGCACAATGGATTGTCTGCTTATGCTAGAGGACAGAAGTATGCTGTGATCATGTGGTCAGCTGACTCAACAGACTACAAATTACCGACTGTACCAAAGTTGATAAATAACGTAATTAAAGATTCAAAGCCTGGTGGTATTGTGCTAATGCATGATGGTGGTGGGAACCGTTCTCGAACTGTACAAGCTTTACCAGAAATTATTAGCAACTTTAGAAAGCAAGGCTATCGCTTTGTGACTATTCCAGAACTTTTAGAAATAGAAGATAAAGGTCAAAAGTTGCTTGCAAATAAAAAGCAATAATTATGGTTAATTGGTCAATAATAATCGGCTGAAAACTAAAATTATATTTTTTGTTTAAAAAACATTATTTTTGAATCACTTAAAAAAGGATTCCCCTTTATAAGGGGAATCCTTTTTTATCTCTACTCTCTTCTCAGGAGTAAGTTCAGGTAGCTGCCTTAGCGATCCAAAGAGATTTTTGCTGAAGTTACTAATGACTAGTTACTAAACTAAACTCAGCTTTTTTTTCAGGATTAGCTTCAGGACTATCAGCTTCAGAAGGTGGAACCAACTGCCAGAACTTCGGCAAAAATTCTTGCCAGTTTTGCAGAATTTTCTTTGCCTTTAGTGAACCAGTGCGTTCCGCATGAGTTTGGATTAACTCTTGCAGTTGTTTTGCACCTACTTCCGTAATCACCCGTTGGATTTTGACTATTTCCGGGTTGACTAACTCACGAAATGAGTCATCTTCATCTAAGAAGTATGCTAGTCCGCCAGTCATTCCAGCAGCGACGTTGCGTCCTACTTTACCGAGGACGACAATCACACCACCAGTCATGTATTCACAGCAGTGATCCCCAGCGCCTTCAATCACTGCGATGCCTTTGGAGTTTCTTACAGCAAAGCGTTCTCCTGCTAGTCCATTGGCAAATAACATGCCACCAGTAGCACCATAGAGGCACGTATTACCAACTATGACATTTTGTGATGCGTTATAGGTAGCATCAGTTGGAGGTTTGATAATGATTTCACCACCATGCATCCCTTTACCTACGTAGTCGTTTGCTTCTCCTTGGAGAGTCAGGATTATGCCGGGGAGGTTGAACGCACCAAAGCTTTGCCCAACACTACCTGTGAAGTTGAGATTAATTTGTCCATCAAAGCCACTATCACCATACTGAGAAGCGATCGCTCCCGCTAATCTTGTCCCTACTGTTCTGTCAGTATTGACAATGGGGTAAGTCTTGGTGACAGTGGACTGATCCCTAATGGCAGCCTGAATATCGGGATCGGCAAGAAACTTGTCATCCAAAACCACGCCGTTGCTGTGGACTTCTTCATGCACTAACCAACTACGATTGTCTCTGGTATCTGGCAGCTTAAGTAAACAATCAAGATTTAGTGATTGTGTTTTGGTAATTTTTGCCTCTTGGCGCAATTTCAACAAATCTGCACGTCCAATGATTTCTGACAAAGAACGGTAGCCAAGTCGTGCTAACAAACTACGCACTTCTTCAGCGATGAAGTAAAAGAAGTTGACAACCTGTTCCGGTATTCCGGTAAACCGCTTGCGGAGTTCTTCTTTTTGCGAGGCGACACCCACGGGGCAATTATTCGTGTGGCAGATACGCGCCATGATACAGCCTTCAGCAATCATGGCGATGGAGCCGAAACCAAATTCTTCAGCACCCATCAATGCACCTATTACCACGTCCCAGCCACTCTTCAGACCGCCATCCACACGTAAAACTACGCGATCGCGCAGGCTATTTTCCATTAAAACGCGATGCACTTCACTTAAACCCAATTCCCACGGCGAACCAGCATGTTTAATCGAACTTAGTGGCGATGCACCTGTACCACCATCATGACCAGAAATTTGGATGATATCAGCGTTTGCCTTGGCTACACCAGCCGCGATCGTACCAATGCCAACTTCTGAAACTAGCTTCACCGACACCTTTGCTTTGGGGTTAATTTGGTGCAGATCAAAAATCAGTTGCGCTAGGTCTTCAATTGAATATATATCGTGATGCGGTGGTGGCGAAATCAGTGTCACACCTGGCTTCGAGCGCCTCAACATCGCAATGTATTGGCTCACCTTTGGCCCTGGCAGTTGTCCACCTTCTCCAGGCTTGGCACCTTGGGCAATTTTGATTTCAATTTGTTTGGCGTTGACTAGGTACTCTGGCGTAACACCAAAGCGTCCCGATGCAACTTGCTTAATGGCACTATAGGCTTTATCACCATTCCGCAATCCTTTTAAATGAGGTAGGGTTGGCGAGTTACCAGACTCGTCTACATCATCTAGAACTTTATAGCGCACTGGGTCTTCGCCACCTTCCCCAGAGTTAGATTTACCGCCGATGCGATTCATGGCGATCGCTAAAGTTTCATGGGCTTCTCTTGACAAAGCGCCTAAAGACATGCCGCCCGTACAAAAACGTTTGACAATTTCAGCTACCGACTCTACTTCTTCTATAGAAATTGGGGTACGCTCGCCTTGGAAATCTAGCAAGTCTCGCAATGCCGTTACTGGTCTGCCTTGGAGGTGTTTTTTGTAAACTTCGTAGTGGTCATAGTTTTTGCCATCTAGAGCCTTATGCAGCGCCTTGACCATTTCGGGGCTATTCATGTGGTACTCGCCGCCAGGACGATACTGCACAAACCCCAGGTTTTCTAACTTTTTGGTCGTTAGTTCTGGGAAAGCCTTGACATGGAAGGAAAGTACTTCATCAGCGAGTTCGCTAATACTCAAACCACCAATGCGGGAAGTCGTACCACGAAATCCTAGTTCGATTAAATCTCCACCAATGCCAATAGCTTCAAATATTTGGGCTGCTTGATAGCTGGAGAGCAGAGAAATTCCCATCTTGGAGAGGATTTTGAGCAAACCTGACTCTACCGCTTTGCGATAGTTTCCTAAAGCTTGTTCTACGGTAAGGGTGGGAATTTTTTGCACCCCCATTAACTTTTGGGTTCTGGGATCAATGCACCAATCACGTACCGTATCCAAAGCCATATACGGGCAGACTGCACCAGCACCATAGCCAATAAGACAAGCAAAGTGATGAGTACTCCAGCATTGGGCAGTATTGACAATCAGGGATGTTTTCATCCGCAACCCTTCCCGAATCAGGTGATGATGTACAGCACCGACTGCTAACAGGGGAGGGATGTAGGTATATTCTGTGGTGATACCGTCATTTACCTTATCAGTTAAGATTAAAATCTTTGCACCTGCCCGGACTGATTCAGCTGCTTGTGCTTGTAAAGATTCCACTGCGGCTTTCAATCCTTCAGGACCGTTGGCGATCGCAAATAGGGTTGACAACTCGGCTGTGGCAAATCCCGACAGCTTAATCGCCTCTAATTCACCATCCGTTAACACTGGCGATTCAAGTTTCAATCTCCGAGCATATTCTGCTTTGGGTTCTAATAAGTTACCTCGTTCACCCAATTCGACTTTCAAAGACATCACTAGCTTTTCCCGCAGGGGATCAATTGCCGGGTTCGTCACCTGAGCAAAGCGCTGTTTGAAGTAGTCATAAAGCAGGTGGGGCTTCGTTGACAGCACTGCTAAAGGAATATCATCCCCCATACAGAAAGTCGGCTCTGAACCTGCGATCGCCATTGGCTGAATCACCATTTCCACATCTTCTGTGGTGTAGCCAAAGGCAGTTTGCAGTTGAAGCAATGTTTGCTTGTCAATTGTCACTTGTCCTTGGTCATTTGTCATTTGTCCTTTGCCATTGCCATTTGCTAATGACGGATGACCGGTCAATGACTTTAGTTCTTGACGGTACTGTTGCAGCCATTCACCATAAGGGTGCTGCTTGGCAATGCGCTGCTTAATCTCCCAATTCTTCAGGACTTCATGATTTACTAAATCCACGGCAATCATTTGTCCTGGGCCAAGTCTACCTTTCTCGACAATATCGGCTTCTGGAAAGTCCACTACACCAGCTTCCGAAGCTACGACAATGTAATTATCCTTAGTAATCACGTAGCGAGCTGGTCTTAAGCCATTACGATCTAGAGTTGCACCAACTTTTTTCCCATCACTAAATACTAAAAGTGCTGGCCCGTCCCATGCTTCTTGCAGTCCACTGTAATATTCGTAGAAATCAACAATTTCTGGAGATTCACGCAAAGAAGGCTGATTTTGGTAAGCTTCTGGAACCATAATCATTAAAGCTTCCAAGGGGGTGCGTCCAGAACACACCAGTAATTCCAGTACGTTATCTAGGGTAGCTGAGTCGCTGTTATCAATATGAACTAATGGCTTGAGTTCCTTGATGCGATCGCCCCATACAGGATGATTCAAGCTAGCTTCTCGTGCCATCATCCAGTTGATGTTACCCAATAAGGTATTAATTTCGCCGTTGTGACCCAAAAGCCGCATCGGTTGAGCTAGGGGCCACTTGGGCATCGTGTTGGTACTAAAGCGGCGGTGATAGACAGCAAAGGCGCTTTTGTAAGCCGGATTTTTTAAATCTTGATAAAATTCTCCCAATACGGCAGAACGCACCATGCCTTTGTAGACAATTGTGCGATTTGACAACGAGCAGATATAAAATTCTTCTGAGATATTGGTTGCAACTTTACTAATTCGGCGGCGGGTAATGTACAACTGTCGTTCCAATTCATCGCCGCTTTTGTCAACAGAAGCTAACAAAACTTGTTCGATCTGGGGTTGATTTTCTCTTGCTTGTACACCCAATAAATCAGATTGCACTGGCACTACTCGCCAACCCAGTACAATTAATTTTTCTTCAGTAGCTACTTGCTCAACTGCCGCCCTAGCTTTTTGTGCTGCTTCCTGGTCTTGTGGGAGAAATATCATCCCCACAGCTATATTATTGGTGGATGGAAATTCTTCCCCTCTTTGGGCAAAGTCTTGTTGGAACAAATCCCAAGGGATAGCTGTCAATACCCCAGCTCCATCACCAGAGTCTTGATCGGCGCTACAACCTCCCCGATGTTCTAAGCAGGTTAGAGCAGCTAAGGCTTTTTCGACAATTTCGTGGCTGGTATGATTTTGACGATGAGCAATAAAACCGACACCACAGGCATCTCGTTCTTCTACTAACCACTTTTGCCCCTGATAGGTATCTCTTGAGTTGATATTTGCTGTGATTTTCTGCTCTTGATTCATCGGTTGATTATTCATACCCTGTTCCTGAAGTATTGAGTTACCAATTTTGCCACTACTTACGGGAAAAATTTCTAAATTCCACAATGGAGAAATATATAAGCACCGAAATTTAGGGAAAAAAAATTTTAACTTCGGTTTTACTTTCTTCGTTTACCCGTGTTAAAATAGTTGCGTATTTTTTATGTATTTATGCGGTGTCAGACAATTTACCTCCGCCAAGACATGATTATTGTCCTGACAGTTTCTTTTTTATATTTTGAAGCTAAGTATTTTTTCAATTCCCTTTTTCCAGATGCACGGTAGCTAACCACAGAGCCTATTTCGGCTCACCTGAAACCAAACTCAATGCTGTCTTATGTTTTAAAGCCAAACTCATCCCGATCCGGCAATAAAATCAGCGTATTACAATATATACCCATTTGACAATTCCCAAATATTTTTGTTGTTGTCTGGAGTTTTACTGCTTACCAGTTGCTACATATTACTATTAACTAGACCTCACTGAAGTAGCAACGTTCAGTCAGGATTGACTATCTTAATCCAGTTTTGATAACCAAGACTACCGTGTATAGTGTGGTTAGGATTAGTGCCAGTTAAAACACTTCTTTGCAGTGGCTTTAGCATCTAAATTTATTTTTGTCTTAAAGAGACAATTATCCAATATATATACTAGCATGTTTTTTAATAAATAAAGTCATGTTTTTTTTATATTTTCAAATAATTAGTTAGTTTATACCTTGGGGTGATAGTTTTCAAAAGTACCTAGTAAATTATGGTAAAAATGCCGAGTTGTTGCCAATCAGGGATTAGCGAACGCAGATTCTTCCGGGTTACTGTGTCACCAATACTTTTAACATTACTGTGTTTAACCACTAATGGTGCTAGCAACGCCCAAGAGTTGCCAAAAAACAGCAAACTACTGATCTCCCAGTTATCTGCACCTCCTTTAAAAGGGAGGGTATCCTCTGGGAATCAAATTTCCCTCAATGGTCGTACTTTACCAGGAACTTGGTTACAACAATCTGGAAAAGCTGGTCAGGTGACAACTCACATCAGTGATGGATCATTCAGGCAATTAATTGGAGTAAATTTCTTAAACAGTAGTAGTTCAGCGAAGCAACCAATACAGTGGTTTTCGACGGCGACAACGCCACTGGTGTTAGCCACCAGGCTAGTAGGAGCATATCGCTATGTGGATATCACTAATTTTGCTCAAACATCTGGATGGCAAATCCAAGCTAATGGGAACATCTTGGTGATTGCTACTCCAAAGGCACAAATTACGAATATTGTTCAGAGTCAGGAACCTCCAGAGGCAAGTGCGCCTTTGCAACAAACTCGCATACTTGTAAATTTAGATCGGCCGACTCCGTGGCAAGTTGCACAAGGATCAGCGATCGCAAAACCGCAAACTCCATCTTCCGATCCAGACACACCAACCCCAAAACCCACTACACCGCCAAATCGAGAGTGGACAATTACCCTGGATGGAATAGCCGATCCCGTTTTGATAGAACGCTATACCCCTCAGCCCCCAGCAGCAGCGCCAACATTACTGCCAAACCTGCTCAAACAATTATTACCAGTTACACCAACACAACCAATACCACCAGCCCCTGAACCACTTATCCGACAAGTGCAGGTGGTGAAAAACCAAACGATTATTAGTCTGAGCGTTCCCTTTGGTCTATCGCCTCAAGTTAAGACTGTCGCTAACCCCAATCGCCTGATTATCGATATTCGACCCGATCCTCTAGAAGAACGAGATATTACTTGGGCCCCAGGATTACGCTGGCGACAGCATTATGTCAACTTAGGCACAGAACGCTTTCCGGCGGTTTGGTTAGAAGTTAATCCCCGTAAATTTGGGCTAACCTTGAAACCTATGTGGGCTAGTCCTGATGGGCTTGGGGGTACTGCTCCCTTAATTCAAACAGCACAACGTTACTTAGCAGTAGCTGGTATTAACGGTGGTTATTTTAACCGCAATAATAGATTACCATTGGGTGCGATTCGTCGGGATAGTCAGTGGTTATCAGGCCCCATTCTTAACCGGGGTGCGATCGCTTGGAATGATTCAGGTCAATTTTACTTTGGTCGTCTCACCTTAGAAGAAACTTTAATTACTGCAAATAACCAGCGCTTACCAATTTTGTTTCTTAATAGTGGCTACGTCCAGAGTGGCATTGCCCGTTACACCCCTGTTTGGGGAGCAACTTACACACCTTTAACGGATAACGAAATTATCCTAGTGGTACAAAAAGACCAAATTACTCAGCAGCTACCAGGCGGCAAAGTTGGTGGGACGGCCGTTCCCATTCCCCAGGATGGCTACCTACTAACTTTACGTGCTAACGCTGCTAGCACTACGTCACAGTTACCAATTGGAAGCGCAGTAAGTATTTCTAGCAGCACTACTCCCACTGATTTTAGTCGTTATCCCCACATTATCGGAGCCGGGCCGCTATTAATCCAAAATCGTCAAGTTGTCCTTGATGCCAAAGCTGAAAAATTCAGCAATGCCTTTATTGCAGAAAAGGCTATTCGTAGTGGTATTTGTACAACTGCAACAGGCACGCTGATGATTGCTGCTATTCATAATCGTGCTGGCGGTTATGGTCCTACATTGGCAGAACATGCCCAATTAATGCAACAGATGGGCTGTGTGGATGCCTTAAATCTGGACGGCGGTAGTTCTACCAGCCTTTATTTAGGAGGGCAACTACTTGACCGATCGCCTAGTACTGCTGCTCGTGTTCATAATGGAATTGGTATTTTCCTGAAACCACGTTAATCAGCGATTAAGGAGTAGGGAGTAAGGGGGAAAATTCGTAACTCCTAACTCTTCACGGGCTAAACGCCCCGCTACCGCTAACAGCACTCGGAACTGTTTTGCCCAATGCCCAATACCCCATCTTTTTTTAAAGTTTAGAACAAGCTGCTGCTTTGCTTGATGAAGACTTAGTGTAAACCTAAGAGTTTTAATAGTGATGGTTTACACCATCAGGTTTGATTTTGTTATGTTTATCAAGGTGCGACAAAATTGCTGATTTTCAACATTGGAACATAGCGCCAGATTTTTTATCAATAGTTAAGAGTACAAACGGTTTGTTATGTCTTCAAATGAGGTAATTATGGCTCGATATCAAGAAACTACACAGACTGACACTCTACACCTACCTTCAACTATCACTTCCAGAGGCGTTGCTGCAACTGAGTTACGTCCTTGGGGTGCTTTTACAGTTTTGGAAGAAGGGCGCGGATACAAAATCAAGCGCATCGAAGTTAAGCCCGGACACCGCCTCAGTTTACAGATGCACCACCACCGCAGCGAACACTGGATTGTCGTCTCAGGTACAGCTA
This sequence comes from Nostoc sp. LEGE 12450, assembly GCF_015206895.1. Classification (GTDB taxonomy): domain Bacteria; phylum Cyanobacteriota; class Cyanobacteriia; order Cyanobacteriales; family Nostocaceae; genus Nostoc. The sequence continues at coordinate 26,327 of NZ_JADEXU010000007.1, read as the reverse complement.
GGGTAACTTGTGGCGAGAAAGAAGTATTACTGAGCAATAATGAGTCAACTTATGTACCTCAATGTACATCTCATCGTTTAGAAAATCCTGGCGTGATTACCTTAGTGTTAATTGAAGTGCAAAATGGCGAATACTTGGGAGAGGATGACATTATCCGCTACCAAGATGACTATGCCCGAACTAAGGACTAAAGCTCTAATATAATAAAAACTGAATACATTTTTGTGCCAATCGTCTTTGCGAACCATTGCACCCCAGAAGTCTCTACCTAGTTAAGGTGGGGACTGAAGTTTTTTGTGTTATAAATGTAGTAATAGCGATCGCGCTCATGGCTTCGATAATTTGGAATTTTCGAGAAGCAAGAGTTAACCCATCTGTCTGTAAAATGAAGATGGGGTATTCAATTGCAAAAAATGAGTTCCATGATTCATCTGAGTCAAGCAGCCGCGAGTGAAATTGGGCGAATAAAGTCCAAGCAGCAGCCAAATGTCTTGTTTCGATTGGCAGTAAAATCAGGTGGCTGTTCTGGGTTATTTTATGATATGTCCTTTGATGAAACAATAAAATTTGGCGACCAGGTTTTCAACTTGGACGAAATTCAAGTAGTCATAGATGCTACAAGCTTAAATTACCTCAACGGTTTGAGGGTAGATTATTCAGAAGACTTAATGGGTGGTGGTTTTCGTTTCCACAATCCCCAAGCGATCGCAACCTGTGGCTGTGGCAATTCTTTTTTGACAAGCAATCAATAGTCCTTAAATTAGCGATCGTTTGCTAATAACAAAGGAAAAATTACAATTGACATAAAACACTAAAAAACGATATAATCAGGATTTGTTAAAACTTAGACATATAAGCAGCTTTACGCGCTGTAACTCATGCCAACAATACAGCAGCTAATACGTAATGAGCGCGAGCAAGCGCGTCAGAAAACCAAGTCCCCGGCTCTGAAACAATGCCCTCAACGTCGGGGAGTTTGTACCAGAGTATACACGACTACACCCAAGAAGCCTAACTCAGCTCTACGCAAAGTAGCAAGAGTCAGACTTACATCTGGATTTGAAGTTACAGCTTACATTCCAGGTATTGGTCACAACTTACAAGAACACTCAGTTGTGATGATTCGTGGTGGTCGGGTTAAGGATCTACCAGGCGTGAGATACCACATTATCCGTGGCACCCTAGATACAGCCGGAGTTAAAGACCGTAAACAAGGGCGTTCCAAGTATGGAACCAAGCGTCCGAAAGAAGCGAAAAAATAGGATTAGGCGATTAATCGCACCCAACACGGTTAATCGTCTATCTTACGAAGCGCCCAAGGACAAAAAACTATCAGGGTCTGTGTTCTAAGAGCAGTCATGAAACCTGCTCAAGTCTGTTAAAAAAAATCAAGCAAGCTACACCTACACTAAGCGAGCAAGTGTAGAAGTTCTGAGGAGAATGCTGTAACCCACAGCAGAATTCTAATCTGGACATTAAGGTTTAGAATCTTGTCACCTTAAGTATTTAGTTGCAGGTAGCAAGTCAATGAATTTTAGATTTTAGACTGCGACTACGCTCAGTCGAGCGATTTGCAATTTTGGATTGGTCGAACCCACAAGGGGATGAGGCTTACAGACTTTTGATTTTTTCCAATCCTTGTGGTCGGAACGTCTACCAAAAACTCTAATCCAAAATTGGCAGTCTATAGGTCAGCCTTGCTGCAACAGTCGAAAACAAAATTGAAAAAGTCTGAGGGTTGAGTTCCACAGCTTTTAGTTTCCGGTGTCTGATAGCATATAATTTCGTTGCCAATTCCGAATTAAAGGTGAAGTATGTCTCGTCGTGGTGTTATTCAAAGGCGCCCAGTTCCGTCTGACTCTGTATATAACAGTCGCCTTGTGAGCATGATTATCAGGCGGATCATGCGTCATGGCAAGAAATCACTTGCCGCACGAATTGTTTATGAAGCATTGAAAACTATTGAGGAACGCACTGGAAATGGTGCTTTAGAAACCTTTGAAAGAGCAGTGCGAAATGCCACACCTTTAGTAGAGGTGAAAGCTAGACGAGTAGGTGGAGCAACCTACCAAGTACCAATGGAAGTGCGTTCAGAACGGGGCACTACCTTAGCACTGCGTTGGTTAGTGCAATATTCCCGGTCTAGACCAGGCCGGACAATGGCAAGCAAATTGGCAAATGAGTTAATGGATGCTGCTAACGAAACTGGCAATGCAATTCGGAAACGCGAAGAAACGCACCGGATGGCGGAAGCTAACAAAGCATTTGCCCACTATCGTTATTAAGTAGAAAAGCGATATATCGCCTTGCCGAAGCGGTATATCGTAGATTTACAAAAAGAAGACGGTTTTCCGTAAAAGTATAGAATCTTAACAAAGAGTAATATACAAGATATCATGAGGCAAAAACTATAGGAGGTAGCTGTGGCACGCACGATCCCGCTAGAGAAAGTACGCAACATTGGTATTGCGGCGCATATAGATGCGGGCAAAACAACAACAACAGAGAGAATATTATTTTACTCTGGGATAATTCATAAAATTGGCGAAGTTCATGAAGGAACTGCCGTCACAGACTGGATGGAGCAGGAGCGGGAGCGGGGAATAACCATTACTGCTGCTGCTATTAGTACCAGTTGGAAAGATCATCAAATTAACATTATCGATACTCCGGGTCACGTAGACTTCACAATTGAAGTTGAGCGTTCCATGCGCGTGTTGGATGGTGTAATCGCAGTATTTTGTTCTGTGGGCGGCGTGCAACCGCAGTCTGAGACAGTGTGGCGACAAGCAGAACGCTACAAAGTTCCTCGGATAGCCTTTATCAACAAGATGGATCGCACCGGAGCGAACTTTTATAAAGTTCACGAGCAAATCCGCGATCGCCTGCGGGCGAATGCGATCGCCATTCAACTACCCATTGGTAGTGAAAATGACTTCCAAGGTATCGTTGACCTAGTACGGCAACGTGCGTATATTTACGCCAACGACCAAGGAACCGATATCCAGGAAACCGATATCCCGGAAGAATTGCAAGCGCAGGTAGACGAATTCCGCACTAAGCTCATAGAAGCTGCGGCAGAAACCGATGATGCTCTGATGGCTAAGTACTTCGAGGGCGAAGAACTTACAGAACAGGAAATTAGGACTGCTCTGCGTAAAGGCACAATTGCGGGGACAATTGTACCAGTACTTTGCGGTTCAGCATTCAAAAACAAAGGCGTGCAGTTGATGCTGGATGCCGTTGTAGATTACCTGCCAGCGCCAAGTGAAGTACCGCCAATTCAAGGCTTACTGCCCAATGGCGATACTATTGAGCGACGGGCTGATGACAATGAACCCCTAGCAGCTCTGGCATTCAAGATTATGGCTGACCCTTACGGTCGCCTGACATTTGTTCGCGTTTATTCTGGTGTCCTGAAAAAGGGCAGCTACGTTCTCAACGCTAGTAAGAATAAAAAAGAACGGATTTCCCGCTTAGTCCTCATGAAGGCAGACGATCGGCAAGATGTCGATGAACTGCGAGCAGGTGATTTGGGAGCAGCTCTGGGTTTGAAAGACACCTTAACAGGTGACACGCTCTGTGATGATGGATCGCCAGTAATTCTGGAATCCCTATTCATTCCTGAGCCTGTGATCTCGGTAGCGGTTGAACCCAAAACCAAGAACGATATGGACAAGTTGTCCAAAGCTCTGCAATCTCTCTCAGAAGAAGACCCCACCTTTCGTGTTCGCGTCGATCCCGAAACAAACCAGACCGTGATCGCGGGAATGGGAGAGCTACACCTAGAAATTCTAGTAGACCGGATGTTACGAGAATTCAAGGTGGAAGCGAATGTAGGTGCGCCACAAGTAGCTTACCGAGAAACAATTCGGAAAGCTGTGAACAAAGTTGAGGGTAAATTCATCCGCCAAAGTGGTGGTAAAGGTCAATACGGTCACGTTGTGATCAATTTGGAGCCTGGAGAACCCGGTACTGGCTTTGAATTCGTTTCCAAAATTGCTGGCGGTACAGTACCTAAAGAGTACGTTGGCCCCGCAGAACAAGGGATGAAAGAAAGCTGTGAATCCGGTGTTCTAGCTGGATATCCATTGATTGACGTTAAAGCGACGCTAATTGATGGGTCATACCACGATGTAGACTCTTCAGAAATGGCTTTCAAAATCGCTGGTTCAATGGCGATGAAAGAGGCTGTGCTGAAAGCTTCACCTGTCATCTTAGAGCCTATGATGAAAGTTGAAGTTGAAGTTCCTGAAGACTATATGGGGAACGTGATTGGCGACCTCAACACCCGCCGAGGGCAGATTGAAAGCCAAAGCACCGAAAAGGGACTCGCTAAGGTAACATCCAAAGTTCCACTGGCGAGTATGTTTGGCTACGCCACTGATATCCGGTCAAAAACGCAAGGTCGGGGTACCTTCACGATGGAGTTCAGCCACTACGAAGAGGTGCCTCGCAGCGTAGCTGAAACTATCATTGCAAAAAGCAAAGGGAACGCTTAGTTAAAATAAGGAAATGAGCATTCATGGCACGCGCAAAGTTTGAAAGAAACAAGCCCCACATCAATATCGGTACAGTTGGCCACGTTGACCACGGTAAAACTACCTTGACAGCAGCCATTACCATGACCTTGGCAGCTATGGGTCAGGCTGTAGCTAAGGGCTACGACCAAATTGATAATGCCCCAGAAGAAAAGGCACGGGGTATTACCATTAATACCGCTCACGTAGAGTATGAGACTGCAAGTCGGCACTATGCTCACGTAGACTGTCCAGGACACGCTGACTATGTGAAGAACATGATCACTGGTGCTGCCCAGATGGACGGAGGTATCCTCGTAGTTGCTGCTACCGATGGACCTATGCCCCAAACCCGCGAACACATCCTGTTGGCAAAACAGGTAGGCGTTCCCAGTCTGGTTGTCTTCTTGAACAAAGAAGATTTGATGGATGACCCAGAACTCTTGGAACTAGTAGAACTAGAACTGAGAGAACTGCTTTCCAGCTACGATTTCCCTGGTGACGACATCCCCATTATCAAAGGATCTGGTCTGCAAGCTCTAGAAGCAATGACCAAAAATCCTAAGACCCAACGCGGTGAAAATCCTTGGGTAGACAAAATCTACGAATTGATGGATGCTGTAGATTCTTACATCCCCACTCCTGAGCGGGATGTTGATAAACCCTTCCTGATGGCTGTAGAAGACGTGTTCTCAATTACAGGTCGTGGTACTGTCGCCACCGGTCGGATTGAGCGGGGTGTAGTCAAAGTTGGCGATAACGTTGAACTAGTGGGTATCAGAGATACTCGCGCCACTACCGTAACTGGGATTGAGATGTTCAAGAAGAGTCTCGACCAAGGTATGGCTGGGGATAACGCTGGCGTACTACTCCGGGGTATCCAGAAGGCTGATATTGAACGGGGTATGGTCATCGCCAAACCTGGTTCGATTAAACCTCACAATGAATTTGAAGGTGAGGTGTATGTCTTAACAGAAAAAGAAGGTGGTCGTAAGACTCCATTTTTCGCTGGCTACCGTCCACAGTTCTACGTGCGGACAACCGATGTAACTGGTACCATCAAAGCCTACACCTCCGATGAAGGCAAAGAAGTAGAAATGGTGATGCCAGGCGATCGCATCAAGATGACAGTAGAATTGATCAACGCGATCGCGATTGAACAAGGAATGCGCTTCGCTATCCGCGAAGGTGGACGTACCATCGGTGCTGGTGTCGTCTCCAAAATCATCAAGTAGCACCTTTTTGCTCATAACAAAGGAGCAGAGATGGTATGATTCCTCTCTGCTCCTTTCTCTTCCCTCTATAAATAAGGTAATAGGTTACAGGGGACAGGTAATAGTTTTCTGTAACCTTTACCCTGTAACCTTTAACCTGTAAATAATCCCCTAATTACGCAGAACCTGGAAAATTAAAGATGGCAACTCTACAGCAGCAGAAAATTAGAATTCGCTTACAGGCTTTTGACCGACGCTTATTAGATACATCTTGCGAGAAGATTGTAGATACAGCTAACCGCACCAACGCTACAGCCATAGGCCCAATTCCTTTACCAACAAAACGCCGGATCTATTGTGTGCTGCGATCGCCTCACGTAGATAAAGATTCACGGGAACACTTTGAAACCCGTACCCATCGCCGGATTATTGACATTTACCAGCCCTCTTCTAAGACTATAGATGCCCTGATGAAATTGGACCTACCATCGGGTGTGGATATTGAAGTAAAACTTTAATTAGTCATTAGTACTCAGACAAAGGACAAAAGACAAATCAAATTAGTATGAATTTTTACATAGCCCTGAAGAAATATATCTCAGGGCTTTTATTTAGCTAGGAAACAAATGATAGAATATAGACAAAATACGGGAAAAGCAGAGAAAAAGAAATTTTAAAGATTAAGTTTATACCAAGGTAACAATGACATCATCTTCTAAAATTGCAGTTCGTGAACTACCTCTGTTCCCGTTACCCGAAGTAGTTCTGTTTCCTACTAGACCATTACCTTTACACATCTTTGAATTTCGCTACCGAATCATGATGAACACGATTTTGGAGAGTGATCGCAGGTTCGGTGTTTTGATGTTCGATCCAGTCAAAGGCACAATTGCAAACACTGGTTGCTGTGCAGAAATCGTTCATCACCAACGGCTGCCAGATGATCGAATCAAGATGTTGACATTAGGGCAGCAAAGATTTCGTGTATTAGAATATGTTCGTGAAAAGCCATATCGCGTTGGCTTAGTTGAGTGGATTGAAGACCAACCACCAACTAAAGATTTACATCCTTTGTCAACTGAAGTAGAACAACTACTGCGAGATGTTGTGCGTCTATCAGGTAAATTAACCGAACAAAATATCGAACTGCCAGAAGATTTGCCCGATCTACCAACAGAACTATCTTATTGGGTAGCCAGTAATCTTTATGGTGTCGCCGCAGAGCAACAGTTATTGCTAGAAATGCAAGATACTGCAACGCGTCTAGAGCGGGAAGCAGAAATTTTAACTTCTACTCGTAATCACTTGGCAGCTCGCGCTGTTCTCAAAGACACCTTTAATGAAAAGTGAGGAGTGAGGAGTTTAGGAGTTAGGGAAAATAACAAAAAAGACAAGATCGACAACTTATAATTTATATTGCCTAACTGATAACTCCTAACTTCTCAAGTAAAAGCGCCAATCGGCAAAACATTGTAAGCACCAAGAATTTTTAAAATCTCTGTGTGAATAGTTAATTCTGCTAAAGCAGATTGCATTTGTGCTTCCTTGACATCTGCTTCTAAATCCATGAAAAACAAATATTCGCCTAGCGATCGCTTCGTCGGACGAGATTCAATTCGGCTGAGGTTAATTCCTAGTTGAGCAAAGATTTGCAAAGGTTTGACTAATGCTCCGGGTGTGTTGGCAGGCATACTAAAAGCTAGCGATGTGTGACTAGTAGGCACTTTTGATGTCTGGTATCCAGCATCTGCTTCACCCTGACTTACTACCCAAAAACGAGTACAGTTTTCTGGATAGTCGTTAATACCAGTGGCAAGTATCGGCAGGTTGTAGAGTTGAGCTGCTCTACTAGAAGCGATCGCTGCTGTTGTTGTTTCTTGCTCCAATCGCTGTAGTGCTTCGGTTGTAGAATTGCTGGGAATAATCTGTACAGTCGGGAGAAATCGCTCTAACCATCCCTGACATTGTGCCAAAGCTTGCGGGTGAGAGTAAACAGTTTTAATCTTATCTAAACCAGAGGCGCAGGAAATTAAGGTATGGACAATGGGTAATACCAAAGCCAACTGAATTCGCAAACTGTCTAACTGCCAGAGTGTATCCAATGTTGTGGTAACACTCCCTTCAATAGAATTTTCCACTGGCACAACAGCTAGGTGAGCTTGACCATCAGCAACGGCGTGGAGTGACTGTGAGATGGTGGGATAGGGAGATAAGGTAGCTTCATCTCCCGTACTTTTAGTCAACCAGTTGACATAAAGAACAGCTGCTTGTTCTGCGTAAGTGCCGGGAGGCCCTAAATGTGCGATCGATAGAGTCATGTCTTTAGCCTTGAGTTGGCAGTTTAATGTGTAAACAGAGATTATGATATTTTGGATTCGGCAAATATATTTAATATTTACTATTAGTAAAAACTGTTATTTCTAAAATTTAACCACTAAACGAAGAGTCCTAAATATGTATTTAGGAAAACAAATTATGAAAACTAGCCTTCTATGAAATAGATTTTCTGGCAGTTTTTTTGGCGAAATTGCTCTGAAATCTTCAGAGCAATTATGTGAGTTTTTCACCAAATAAAAACTCACATTCTTTACTTTGTATCAAGAGTTAAATCCTAATCTTAGCCCTTTCAAGGTAACTCGTAAAATCTCTTATTTTTTCTCAGCGCCGCGCCAGTTGCTACTCTGCGGGAACGTTTTCAGCGAACAAGTCGGGGAACCCGCCCAACGCACTGGCTTCTCTGTGTCTCTGCGGTTGGAAAGCATTTTTTTTAACAAAAGACACACAGATTACACAGAGTCCAGAGTTTAAAGAGGAATTTATTGACCAAAATTTTTAGCCACCTTGAAAGGGCTAATCCTAATCTATATTTCTTGAACGAAAGATAGTAATGAGCGTACCAAATTTTTGCTAATGCTGTATAGCTGATAAGCAACGATAATTTTGTAATTTTCTAATAATCAAATTTAAGTTGTTAAAAAATATTAAAATTAAAAGACAGATATTTTTATCCGCTCATGGCTACCCGGTTTACTGCCTCCCAATCGGTTGAAATCGCTGTTCCAGAGCAGCCTATTCACATTCAGCACTACTTGCGTCAGCCTCAACGTCTGGTTAAGGCTTTGGCTGACAACACCCGAACTCAGCAGCTTTCTGAGGAAGTATTTCGCTTGAAAATGCGTCCGCTCAGTTTTATGTCATTGAGTATTCAACCGACTGTAGACATGAGAGTTTGGGCAGAATCAAATGGAATAATTTATTTGCGATCGCTAGGCTGTGAAATCCTGGGTTTCGAGTATATTAACCAGCGCTTTGCCCTTAATTTAAAAGGGCATTTGTCTCCCAAAGAGTTTAGCACTGGCACTCGTCTGCAAGGAAAAGCTGATTTAGAAGTGCTGGTGGATTTACCACCGCCATTTTCCTTTACTCCTAAGCCAATTTTAGAAGCTACTGGTAATGGTTTGCTCAAAAGCGTACTGCTGTCGGTTAAGCAAAGGTTATTAAATCAACTTTTGACTGATTATCGCTACTGGGTGATATCACAAACTAAAGATAGAAGACTTGACAGTGACAGTACCGAATTGCCAATCTTGAATGCTGAGTAATCATTTAATCACTCAGCGTTTAGTACTTTGATTTGGCAAGGACGAAAAGACTGACGATGTAGGGGCGATGGCCCATATTGTTGCAGAGCCAGCAAATGACGTTGACTACCATAGCCCTTGTTACGCTCTAGGTTGTACATAGGGTATTTCAATGCTAGACGCAATACCAGATCGTCACGCCAAACCTTGGCAACAATACTAGCAGAGGCAATAGCAAGCGATCGCTCATCTCCCTTAATTATTGTTTGTTGTGGCAATAGCAAGTCTTTGATTGACTGATTGCCATCAACCAAGCAGATTGCAGGCTGTACCTTTAACTTCAGTACAGCCCGCTTCATTGCTAATAGTGTCGCTTGCAAAATATTTATCTTGTCAATTTCGGCAGTAGAAGCAAACCCGATTTTCCAGTCTATAGCCAGCCCACAAATTTGCTGTGCTAGCTGAGTTCTCCGAGAACTAGACAACTTTTTACTGTCTTTAATTTTAGCTGCCATCAGTATTGGCAAAGCATGATCTGGTAGGATCACTGCTGCCGCCACCACCGGGCCAAATAGAGCGCCTCGACCTACTTCATCCACGCCTGCAACCAATCCTGGAATCCCTGACAAGGTAGAAAACTCCAGCCAATTGGATTGTTCCAAGGGCGTTGGTGATGTTTCTACCATAAAGCGAATTAATTATCCTCAATCGCTGAGGAACGGCGGCGGCGACGGCGGCTAGCAGTGGCGGCGCTGTTTGCATCACTTTCATCTGCGATCGCATTGGCGGCGCTGCTTGAATCACTTTCATCTGCGATCGCTTTGAGGGAGGCTTTTGCAGACAAGCTTTCCGAAGGATTGGTAGTCAACTCAGCTGGTTCATCTGTCTCTTCTATCAAAGATTTTTGTTCTGGCTCAATAACTTTTGGTATTGGTGACTTGGTTGCAACTACTTCCGGTATTACTTTTTGGGCAATAGGTGATTCTAAGATGGATTCAGTTGGAGTCGTTCGCACTTGACCGGGCTGAATCACGTTAATAATCACAGATTTGGTATTTTTAACCTCTTGCTCTAACTTCACCAACGGAGATATTCCCATCAAGGCAAACATATCCTGTTCCTGGAGACTCATTTCTACAGTTCTAATCTCCGGTGGTTCTACCACTGGTTTAACTGGTTCTGCCTTGATAACTTTAGCGCGTTCTACAGTGCGCTCTACTCTTTCATTCCAACCTGGTTTACCCAGGGTGGGTGAGGGAATTTCTGGTGTAACTCCTAATTCTGGTTCTACATCAAGGTCTAAATCTGGTTCATTGACAAAAGCTAATGGATTGGCAATAACCCGAGATTCATCTTTCCCGTTTAAGCCATTGATGCCAATTCGACTACGGCGAGTGCGGGTACGACGCTTATTATCATTAAGTTCTTGATAACTAGGATGATTAATCAGATTTAGGTTAGTCGATTCCGAGTCGCCATCAAATGCTTCCCCAAACCCGTCATAAGTTTCTCGTGGTTCCGGGACGCGGGCAGATGGCTGACGTGGTTCTCGGTGAGGTAGGGATACAAAACGCTCACGTTCTGGTGTTTCTGCTGGTATTGGTAATCGATTTTCAAGTTCTCCAGGCAGACGCACAGTATGCCCTAAACCGCCACAAGTGGGACAAGTTTCACCAAACAATTCGTAAATATTTTGACCCTGACGTTTGCGGGTCAGTTCTACTAAACCCAGTTCCGTAAGTTGAGCAATCTGGGGACGAGCTTTGTCTGCTTTGAGTCCTTTATTAAAGTGTTCAAGAACTTGCAGTTGGTCACGTCGAGATTCCATATCAATGAAATCAACGACAATCACTCCGGCAATATTCCGCAGACGCAACTGGCGAGCAATTTCTGTTGCAGCTTCGCAGTTTGTCCACAAAACTGTTTCTCTGGCTGTCGCCGATCGCGTGAAGGAACCTGAGTTAACATCGATTACGGTTAATGCCTCGGTTGGCTCGATGATGATGTAACCGCCAGAAGGTAGGTCTACTCTTGGTTTTAGGGCTTCTCGAATGGCAGCACTGATGCGGAAGTACTCTAAAATTGGGGAGCGATCGCGGTGATGGTCAATCAACAATCCTTGCGGTGTTTGACCGCCACTCCAATTCTGCAAGTACTGCTTCACACGCTTCAAACCAGTACTAGAATCTACGACAATTCGATTGACATCCGCGCCGTACATATCCCGCAATACGCGCTGAATGAAATCATCGTCTCGGTTGAGCAATGCTGGGGCACGGGTAGAATGCGCTTCCTGCTGGATCGCCTCCCATTGCTTTTGCAGCAACTCCAAATCTTCCATAATCGCTTCTTCTGGTTTGCCTTCGGCTTCTGTACGCACGAGCAAACCCATTCCCGCCGGTTTAACCAAAATCGCTAGTGCCCGCAAGCGGTTGCGCTCACTTTCACTTTTAATTCGTCGGGATAAATTTACGCCCCTACCATAAGGCATTAGTACTACGTAGCGTCCGGGTAAGGTGATATTACCCGTGAGCCTGGGCCCTTTTGTTCCCGTTGGCTCTTTCATTACTTGCACCAAAACTTTCTGCTGTGGTGCTAATAGTTCTGTAATGGCTGCTGCGGTACGCTTGAGTTTCAATGGGCCCAAGTCGGTAACATGAATAAAACCGTTCCGCTCTGGGTCGCCAATATTCACAAAAGCCGCATCTATCCCAGGCAATACGTTTTCTACTACTCCTAAGTAGATATCACCTATTTGATGATGACCGGTAGCAACAACGAGTTCCTGTATTTGATCTTCGGAAAAGACAGCAGCAATTTGGTGCTGCTCCGCGATGATAATTTGTTTTGGCATTCAATTTCCTCAAAAATTGTCAGCACCAATAGGTCTGGAGGTTTGTTATACCTTTGTTGCCCTTGCAACCCTCAAAAGGCGCTACTGATGATAAAAATCGCAAACCTGATGTTCTAAGTTAAATAGCTATTGGCACTCTTAAGAGCGTTTTCACGGCGGATTATTCCAGAACGGCTGCATGTTTAAGCAATTAAATCAACCATCTATGGTTGATTTGCAATGCAATACTCTCAATGAAGAGAGTTCTGAGTTGAAAGTTCTGAATCCTGAGTGAGTTTTTAACTCAGGAAGCTTTTTTGAGAGTAACCTACTGAAGTCGTTAAGAAAAAGAAACTATTTCTATTTTCCATTCCCTGGATTTATTCTTAGGGTTATACTCAGCAACGCCAGCTGCTACCCTACTTTTAAGCCGCGCTTTGCGCGTCTGGTGAACGTCTGCAAATCGGCTTAACCTACAGCAGTTGTTTACCCTACGGTAACACCAAGGGTGAACAACTCTAGAAGAGTAATGCACTAGCTCTTGGGCAATACTGTGGATTAGACATTCAGCAGTTGTTGGAAAAGTATGGATTTAGAGAAGCTAACCGAGCCTGCTGTTAGTTACTGATTCACAAGGTAGCTATAGAGAGAGTGTGTGTTCTTTAATCTGCCTCAGTTTGTCTGGGATAAAATCCTAGAAGTTGCACTCTAATATCTTTGCTTTCGCCCCCTGAACACCAGGGTAGTGAACCAGCTAATTCAATGCAGCGCCAGAAAAATTCTCTTCACCCCATTCTAACGCAACCTTGCTAAAAATCAATTCCGACGATGTGCCATATTAGGACAACTACTAGCAAGCTGCCCTACAGGGATTATACCGCTAAAATTAGCCGATTGCGGTGGATGTGCAGGAGTTGAAATTCTCCACTACCCACTATCCCTAGCATAAACAGGATTTGTTCAGGACGCAATAGAAAACCATCTTGGCGATAGCTACCTACATAACGGATAACAGATATAGATTCTGCAATGCCTTTGTGGGTTTCTACTAATTCCAGTTCAAATAAGCGATCGCGCAGATTTATTAACTGGCTCTTGCCTGACTTTGTTGTATGCTCGTACCAAAGCTCATCTTTTGCTTTGATGGTATCAATCCAGTTTTGCCATTGTATAGGTGTTGTTTCTTCAAGTGCTGCTACGGTAATTAAATATTCTGCGGTTTCTAGCAGTTGAGTAGCTGCCGGAGTTTTTAAATCTATCTGCTCCACATTATATATAGGTATGTCTGTGGGCATTTTCCGAACCAATTCTTCTCGAAAAGTATCGATGTCTACTGGTACAGTTAACTCAAAATCCGCAATTTCACCGCTACTAGTAGCACCTAGAGCCAATGCCGTTGCTACAGAAATTCGCGGCATTGGATGAAACCCACCAGTAAAAGCAATAGGCAAGCCTGCTCGCCGCACAACTCGGTCAAACAGACGGATTAAATCTAGGTGGCTTACCAAAGCCATATTACCCTGTTTTCCAAACCAAACTCGTAGTCGTTGTGCCTTGGTTGTGTTGGGAACAAACTCGCCAGCGAATTGTGGGATAACAGGTGGTGCAATCACGACGTTATGGCCAAAGTCGGTTCCACATACGCCACAGTGAGAACAACCTTCAAAAGAGCAGTCGGGTACAATTGCGGCTGCTAAGGCACGTTGCAAGTCTTCTTTGAGCCAGTTTTTATTAATTCCGGTATCAATATGATCCCAAGGTAGGGGAGTATCTAGCGAGTGAGGATTGAGGAATTCGGTATTTTCCGCATCTGGTGATTTGTTCTGCTCTTGTGCGTGAAACAAATTCCATTCGCCATTTTCTACTTGGCGGTATTTCCAATCTAGATCGGCCCCGGCGATCGCATCTCCCCAAGCGCTAAAAGCCTGATCTAAATTTTCATACCAGGAATCCATCCCTGCACCCAATTCCCAGGCGCGGCGCACTACTTTGCTCAAATTGCGATCGCCTCGTCCCACAAAATCTTCCATTGCCGAAATGCGGACATCGGTAAAATTTACCTTCATTCCCTTCATCCGGCGGAATTCTTGGCGCAACAGGTTTTGTTTGCGCTTAAATTCTGTGGTAGAAACTGAGTGCCACTGGAATGGTGTATGCGGCTTAGGCGTAAAGTTAGAAATTGTCAGGTTAAAGTTCAGCGGTTTTCTGCCTTTGCCTCGGCATTCTCGCTGTAGCCAGCTGACTGTTTCCGCAATGCCCAAAACATCAACATCCGTCTCACCTGGCAAGCCAATCATAAAATACAACTTGATTTTATCCCAGCCTTGCTCCCAAGCGGTTTTTACTCCCCGCAACAATTCTTCATTCGTCAAACCTTTATTTACGATGTCTCGCATCCGCTGAGTTCCAGCTTCTGGAGCAAAAGTTAGTCCACCTTGCCGTGTACCTCCCAGGATATTGGCAATATTCTCATCAAATCTGTCTACCCGTTGGCTTGGTAGAGTCAGAGAAATATTTTCATTTTTTAAGCGATTTTTGATTTCCATCCCTACTGCTGGTAGGGACAAATAATCAGAACAACTCAGAGATAGCAGGGAAAACTCATTGTAACCAGTTGCCCGCATTCCCTGTTCGATTGCTTCTACAACCTTATCGGGTTCTACATCCCGTGCTGGCCGAGTCAGCATTCCTGGTTGACAGAAGCGACAGCCACGAGTGCAACCACGCCGAATCTCAATAGTCAAACGGTCATGCACCGTTTCTACATAAGGAACTAACCCAATGGAATATGCTGGTATGGGGGTTGCCACCCGTCGCAAAATTCGTTTTGGTACGTCAGAGCGACGAGGATGAACTGAGCCATCTTCTGCCATGTCGTAAAACTGAGGCACATATACGCCTGGTATCTGTGCCAAATCCAGTAATATATCTTCCCGACTTAATCCTGCTTGTTTACCTTCTTCCAATACCAAACCAATTTCTGGGAGCAGTTCCTCTCCATCCCCAAGGGCGATAAAGTCGAAAAAGTCAGCGTAAGGCTCAGGATTCGATGTTGCTGTTTGCCCACCAGCAAAAATTAACGGAAACTGGGATTGGAGATTCGTAAATTCTCCCCCTGCTTCCACCGCTTTTTGCCTTTCTCTCCACGTCAATGGAATTCCAGCCAGATCCAACATTTCTAAGATATTAGTTGCACCCAGTTCGTAACTGAGGCTAAAACCTAAAATGTCAAATTCTGTGAGCGATCGCTTTGACTCTACCGCAAACAATGGCGTATTAGTTTCGCGTAGTTTGGCTGCCAGGTCTTTTCCTGGGAGGTAGGCGCGATCGCACAATTGACGCGGTTGGGCATTCAAGATGTTGTATAGGATAATGTGCCCTAAATTAGATGCACCGACTTCATATACTTCCGGATAGGTTAAGACCCAGTGTATTGCTGTCTTATCCCAAGCTTTATGTACTGCTAAACGCTCATTACCAAGGTAACGCCCTGGTTTTAAAATATCCGATGTTATTAATTTCTCAACTGCAACAGCCACTGTGCTATCTTCTAGCTACCTTAATTACAGCTACCCAAACCCAACATTAGCATTGAATTAGGTCTCCTAACATAGTTTCTCGTTGTAACTTATAACTCCTTTACATAAACTCCACTTTTTAACCAAACTTTTGTGCTTTTACATACATAAAGTTATAAATTACGTTGCAGCTAACTCAATTTCACCATCCAATATTTCAAATACGCTGTCGAGTTGCGTTAGTTCAAAAATAATTCTAATTGACGGAGCTACAGCACAAAGTCGCAAACCCCTTTCTAAACTCAGAGCCAACTTGTGTGTAGATAACAATGCCATTAACCCCGCGCTATCTAAGGATTCTACTGCTGCGAGGTCTACTACCAAGATGGAAATATCATTTTGTACCAACGCTGTGGTCATATCTCGTTCAAATTCCAAGGCGTTTGTAGCATTCAAATACCCTTGGGGGCGAATGACTGCAATTTTGGGATAGTTAAGCACTGCTTGCATAGTTACATCCTATTGAGAATTATTGAAGCGTCACGCTAAGGATTATTTGAACATAAACTCTATTCTGTTGCATCGACCATACGTCTTAGCTCTCTTTGCTGAATCTTTATTTCTTTAGTATCTCTGTTTAAAGATTGTTATAATTCCAGGTTAAAATGTGTTTATATATACTTTTTTTTTATCTCAGTTCAAAAACAATCAACATAGACAGCCATAGAGCAAACAAATCATCAGTAACTATGCTGATAAAACTTGCTTAGTCTATAACTAAGGCTAATTTAGCCAAGTCTTAACGGTAAGTTAAATCTCCTACTTTAGCGTTGCTGATGGCATACGCCAGAGTCATAGCGAATTATCTATTTGATTAATTGATTGTGATCTATATCACAACTTAATTAGTATTTAGATCGCTCTTTATACTTAGACTTATCTGGGATAATCAGTATCATATTACAGTTGGATGTATTACTTATGAGAACTAAGTACGCTATTCGTAAGTTGGTAGAAAAAGCTCTTGACATTAAAAAGCTAACTCCTGAGATAGAAAATGAAATCAATTCAGAACTGACAGAACTGGGTTATATTTCTGACGTTGACTACGAAGCTCTGGAATTATTAATGTCGGAGATGGATGCTGGTAGAATTAAGTTGGTTCCCAGCTTTGGATATTCCTAACTGCTTATGCATAGAGGTATATCAAGTAAATTTGATGAATACTGAAGTAATCAAGATTCCAAGTTAGTAAAACAAGTTTTAATAAAGGCAGGTGGGATAATAAGAGCGATATTATTGTTTGTATTTTTCTCTAAGGTTGATTATTTAAATAACTAGAATGGCGTAAACCGTGCTAATAACCCTCTACATTATTGTGCATTCGGAGTAAATCGCTATGTAGTTCGCTAAACGCCGAGAAAAAATTCCTCCCTTTCTGTTTGCTGAAATTGTCCACAAGCATAATGAACTCGTTGCGAAGGGAGTTGATATCATCAGTATGGCTGTTGGCGCTCCAGATAAACTAACTTCTAGTCATATCCTTTGCCCTATGCCTATTGATATGCTGACCATAATTGGTGAATAAATTGATTAAGTTGCTGCTTGGCGGCTGAGTCAGGCTCAGTTTTTGGTTCTTTTGCTAAAACTTGACTCAAGAAGGTAATTACTTCTGTGTCTAATGCTGGTCGAAATAAATTTGCAGGCCAAAGCAAGTCAGACGCATCTCGCAAATCGGTAATTAGCGGCGATTCTTGAATCAAAGTCACCATTAGTAAAGGACGCACCCAGCACAACTGCCGGGAAACTACAAATTGAATGACTTCTGCATACAGATTTCTATCGCCATGCTCTAAAGACACAATTTGTCCTGGTTGAAGAAAATCTAGGCTAATGTCCATGATTATGGAGTTGGGTCAGGGGCAAGGATTATTTTGCAATTTCCTTAATTTTAAAAATGAAAATGCGCTACGTTTAAGGAACCTTCTGTAAGATTAGGGTAGCACTCTCACGGCAACTATGTCTCAGACATCTGCCTCGGAAGTGGCTACGCAAAACTAAGTAGAGCGGTTTTTCTAGCATAGTATCTCAACAGAGATACTATAGAATAGGTAAATAACTGTTAAGCGATCGCTACACAGACACTTTGTAGTAGTGAATCAACAAGAAAAGAGCAAAGAGCCGTGTCAGTTGAAACTATTGAAAAGCCTTCCACAATTCGTAAGCTAGCGCCTCGATATCGCGTTTTGCTCCATAACGATGACTACAATTCTATGGAGCATGTTGTGCAGTCACTAATAGCCACTGTACCAAGCCTTACCCAACCCCAGGCTGTTAGCATCATGATGGAAGCCCATACTAACGGGCTAGCTTTAGTCATTACTTGCGCTCTGGAACACGCTGAGTTCTATTGCGAAACATTGATAAGTCACGGTTTAAGTAGCACGATTGAACCTGATGAATAGTTATTGGTCATTAGTTGAAATATAGAGTATTGGCTGGTGACTTAACATTGGTATGAAAAAAAACCTTGTCCGTTTAGCTGAACGCCCTGCCTCTATTAGGCTGGGTTGTTTTATTTTGACTTTATTGTTGCTATGGTTGCCATTAGCTGCACCAATATACTTACTAGTGCATGATTCAAACTTAGAAAGTATATTGACATTGGTATTGTTATATACAGTATTTATTTTTCTCCTGAGACTATGGGGTAAATATGTCTACCAGGAGCCCCAAATTCTCCGGCATTATGGCTTAGAATTCACGCGACAAAACGGTGTGGATTTGCTGCGTGGTTTGGCTATGGGGATAATTAATATTCTGATACTTTTTGGGGTAGAAAGTTTATTGGGTTGGTTGGTGTGGCAACAACCAAAAGTTTTTTTGCTGAAAGTTATTTTAGAGGGTTTACTTGTTGGTTTGGGCATCGGATTTGCTGAGGAATTGTTATTCCGAGGCTGGTTGCTAGATGAATTACAACGAGATTACAGTCCGCGTGTGGCATTATGGACAGATGCAACTGCCTTTGCTACATTGCATTTTATTAAACCCTTGGAGGCAATTATTCATACACTGCCACAATTTCCAGCTTTAGTCCTGCTGGGGTTAACGCAGGTATGGGGAAAGCGTTGGCGGAGGGGACGCTTGGGTTTACTAATTGGTTTGCATGGTGGTTTAGTTTGGGGCTACTACATTATTAATGTTGGCGGATTAGTTAAATATTCTGGTCAGGTTCCTGATTGGGTAACTGGTGTGAATAATAATCCCCTACAAGGAGTGATGGGGGTGTTGTTAATGAGTGTACTAGCTTTGTGGATACGAGGGCGAACTGAGCGATCGCCTCATATATGAAAATAAAAATATTAATAATATTCAGCTTTATTACTCATTATTCCACTAAGCTTCCTTTTTACTGGCTCCAAATGGTATTAACACTAGATAGTTGAATTTTGCTATCTCGACTAATCACTGGTACTCCCAGATATAAGGCTGTAGCAGCAATAAGCTTTGGCGGGGTGGGGTTCTTGGGGTTTAGTAAGTAATCAAGAGGACATGATATTAAAGTGCTTATCCAAACCGGATTAAAATGTATTTGAGATTCAAACAAATATAGCTGTGATGTTTTTCATAAAAATTGCCAAGGAGAAACAACAATGATACAGCCAGTCATTTTAGAAAAATTAGAAGAACTCCCTGAGTCTCTTCAGACGGAAGTACTTCATTACATTGAGTTTTTGATAGAGAAGCACGCTAAAAACTCTACCGAAGAAAAGCAGACAAACAAGCATCGCGTTGCTGGAACGATGAAAGGAATGTTTGTTCTGCCATTGCCTAATGACTTTGATGAGCCGCTTCAAGATATGAAAGAATATATGGAATGAATAGATTACTATTGGATACTCATGCTTTTATCTGGTTTGTCTCGAATGATGCCACCCTGCCAGTGTTAACTAGAGAAAAAATTGAATCTGCTGAGGCTGTTTTCTTTAGTATTGCAAGTCTTTGGGAAATGGCGATTAAACTCAACATTGGAAAACTATTCTTACAGGGTGCTTTTGAAGAGATTGAACCTAAACTAATTGCTGCGGGTATAACGATTCTCCCTATTACCTTTACCGATACTGTTCAATTCCGTTATTTACCACTGCATCATCGAGATCCGTTTGATCGTATTCTGGTGGCACAGGCGATGAATCATTCCCTTGTTTTGATTAGTCGTGATTCGGCTTTTGATACCTATAATATTCAGAGGGTTTGGTGATGAAAAAGTGGCTACGGTACGCAGCATCAAAAGCCATCTGTCAGAATCTTTATCCAGTGCTAGCTTGAGACGGAAATTAAAAACCTCTTGCCATACCTCTACTCCATACTAGGATACATAAATCTGCCTCCAGTTCTTTAAACTGTTCCCATTGCCAATTTGCGATCGCAGTCAAGATGGGAATGATCGCGGTGATTGAGACTTGTGCAGCGACGGGTGTCATTCTGGGTAGTCCTCAAAAATACAAATAATCGGCATAGGTGGTTTTTTGGTGCAATATTTACGCAAGTGTCTCAACCACTGTCCCCACCACACACGCTTTATTCAAATTAACGCCGCTCAAATTTACACCTTCTAACTCTGCACAAAGTAAATTCGCTCCTGAAAAATTCGCCCCTGCCAAATTCGCTCCCCGCAAGTCAGCTTCTTCAAGGTTTGCTTCACTCAATAAAGCACCTTGCAAATCGGCGCGACTCAAATCTGCACCTTTGAGATTTGCCCCAGTCAGGTTTGCACCGCGCAAGTCAGCACCGCGCAAATCAACGCCTTGTAAGTTGACGTTCATCAAATTGGCACCACTCAAGAAAGCACCTACCAATGACACATCACTGAGTCTTGCTCCCATCAAGTTAGCGCCACGCAAATTACTACCCCGCAAGTCAGCACCCGTTAAATCTGCTTGCATCAGGTTGGCTCCCATCAAATTCGCCCGCAAGTCAGTTTCTTGGAGGTTGGCTCCCATCAAATTTGCCCCCTCCAAATGTCCACCTTCGAGTTTAGAACCAGCAAAATTAGTGCCGACAAGGGTAGCACCAGCAAGATTAATCCGGCTTAAATCCAGTCGGGAGAGTTCCTCGTCTTCTAAATTTGCCCCTGGAAGTTGTTTGAGTTTTCCTAATCTAATGGCTTCAATATTCATGTAAAGTAACTACCAATCTGCTCACTTATCTTGCTGTGGCTATCCCATTGGGAATCCAGTATCCAGATGCCGGCGCTGACTTTGGGTGTCATGATGGGTAAGTCGAGTCCCTGTTGTAAACCCATAACTAATAAAGTTAGGGTATCTACAAGTTTAGGGTCAAAGCGGTTAGATTGTTGCTGTTTGCATTCATCTAAAGCTTGAGTAAATATCTGTTCCCGGCTTTGATTTGACGATTTTAGCTCATTAACTCGCCACTGAAAGTCTGCCAATAATGCCAAAATTCTCGATTCTAGGGGAATTTCATCTCCAGCTAAACCTGCTGGTTCCCCTGTGCCATTCCACCACTCGCTTTGGTGAGTAATAATTTGGGCAACTGCTCGTAATCTTGGCATAGTTCGCAATACTTGTGCTCCTGGTACTAAGGGACAAGTTAAAGGACAACTGGGAGCATCTTCTTGGTAGCGTGTGGATATACCATCTGTGAGAACGCTTTCTGCTTTTTGTAACGGATCTATGCGATGTAACAAAGCCGCCAAGCGCAATCTTTTAATCTGCCATGCGGGAAGATCCAAAAGTTGGCCGATCGCTTCAGCAAGTACAACCACTTCCGCAGCTGCCATTGGATTGTTGACATCTGCCATATCCATTAGTTGCGCCATTCGCAAAAAGGCTTGGATTTCGTTGGAAACCAAGTTGCGATCTAGGGTTTGTTTCTGAGGTGCTGTGGGGATGGATAAATTATCTTGCCCAGTCTGGAGGTAATCTACGACACGAGAGACAACTGCGCCTAAATTTTCCGATCTGGCCATTGACGGTACAATTTGTTCTTTATCGGCTGTAAGTTTTTGAGCCAGTTCTGGGTTGTATTTTTTGATGTGAGCGATCGCTATTTCTGCTGTCTCTTGGACTAATTCCGGCTCAAATGTCCACAAACCATAGAATTTGCGCTCTAAGTCTGATGTCGGTACTCCAGCGCTGCCATAATCAGCTTCTGATAATTCTTGACAAATTACCATTGCTGTGTATTTAGGCGATAAAATAATTAAGTGCCACTCCTGTTCAACTGGATCGCCTGCATCTAATCCTACTAAGTCTACATTGGGTAGCTGGCTGGTAGGATGTTCAGCAAAGCCAGATTCAGAGGCGGCCATGATGGCAATTTGGCGGCTACGCTGGGCGATGTCTGCATATCGTTTAGCTTCTTGTAGATACCATTTCCCCTGTTGAAAGGCTGTGATAACTAGGGGTGTACCGTCATCTGTTAAGATATGGTCTTCTAGAGCGTGGCACAGGGCAACTAGGGTATTTTTGTAGTAAACACCGAATCGAATTGGCCTGGTGGTATGGCGATGGGCTGTTTCTAGCTTTTGTAAGATTGAACCTTCTAACATGGGATTTGGTAAAAATAACCGCAGAGGCACAGAGGACACAGAGAAAGAGAGGGGGATAAAATCAGAATTCGTGTTTTCTACGATATACCCGCTAACTGTTTTTCTTTCGTTTCTATTGGTGCGGAAAGTGCTGCTTCTAAGTCGGCACAACCCAGTTTTTCTTCTAAGATTTTCATGACTTCGCGTCCGAAATCGTTGGGGTTTTGTTGCCAAGCTTGCAAGCAGACTTCGCCGAAGAATGAACCAAGGGGTTCGGGATTCCAGAGGAGCTTTTTGGCTGTCCACGGCATCAAACTCATTGGATCATACCCTGGTTTGAGGATGCCTTCTTTGAAAGCGTATTCTTCTAAATGGGTATGGGGTTGTAGTCCAATAAAGAAGATGGCAGGTTCAACTTTATCAGCACCAAAAATCCGTTCTAGCTCGCGGTGGTAAGCGATGGTTTGGCGGATGGTTTCGGGACGTTCGTCAATGACGTTAAAGGAGTAGTTGACGGAAACTAAGTCGTTGAAACCAGCTGTTTTTAAGTCACGGCAGTTTTGCAAGACGGTTCGCAGGTTGTACCCCATCCGCATTTTCCGCACGAGTTCTTGAGAACCACTGGTAATACCGATTTCAAAGTAATTCATCCCGGTTTTCGCCATCAAGTCGCACAATTCGGGTGTCAAATTGTCGGCTCTGATATATGCTGCCCAGTGGATATCTGTCATACCAGAATCGACGATTTTTTGCAATAGCTCTATGGCATCGTCGATAAATTTTCGTGCGGGGATAAATTGGGCATCGGTAAACCAAAAGTTGCGAATGCCGCGATCGTATAATTGGCGCATCTCAGCAACTACTTCATCTGCTGGGTTAATGCGTACTTGTTTGCCTTCGACAACCGTATAAACGCAATAACAACAGTTGTGGGGACAACCACGCTTAGTTTGTACACCTATATAAAAGTCTTCTTCTTGCAGGTAAAAGTTAAATTCCGGCCAGATGGTTTCGATATAGTCGTAGTTACAAGCTGTTTTTTCTAGTGGGGTGGGTTGTTCGTGAATCAGGCGTTTTCGTGGTTGGGTTTCTCCCGCAACGTAACAGCGTTCATCTCGAAAATCTTTTCCACTTAAAAGTTTTTCCAGCAGGGTTTCACCTTCACCTACAGAAATAATTGTCCCTTGGGGTAAGCTTTTACCCAACTGTTCGTAAAATACGCTAACTGCACCACCACCTACAACTACACGGGCATTAGAATTATATTTTTGGGCACGCTTTAAACCGCGTTTGATTAAGCCCTGGTTTCGCCATAACTCTACATAGTAAGCGATGAAGATTCGTAAACCGCCCAATCCGCCACGTAGTTTTAATAGAGGATTCTTAGCGTAATAAAATTCAAAGGCGTTTTGCAGTGGGTTACCACCACGTCCACCAACTGGGGCATAAATTTGAATATCCCGCCAAGAAAATACTAGCAGTGTAGGTTTAAATTCATCGATACAGCGATCCAGAGCAGAATTGTAGTCTAAAGGTGGCACTGTTCCTAAATCAAAGATGCGCTGTTCAATATTAGGAAACTGCTTATGGACATGATCGCTCAGGTAGACAACCCCAATAGGAAAGATGGGGTTACAAGGAAGGCGAACGTAAAGAATTCGATTTTCCATCATCTGTGTTTTGACTTCCATCTTGCCAATCTTTGGAGAAAGCGAGAAAAACATCCAGTTTTAAAGTGTGTGCTTGTTTTATTGGGTTTTAATTATCGCGATCGCACTTGACATTTCATTTGATTGCTGGTAGTGAGAAAACTAATATTAGCAATTGCAGGAAACGCTAAAATTGCTATGCATAAAACATACATAGAGTTTATAGATAGGCTTTATGAAGATATTTTTCATATAGCTTTACCATAACATTGAGTTTATTCATTAAGCGATGATCCCAGCCTATTAATCCTGGGATAGATGAAACGGCAAAACTCCCTTACTCGCTAGGCGAAAAGCAAGGGGATCGTCGTCTTGTCTGCCCTAAGAGAATTAAAGCTTTGATACCAGGATAAAAATCTTAAAAACTTTTGTGTATAGTGTATAATTCCGAAAAAGCTACGAATAGTTACAAAATTTTTATAACTAAAAATATACCTTTAGGAAGAAATAATCTCTAAAGACACAGTTGGTATTCACAGTTACAGCAACTGGGGATCAGTGAGTGCTAGGCTTGCCCAGTGTAATGTAAAATTGTGGCGTAAAGCTCCTCAGCAGTTATGGCTCAAATATTAGATCCTCTACCACCTGAGCAATCGGGAAAAATTCTCTGCTGCTACATTAATGCCACGAGCAAAATACAGGTGGCTCGCATCTGCAATATTCCCAACTGGTACTTTGAAAGGGTTGTTTTCCCTGGACAGCGTTTAGTTTTTGAAGCTCCCCGAAAAGGCCAATTGGAGATTCATACAGGGATGATGGCAAGTGCAATTTTATCCGATAAGATTCCGTGCGATCGCCTGATGCTCGAAGAATCCAGTACTCATGAGTTTGATACAGACTCATTATCTGGAAAAGACCCTATTAATACCAAATCATTGGTGCAGCAAATTAATACAAACACTGGAGATAGTATAAAACCCTTACAAGTCGCTCTTTAGCAGCTGTTAATTAAAAAAAACAATTTGACTCAATTTTAGGGTTGCTGAATTCGGCAGCCCTTTTTATATTGGGCATGGGACATGGAAACAAGGAGAGTTGGAGACAAGGTAAAAGACTTGTTGCAATTTGTCACCTTATCTCCTGATTTCCCCACTGCCCACTCTCATCTACAATCATTCTTATGAATCTGCCTTCATTTCTTTGGTTGTGGAAAATAGCGGCCTGGTCGATGGGTTTGTCCCTGCTGGCATATCTGATGTTAGCAATCACCGGCGTTTTAATGTTTCGAGCGAGAACTTCGCAGCAATTTCCTTTTATTACGCCATTTATGGGCGGAAATAAAGGGGTGCGATCGCTCCACTATACAATGGGCATCAGCATGGTAAGTTTAGTGCTACTATTGCTGGCGATCGGCATTGTTGGGACTTTAGGGCACTTTGGTTCTTTAGGTCACTCGTCACACTTGGTCGCTGGATTGATAGTGGTAGCATTAGTTTTACTGTCTGCTTTCAGTGCCACTCAAATTAGTGCCAGACGGTCTTGGGCTAGACCCTTACACATCGGCATAAATATTATTCTGTTTATAGGATTTGCCTGGGTATCCCTTACTGGCTGGATTGTAGTGCAAAAGTATTTACCTTAAAGAATTAGTAATTACGAATTACGTAAAGCCTGCGGCATAGCTTTGCTTAGAGCGTAGTGGGGCGTAGCCCATTACAAATTATTAAAGTGGCTACCCTATTTCAACAGTCCAACTAAGACATAGACCTACCCTACAATGAAGAAAAGCATTGTAATTAAGCCGTGACAGCAAACTCAGCCAATATCTCAGTTTCTATTTTTCGTCTGTCTCCTTTAATTCGGATAACGCTGTTGAGTCTATACATAGCACTCACAGTCCCATTACCCTTTTTATCGCAGGTAACAGACGCACCCGTACCGCCAGAATTTTTGTGGATAGGGATTAGCATCGGTTTAGTTGCCTTGTACGTTGTATTGACTGAACAAGTAATATTAGATGACCAAGGAATTCAGGTTACTTACCCCGCCTGGGTGCCTCGCTTTTTTCGTAAAGGCTGGTCTTTACCTTGGTCAGAGGTGAAAGAG
This sequence comes from Nostoc sp. LEGE 12450, assembly GCF_015206895.1. Lineage (GTDB taxonomy): Bacteria > Cyanobacteriota > Cyanobacteriia > Cyanobacteriales > Nostocaceae > Nostoc. The sequence continues at coordinate 353 of NZ_JADEXU010000007.1, read as the reverse complement.
TTAAAACCCCGCACCACTGGTCAAGGAGGGCTAGTTTATTACTTCCTCAGCCAGGATGGGAAAGCTTATTTACTACCAATGCGTGTAACTGGATTTGCCCGTTTCGTGCAAATTGTCCAAGCAAAGACAGGTATTGATACTACAGATGTTCGCCCTTTAGCACAGCCGTGGATGTACCTGATTTTACTAGGATTCACACTGCTGTTACTATTGGTCGATGGCTGGGCGATCGCTACAGCCTTAACTACTGCACAATTAACTTAGAATTGGAATAGGACATTGGGCATGGGGCATTGGGCATGGCTCAAGATATCAATAGTTCTTCTTCCCCTGCTTCCCCATCTCCCTACTCC